>JADGRC010000182.1 GCA_017881245.1 Pseudomonadota bacterium
CCCTTCGAGCAGTTGACGACCGCGATGGCCATCGACAGCGCTGCCGCTGTCAGGATTGTTGTCAATTTCGATCTTCGAATCATCTTCGTAGCCTCCTCGGAATTTGTGGAACCGTTTTCATCACGCCGGCCCAGGACGGAACTTCCGAATCCTGGATACGGCACCCCCGAACACTTCTTGGACAGCACCCCAAGAACATCTGCCCACTTGGACCACTCGGCGTCCCCTGCCCTCCTTCCAAGGCTGCCTCGTCGACCGCCTCGTCAGACACGAATTGCCAACCCTCTTCGGGACGCGACGTTCCGGCGCCGACGCCAGAACGACAACACCCGAACGATGCCGGCGTACAGCAGGAGCGAGCACAGAAAAGCGATCGCACCCGCCGCCCCCCAACGAACCGCGCGCGCGACCTTCGAAACCCGTGGGGCCGGAAGGCCCGCCATGATCTCTTCCATCGCGCTCGCTATCTTGCCGTTCCGTCCGGTCGCACGGACTCGGTCGACGAGCCCCTTCGCCGTCGCGCGATCGCCGGTTTCAACCGCCAACGCCCACTCGGCCCAGATGGTCCTAAGCTCATTCGGCGCCGCCGCGGCCAGCTTGGCGCTGCAGGAGCGGAGCCCGGAAATCTCGTGCTCGTGCGCGGCCAACTTGCAACGAAGTCCCTCCGTCTCGAGGGCCGCCTGCGGCTCCTTCGCGACCTGCCCGATTGCGACGTCGATTTCCTTGCGCTCGCTCTTGGTGAGCGGCGCGTCCGTCGACAACAACAGGTGTACGAAGTGCGTGATGTCGCCGACCGTGGTGCCCTGGCTCACGAGCGCCCTTCTGCACGCGACGACAGCGTCGGCCCGGCGGCCAGCCGCATCCAAAGAATCACAGAGCCTGGCCCACCCGTACGCGCGATCGGGGACCGCCTTCGTCGCGGCGGTCCAATACCGCGCGGCGGCGGCGTGGTCCCCACGCTTGGTGGCCTTCTCACCGCGATCCGCTAGCTCCATCAAGAGATCCCCCACCGCCAGCGGATTGCCCCCCTTTTCGACTTGCTGGATGCTCGCCTCGGGGTGGGCATCGTCAATCACCGGCTGTGGGGACGGTTCCGATTCGGCCCTCGCTGCCCTCGCGGTTGGCGCGGTGAACACCACCATCGTGGCGATCGCCAGCGCCGTACGCGTCCAAACCATCGGTCTCTCGTTCTCGCTCTTGGCCTCGCCTCCTTGCTCCCTCGTATCGCTGTCCCCATTCCTCGACCCACCGGACGGACGCGCCGCGGGGGTCCGTCGTCTTATTACAACCAGGTGCACCGCCGTAAAGATCAGCGCGAGGGCCATCAGAATGCGCCCCGCCCAGATCCAAATTGGCGTGGGCGGTGTTGCGCGGGCGAGCAACTGCCTCGCCGCCTCATGATCGGGCACGACGCGAAGCAGGTCCTGAATGGATGCGTCCAGAAGATCCCGGTCACCGAGGCGCATGGCCACGTCAGCACGCGCCAGGTAACCCCAAGGCTCGGTCGCCGCCAACCGAACCGCGCCGTCCGCCATGAAGGACGCCGAAACCAGGTCCTCCATGGCGGGCGGAATCGGTCCCCCCATCCACGCCGCCACCCTATTACGCATGTCCTCCGAGCTTCGCCCCAGAATCAAGGCCCGCTGGCAGGCCTCGGCCGCCGCCTTTCCTTGTGACAGGGCGATCGCCACCCGGCAGATTCCTCGCGCCGCGTCCGGGTTCGCGGGATTGATGCGCGCCGCCTGGTCGTACAAATCCCACGCGTCACGCTGATGCCCGTTCCGAAACGCGATGTCGGCCCGGGCCACCAGATCGCCCGCCCCCGCCACATCCGTCGTCGCACGTCCCTGGCGGCCAAAGGCTTCCCCCGGCCCACCGGTCAAGGCACCCGCCTCGCTTGCCTTGACCGGCCCCACCGAGTTGAGCGCGAGCGCGAGCAACGTCGCGGATACCGGCGCTGCTCGCAAGATGCTCATGTTCTTCGTCCTTCCTTTCATCCCTACGACTACGGCGAGGTGTACGGCACAATCACCGGCGGGCTGGCCACGGTCGCGTCGCGATTCGCCCCACCGTGTGTCGCGGCTGGCCCGGTCGCGAGGAACGAGGCCGTCGGGGCGTCCAAATTGTTCTCCGGATAGTCGACCGCGAAGACGCCACCATTGCCCGACGGCTGCGGCGTGGAACCGATGTACTGGGACTTGTGCGGAAGGGGCACGAAACCGTTGGCCAGGAACGCGTTCGCGGTGTTGTCGCTGTTGCCGAACGCGGTCGCGAGGAGCGCCTCGTCGCCCCTCAGCCCGCGGACCGCCGACCCACCATCGGTGGTCGCCACTGCGGCGGGATTGAACGTCGTCGTCCATGCCGGGCTGGCGGTGAAGCCGACCAGCGTGGCCAAATACGTCCGGCGAGCCAGCGGATAGACAGCTGCCCCCTGAGCCGTGTCAAGCGGCGCGGCGTGGAACGAGCCGTCCGGATTGACGATCAGGTTGAGGACGTTCTGATCGGCAGGCGGCGTGGACAAGGCCGGGTTGAAAGGCGGAGTGGACGCCGCCGAACCTGAGAGCCAGAGCGCCTGGATGGTCGTGTTGAAGCCACTGCCCGCTGGATTCGTGTCGACGCCGCGACCCGTGAAGCCGATGCTCTGCGGATCGTTGGCGACGAGCGCGCCAGTTTGAAAGTCGGACGTGGTCTGCTGCAGGTTTGGTGTGTATGGCAAGAACGCGCTGTTGGTCGTTGGGACAGGCTGCCCCAGGCTGCGAATCTTGTAGAAGCCGGCGGCAAGCTCGCGGTTGTTGGCGTCCTTGACGTAGGCGCCCGTGTCGTCGTTCCGGACGGGCGAGTTGTACGCGCGTCCGTCGTCCGTGCTGTACGCAGTCGTCGGAACGTTGTTGAGCTTCGAGATAGCGTTGTAGTGATGCTTGTAGAACTGCACCGGCGGCGTGGCCAGGTGGATGGTCGGCAACCCATCATCGACGACGGCGATGTCGAGATCGGGAGTCCTCACTCCCTTGGCGTTCGTGACATTGACGGTGGTAAAGTGCAGGCCCGTCGAGTCGAGCTGCTGGTGCCGGGTTGCCACCGTCCCGCCGGTGACCCCGCTGCCGTCCGCAAGCCAGTACGGTTGCGCGTATTGGCTGTTCAACGTGTCGCCGGTGGGGGAGGTGTCAAACCCGTTCGGTCCAGCCGGCAGGGAATCGAACGCCCCGGGATCGGCCAAAATCGTCGGGTATGCCTGCGCCGTCGTGATGTTCGGCGTATCGGGATAGAATATCGGCAAAACCAGACCGAGCGTGCCACCCGTGGAGGCCACCTGATCGATGCTTCGGGTTCCCGTGTGTGCCGCCGGGCGGCGTATGGGGTCGAGGTCAAGCTGATCGCCCGAGCCGGCGTTGTTCGCGACGGCCGAGTTCACGTCGTTTCTTGCGGCGGCAAGATTGGTGGCGGCCGACGTGGTCGGGCCGTAGGTGACCTGGACGCTGGCGGGCGTGGAAAGCGTGATGGCGCCGTTGGCATTTCCCACCACCAGCCCGGCGGCAGCGGCATCATTGGCGAACGGGCTGGTCTTCTTGTTGGACGTCCCGGTGCCGGTCAGCGTCCCGATACCGCGCGCGCCGAAACCCACGAGCGCGATGAAGGCGTTTGTCGTGCCCGCTAAGTCCGAGCGACGGTAGGCGTGATTGAGTTGCTTGCTGCCACTGACGGCGACTCCAGTGTTGAAGATGGCCTCCCATTGATTGGCGAGGGACCGACGAACGTCGCTATTGGCGTTGAAATCCCCGATACCACCAGTGCCGTTGTGGTGCAGCCCCCCGTATATCAGGCGGATCACATCGATCGAGCTCTGCAGCGTGTACTTCCATTTTCCGTCCGTATCCAGGAACGCGCCGTAGTTCGCGTTGGCGCCTCCCGCGCTACCCGGGAATGTCGGAGCCGCGGAGGTGTTCTCGCTACCATCCGCGTTGTGAGCGTTTACGACGAACGTCTTCCCCGCCACCGCCAGACCGAGCCCGAGGCCCGCCGGCGCGGCCGGCACGCCGGACGCGGTCGAGTTCGCGAGGATCGAGAGCCCGTCGAGGCCCAGCACCAGCGCCTCGGTGGTGCCTTGAACCGGCAGCGTGTTGGTGCCGGTTCCTTCGCTGTCGATGGAGATCCCGATGTAGCTGGTTGCTTTCAATGAAGCCGTTCCGAAGCTGAGCTGCTGCGTGTTGGCCACGATCGCGGCGTCGCCAACGGACTGGCCCCCGCCCGTATAGTTGAAGCCTCCTCCCGTGAAACTGGTGGC
>JADGRC010000183.1 GCA_017881245.1 Pseudomonadota bacterium
CCGGCACCATCGTGATCTCGGAGGTCGCTCCCTGGTCCAGCTCCAACAGCCCACTCGCTGCCGACTGGTTCGAGGTGACCAACACGGGCACGTCCGCTGTTGACCTCACCGGCTGGAAGATGGACGACAACTCGCACTCCATCGCCAACGCCATCGCACTGAACGGCGTCACCTCCATCGCCCCCGGCGAGGCGGTCATCTTTATCGAGACCGCGAACCTGGCCACCGCGGCCGCATCGTTCCGCTCCCTGTGGTTCGGGGCAAGCCCTCCGCGTGTGACTCAGATCGGGAGCTACTCGGGCTCCGGCGTGGGCCTGAGCGGAAACGGCGATGAGGTCGTGCTCTTTGACGGCGCCGGCAATCTGGTGACGGGCGTGGGCTTCGGCCTCGCGCCGTCCACCGCGCCGTTCGCGACCTTCGACAACCACGCCGGCGCCGGCGGCAACACGCTTCCCTTGCCGGTGATCTCGACGCTCAGCGCGGCCGGCGTCAACGGCGCCTTCGTCGCGGCCGGGGACGCCAGCGAGATCGGATCGCCGGGCACCGGCAACGTCGGCAGGCTGATCGTCACCGAGGTCGCGCCCTGGGCCAGCAGCAACAGCCCCTACCTGGCCGATTGGTTCGAAGTCACCAACGTCGGCGGCGCAGCCGTCGACATCAGCGGCTGGAAGATGGACGATAACTCGAACGCGTTTGCATCGTCCGTCCCGATTGTCGGTGTTGGCAACATCGCTCCCGGTCAGTCAGCGGTTCTCATCGAGGGCACCGCCACGACCGCGAGTAACTTCGTGACGGCCTGGTTCGGCGCCACCCCGCCCGCGGGCTTCCTGATCGGCAGCTACACCGGTTCGGGGGTGGGACTCAGCACCAGCGGCGACGCGGTCAACCTGTTCAACCCGTCAGGCATCCATATCACCGGTGTGCAGTTCGGAACCGCCACGACCGGCTTCACGTTCGACAACACGGCCGGCCTCGCCACCGTCACGACGTTGAGCGTCGCGGGGGTCAACGGCGGGTTTCTCGCTACCGACGGCATCGAAACCGGCTCGCCGAGCAAGACCCACTAGCAGCCCGTGGCGCAAGCGGCTCCGTCGCTCAGGCGGAGACGTGAGTGCCGATGCCGCCAGTCGTTTCAGGTCGGTCCATCCGTACGCCGCGCGTCCTCCGCAGAAGAAGTTGATCCGGTCGCCTCAGATACGTCGTATTGTGCGGCCGGGACGTATTGTCCGCTACGACACAAGGAAGCGAGTCAACGGTGCCGACGATGAACAGGCTTACGGCTATTGCACACCGGCTCATGACCGAGCGAGGACTGTTGCCTGACTTTTCAACTGCGGTAATGGCGCAGGCCAATGCCATCCCACAGGCTGCCGCCGTTCAGGGGTCCGCCCTCCGCGATCTCCGTGACCTCCTGTGGGCGTCGATAGACAACGACACTTCCCGGGACTTGGACCAACTGTCAGTCGCCGAACCCATGGCCGGCGACGCCACGAAAATTCTGGTCGCCGTCGCGGACGTCGATGCGTCAGTAAAGCGCGGCACCGCGATCGACGAGCACGCCCACACCAATACCACCTCCGTTTACACGGCGGCCGCGATCTTTCCGATGCTGCCGGAAAGGCTCTCCACGGATCTCACGTCGCTCGGGGAGGGACAGGAGCGCCTTGCGATCGTGATCGAGATGGTCGTGGACGCGGGCGGCATCGTGAAGCAGTCGGAGGTCTATCGCGCGACCGTGCGCAATCGCGCGAAGCTCGCCTACAATTCGGTCGCCGCTTGGCTCGAGGGAGCGGCTCCGATGCCGTCGAGGGTGGCAGAAGTTCTCGGCCTTGAAACGCAACTCCGGATCCAGGACCGTGCGGCACAGGCCATGCGGGGGCTGCGCCATCAGCACGGCGCGTTGACTCTGCAGACGCCCAAGGCGGAGGCCATCTTCGACGGGGACGAGCTGTCCGATTTGAGGCCGGACGAACCCAATCGGGCGAAAGAGCTGATCGAGGATTTCATGATTGCCGCGAACGGCGTGACCGCCAGGTTCCTGGCCGAAAAGGGCTTCCCTTCACTTCGACGGGTGCTGCGCTCGCCGGAACGATGGGACAGGATCGTGGCTCTCGCCGGGAAGCTCGGCGAGAGTCTGCCATCCGAGGCCAACGGCGAGGCGCTGGCGCGGTTTCTCACGAAGCGTCGCCGCGAGGATCCCACGCGATTTCCCGATCTCTCCCTCTCGGTCGTCAAACTGCTCGGTCGTGGCGAATACGAACTGGAACTGCCAACCCAAGCGTCGGAGGGACACTTCGGACTGGCGGTCTCCGACTATACGCATTCGACGGCTCCGAACCGCCGCTTTCCCGATTTGGTCACGCAGCGTTTGCTGAAGGCGGCGATCGCCGCCGAGGCTCCCCCGTACAACAATGACGAATTGCTTGCCCTGGCAAGCCACTGCAGTCTGCAGGAGGTCAATGCCGCAAAGGTGGAAAGACAGGTCAGCAAGTCCGCTGCGGCACTTCTGCTCTCGTCGCGCGTCGGAGAACGATTCGATGGAATGGTCACGGGAGCGTCGGAGAAGGGAACCTGGGTCCGCATTGCTCACCCGGCGACGGAAGGAAGAATAGTGCGAGGATTCGAGAATCTCGATGTTGGTGATCGGGTCAGTGTCGAGCTTGTCCACACCGACGTCGAACGCGGCTTCGTTGATTTTGTGCGTTCCCACCCATGAACCCGATCACATCCGCGCGCTATCCGCGGCACTTTCGAAGGATCGCGACGACGTGACATGCCCCGGACGGGGCATTCTGCTTCCTACTTTGTCGTCGTGAGCAGACGTCGCTTCCGTCGCGAACTGTCGTCGAAAAGCCGTCGAAGTCTGCGGTTCGAGCGTGATGAGGTTGTTTACACCGACAACACCCGCAAGAGAACGAACCGCGCACTCAGCAGCGTTGCGTTCGTAGTTCCGAGTGACTTGCCCTCGCAGGGTGATCAAGCCCTGCTGTACTTTCGCGGTAACGGCCTCAAGAGGGCACACGGCCCAATGGAGCGCGCGCTCGGCGGCGGCCGCGATGTCGGTATCATCGCGCTTTTCGCGTGGAGGGAACACGACACCTTCGTCCACGCTGAGCAAACCGGCGGCGGGGTCGCTCTCGGCGACGTTGATCGTGGGTTTCCACTGGGGTGACTTTTTCATGCCTTGTATGAACTGAATTCCCGTCGTGCTCAAGGCGTACTCCTGGCTTGTTGTGAATCGTAAAGCCCGCAACCCCGGCTACATCCGGGAGTCCTTACCCTGCGCGTACGGTGCATAATGTGCGCCGGGAATACTCGCACCTCGATCGACCGAGTTTGCTTGGCCCCGTTGGTAGAGAGGTTACGCGCGCGCCACGTTGACCCGTGCTAAGTGAAGCATTCGTAACGCCACCGAGATCACGAGCTGGTCACGCAAATCACTTGGTGTCGGGATTCGGCGGCCGTTGCAGGACCACATTCGCGCCACAGCCGAGCGGCGCTGAGTGCGGGAGCGACGCCGACAGCGGTGGCACCTCCTGCGCGGGGCAACAGGCCATATGCCCCGGGCACCTTACGCGGCGTGCGTCTCTACGTCATCTCGTACCTCTTGATCCCCGTTATCCGGTTGAAGTCGTCGTCGAACGTGGCGATGTGCTGCACGCCGTTGTTCAACATCACCGCGGCGTGGAGCGCATCGCGCGGCGCCGCGGCGGTCTTGCCGCAGACCAGGGTCTTGGCGCGATCGGTGTCCGCGAGGTTGACCGGAAACACCACCGGGCAGATGTGAACGAACAGGTCGTAGACCTGGGCGGCCAGGTCCAACCTTTTCAGACTGGCGTAGCGATACAGGATCTCCTGGAGAACCTCCGTGCTGGTGTGCGCCTCGACCTCGCCCCGTCGGACCTTCTCCAGGAAATTCTTGGCAGGGGCGCGATTCGGATGCTCGCGCCCGGCGACGTACATGGGCACATTCGAGTCGATGAAGACCTTCACCGACGGCCGGCCTCGATCTCGGCCAGCATCTGATCGATGTCGGCCGTGGGAGCTCCCAGCGAGGCCAACCGCGCCAGCGCATCCGGCGCGTGCGCGTTGTCGTTGAGCGCACTCTCCAGCACGCGCCGGACCCATTCGCCCTTCGAGATGCGGCCGCGCTGGGCCGCCTTCGCGATGCGGGCATCGAGGCCCTCGGGTATCAAGACCTGAAGGCGCTGACTCATATGCTCATGCTACCGTGAGTATGATGTAGTTGCCAGCCTGAATGCTAAGGGCCGGCGCCTATGAACGCGTACCCCCCATGTTGCATGATCATGTTGGACCAACGGATGGACCCTGAGGGATCGGGGTCCTGGTGCTAGCCCACGAACCTTCGTAGGAGGCTGAGAAAGAAGAAGCCCGCCGCCATCAGAACGATCATTGAACCGGGCGGACGGTGTAGCGCGACGGACAGCCACGTGCCGACTGTCGTTGATGCGATCGATACGGCCACAGAGATCAACAGCATTCCTCGAAGGTTGTGCGCAAGCCGTTTGGCCGTGGCCGCTGGGATAATCACCAACGAGCCGACCAGCAGGACCCCGAGGTAGCGAAGGCCGAGCGCGATCGTCAGGGCAAAGATCAGCAAGAAATAGAGGTTCAAACGTCGGACGTCGATGCCAGCGGTGTGGGCTATTTCTGGTGAAACGAGGGCCAACACGAGCCGATGTCTTTGCCAAACCACGAACACGATTACGGCCAGCGCGACGACCAGGCCGAGCGTCGCCTCGATCGCGGTCAGGCGCCCCACGCCACCGAAGAGTGCTTCGATGAGGTCGTCCCCCGAGGTGATCAGACTGCCTATCGCAAGCGCGGTGGAGAACACGACACCGATGACTGTCTCTGTCGCAAGACGGGTGGTGTTCTCGATACCCCAAACGAGGATCGTCCCCACGACGAGCGCCGCGACGCCACCAAGGAGTGGGTGAATGCGCAAAAGAATCGCCAATCCGATACCCGGCAGCGCGATGTGCGAGATAGCGTCGGAGGCCAGCGTCATCCGGCGCATGATCGCGAAGCAGCCAACCAGGCCGGCGGCCGCACCGGCCCCAAGGGACAGGGCTACCGCGCTAGGGTCGAACGTCATCGTGAACGTGGAAGCTGACCGGAGCGCCGTACAGCTCCCGAAGCAGCTGGGGTGTAAGGATGTGTGCGGGGGTACCGAAGCATGCGCGCCCCCGGGACAGACATAGAACGTTCGTCGCGAACTGAAAGACGACACTCAGATCGTGCGAGATGAACAAGATCGTGAGACCTTGCTCGTCACGAAGGCGTTCGATCGTGTGATTGATGGTGTCCTGGCCCGGCTCGTCCACGCCGGCGGTGGGCTCGTCGAGGAGAAGGACAGTGGGGCCCCCGATGAGCGCAGCGGCCACGAGCAGTCTCTGGAATTGTCCGCCGGACAGGGCCCCGATGGGCCTCGCAACAGATTCGACCTTCAGCCCAACGAGTGTCAGCGCCTTCTTGACTTCACCCGCCGACGCGCGCGAGACGACCGCCTTTGCGTGAAGAAAATCGCGTCCCGTGATGGGCAAATCGCGTTCGATGTCGAGTTTCTGAGGGACGTAACCGATCTTCGTCTCTGCCTCCCACTTGACGACGCCCTCGTGTCTCAAGGAGCCGATGAGCGCCTTCGCCAGGACGCTCTTGCCGGCACCGTTCGGTCCTACTATCGCGAGCGCGCTTCCGTGCGGGACGGTGAATGACAGCCGATCGATGACGGCCGTTCCACCAAAAGCGACGGACAAATTCTCGACAGTAAGGGCCGACGGAGGCGTTTTGGCGGGACTATCCACTCTGTTCCCGCGATCTTGTCATCAGACCTTGTCCTCGGGACCGAGCACGCAGGGATCTACCGCGTCGGGCCTTTCAAGCTGCAATGTCGAGTGTTCGATCTGGAACCGATCGTGGAGATTCGTGCATACGTCCTGTACGAAGTCGGGCGGGCAAGCTGACCAAGGCACGACCAGATGGGCCGTGAGTGCCGTCTCCGTCGAGCTTAGCCGCCAGATGTGCAGGTCATGCACCTCGCGCACGTTCGGCAGTTCTTCCAGGTATCGCCGAACCGATCGATAGTCTACGTGGGAGGGGACCGCGTCGACGACCGACCCCACCGCGTCTCTCAACATGCTCCAAGTCATCGCCACCACGGCCACCGAGACCGCGAGGCTGGTGACCGGATCAATCCATTGCCACCCTGTCAGCCACACCAAGACGCCGGCCATGACGACGCAAACAGCGATCGCGGCGTCCGCCACCAGATGCGTGAACGCTGCCCGCACGTTCGTATCGTGCTGGCGCTCCTTCATGAAAAGCAGGGCCGAGCCGCCGTTGACCAGCACTCCGACCGCCGCGACGACGATGATGATGCTGGCCTGGACCGGCTCCGAACGCTGCAATCTGTGAACCGCCTCCCATACCACGCCGCCAATCGCGACCAGCAAAAGAACGGCGTTGGCCAGGGTCGCAAGGAGTGTGGTTTTCCTCAACCCGTAGGTGTGTGTCGAAGAGGGGACCCGGCGAGCGAGCGTGGCGGCTGCCCAGGCGAGCAGAAGACCCAAGACATCGCCCATGTTGTGCGCCGCATCCGCGACGAGAGCGATGGAGTGAGACGCAATTCCGAACGCCACTTCGGCGACAACGAACGCCAAATTGATCCCCGCCCCCAGCCCGAACCTTCCCGAGGCAACGTGGTGCGTCCGGTGTTTGTGCGCCACCATGGGATGCATGTTAGTCGATGGATGCGAACGGCGGGCGAACGTCGCGTAACGAGCCCGAAGGCCCAGACCGATAGCCACGGGAAGGGTGTTTCAGCTGGTCATCGGCAACAGGTGCCACCTAAGTTAAGTTAGTGGCGGTCGCCGTGTTCCCCGTCATCGCGGTGGTCGTGGGAACCCTGATCGCCGCGGCGATCGCGATCCCTTGGCCCAGGTTGCCCGGCGCGAGGCGGGGGTTGCCACTGCGGCGGGCGCGGTTGCGGTTGCTGCTGCGGTTGCTGCGCGCGAGGGTTCCACTGTGGTGGCGGCTGTGCCGGGCGCGGTGGCGGCTGTTGGTACACGGGCCTCGGCGTGGGCTCACCCCGGCGCGGCTCGAAGCGTGGCTGGTCGTCGCGCGGAGCGCGTGCGATGGGTTGCTGAGGAGCACGCTCGCGGCGGCCGGACCACCCCGCCGGACGGTAGTGTACATATGCCTGCGGTCGGTTTATGCCCCGGACCGCGGGTGGTGGCGTCGCGTAGACCCAGCCGCCGTTGTGGTGCGGCGACCGGTACCAGCCGCCACCGTAGAACCGCCAGTAGAAGCTGTCGGCGAAGAAGATCGGCTCGTCGTAATCCACGATCACCTGAACTCCCGGCGCCGCGTAGGCCAACTCGGGAGCGTATCCATCGTTCGAGACGGTGGCCATACATCCTGCGGCGAGGAGCAGTGCGAGGAGCGGTGCAAAGATAGCGGTGGCTATAGTGAGTGAGCGCATGATCCTCCCAGCGACGCTTAAGCATCATGTGTGCCAGCGCCCCGGTGATCCTGGGGGTTTGCCTCCCCAGAGCGGGCCTGGGCGAGGAGTGCGTTGGCGGGATGTGCCCAGTTGGGGTCAAATCCAATCGGGCGGGCCGACCCGAGAGTAGAGTTCCTGACGGGGCCAGCCTTTTTTCGCCAATTCCCATGAAGCTGTTTTCTTGCCAGAGCTGTCAGCAAATCCTGTACTTCGAGAGCGTGCAGTGTACGAGGTGTGGCCATACGTTGGCGTTTCTCCAGGATCGTGGGGTGGTCTCGGCCATCGAGCCGGCGTCGTCGAAGCTACTCGCGGCGACTGGGTCATCATGGACCGCCGCAGACGACGCCAACGCGAAGTATCGTCTGTGTCGGAACTATACAGAACACGGCGTCTGCAATTGGGCGGTTCGCGCGGACGATCCATCCGCCTATTGCAGAGCTTGCCGGCTGAACCGTCTGATCCCGAACCTCGACGCGCCGGAGACCAAAGAGGCCTGGCACAGGTTGGAGATTGCCAAGCGGCGCGTTCTTTACACCCTCTTCGAGCTGCGCCTTCCCGTCGAGGCCCCATCAGAGCGATCCGGTGGGCTTCAGTTCGACTTCCTCCGAGATTCAGACGCTCCGAACGTTCCTCGCGTGTCCACCGGACACAGCGAAGGCATCATCACCATCAACATCGCCGAGGCCGACGATCCTTTTCGAGAGAAGATGCGTGTCCAGATGGGAGAGGCCTACCGGACGGTGCTGGGACACTTTCGTCACGAGATCGGCCATTACTACTGGGGTCGTCTGGTCAGGACGACGTCGCGCCTTTCTGATTTCCGTGCGAGGTTCGGCGACGAGACCCGCAACTACGCCGCTGCCCGACAAAGCCACTATGCGGTGGGTGCACCTGCCGACTGGCCGCTCCATTTCGTCAGTGCGTACGCATCGATGCATCCTTGGGAGGACTGGGCAGAAACCTGGGCTCACTATCTTCACATCGTCGACACGTTCGAAACTGCCCGCGCCTATGGCCTGTCGCTCGGGCCAGCGAAAGCGGTGACCAGGTGGCAGGAGCCGCCTTCCACGGCGCGCCAAATGGCCCCGCCTTCGTTCGAGGATCTGATGGGAGGTTGGATTCCGTTGACGATGGCGCTGAACAGCCTCAATCGCAGTATGGGTATGAAGGACTTTTATCCCTTTGTGCTGTCGAACGCGGCCATCGACAAGCTGCGATTCGTCCACGAGACGGTGAGGTTCGCATCGACCGCCGCGGAGCCGTCTGGATGGGGCAGATGATCCCGCGCCGGTCCCGATGATTGGGCCTTGAGTCGCCGGCGTCGCTCGTCATGCAAGATCTGCCGGGCGTTGTCGCCGCACGCGCAACAGTTGCGGGTGTGGTTCGTGCCACCGAATAGAAGGGACGAAGCGATCGGCTGCTCCCAGTTCCCGCACGGTGGCCTCCGACTTGCTTAGCGTAGATTGACAAGGCTTTCACAAACAGGAGAACGAATCATGTTGATGATCATTTTGATTGTATTGCTTGTGGCCGCCCTTGCCGGCGGTGGAATAGGTCACTCACGCTACGGATACGCCGGCTGGTCCCCTGCGGGCATTATTGTCGTCGTTTTGCTCCTGCTGTACTTCTCCGGTTACCTGCACCGCTGATCTAGAAGACGCCATGATTCCCAGGTAACTAAAAATTGGACCCCCGCTCGCCTCCTCGTCACGTGGCCGTCGTTGTCCACACGGGCAAGACCTTTGGCGGCGGCGTGCCGGAACTGCGTAAGATTCTCGACGCAGCTGGCCACCCGACGCCGCTCTGGTACGAAGTGAAAAAGAGCAAGCAGGCGCCCAGAGCCATCCGAGCAGCCATCGGTGATGGCGCCGATCTGGTCTATGTCTGGGGGGGCGACGGAATGGTTCAGCGCTGCGTCGACGCCATGGTGGACGCGGGCTCGAAGATCCCAATCGCCATCCTGCCGGCGGGCACAGCAAACCTTCTGGCCAACAACCTCGGCATCCCGATCGACATCGCGGAAGCCGTCGAGCTCGGACTCAGCGGGATTCGGCAAGCGTTGGACGTGGGCGTGGTCAATGGCGAGCGCTTCGCCGTCATGGCGGGGACGGGCCTTGATGCGATCACGATGCGCAACGTAAGCAACGGGGAGAAGGAGCGTCTCGGTCGCCTCGCGTATTTTCGCAGCGGCATGAGCGCCCTTCGGAAAGATTCCATCCTGATGAGCATCCGCGTGAACGGCAAGACGTGGTTCACCGGTAAGTCAAGCTGTGTCCTGGTTGGCAACGTTGGCACAATCACGGGTGGGATCAAACCCTTCCCGAACGCCTCCCCCGTCGACGGCAAACTGGAGGTCGCGGCCGTCACCGCGAACACCACGATGGACTGGGCACGCGTCTTTGCGCGGCTAGCGACGGGCCACGCTAAACGATCCCCGTTCATCAAGACGACCCGCGCCAGGAAGATCGTCATCGAGCTTGAACAGAGGGCGCCCTACGAGCTGGATGGTGGCCCCCGAAAGGCTACCAGGAAGCTGAAGTTTCGAGTCGAACCGGGTGCGATCACGGTCTGCGTACCAGTGGCGCTATCGCGGACCCGCAGATCGGCGAAAGGCAGGCGTCCCCGGTCGAAGGTCAGCACGGCTCACGCGGCGAATTCAGACGTCGTCATCGAGGCACCTGAAGTCGCCATCGAGCCAGCAGAAGTCGTGATCGAGGCACCTGAAGTCGTCGTCGAGGCACCTGAAGTCGCCATCGAGACACCTGAAGCAGTCAACCAGCGACCTGAGGTCGTCATCGGGCCGCCTGCCGCGGCGGTCATCGACGACGCCTCGCCCGCTGCGCTCGAGGGTCAGAGCGTTGCTCCTGCTTCCCCGAGTACCTTCGCTCGGGTCATCAATCGTCTCCACCTCGGGTGAGGAACTGAATCGAATCGCTCTGCGCGCTCTGCTCCGGGTTGGCGTCGCCGTGGCAGCCGTTGCCGCCTGCACCGGGACAGCGAAGTCCGCGCCAGCTGGCGATCTCGACCATCGAGAGTGGGAGATCGACGATGCCGTTTGCGGGGACTACCTCCGGGCCGACACCTGGAACACGGCCTGGACCGCCACGTTCATTGTCGCCGCGGTGGGGAGCGCGAGCTATGCGGCGCTGGCCCCCCGGGGCTGGATCGAGAGTGATCCTCGCGCCGGGTTGTACGTGACCGCAGCCAAGGCCACCGTCGGTGCGGTCGCGAAGCTCGTGGATCCTCTCGAAATCGACGTGAAGGGCTTGTGCCACGATTCCCATCCCGCGTCCGCCAGGGTTCGGCACGCGTCTCTGATCAATGCCGCCCAGCGCGAGCGTCATGCGTTGATCATCAGCATCTTCGGCGGCCTCGCCATCAACACCGTTGGCCTGCTCTACCTCGGCTATGGGCGCGGGGCATGGCAGACCGGCTGGATCTCGTTTGGGATCGGCACTGCGGTCGGAGTGGCATCCACGCTCACCGCGCCGATCCAATCGTGGTTTCTGAACCGCCGCCTGGATCGCTCTCGCCACGTCGCTGTGGTGCCCCTGATCGGCCCCGGGGGGACCGGCGTGGCTCTCGCCGGGACGTGGTAAGCGGGCTCCTACCGGCCGGCAACTACTGGCGCGGCAGCGTCTTGGTTCCCGATCGCACGGCCTCGAGCTGGGCAGCGATAGCGGCGCCGAAAAAGATAGCGACGGCCGAAAAGAAGGTCCAAATCTGAAGTGCGACGACGCCCGCGAGCGGCCCGTACACGTCGCCGAACGATGAGCTGCCCCGGTAGGCGACGCTGAATGCGACCGTCACGATGGTCCATCCCGCGACGCCTACCACGCCTCCGAACACCAGCCACGACCAATGCGGTTGCCGTCGGCGCGGCGCCCAGCGCAAGACTCCGCCAAAAGCCGCGGCGGCCAGTCCCAATGCGACAGGCCAGCGGATCACGCGCCACGCGAGTTGTGTTCCAGCGTCTGAGTCTCCGGACAGGTCGCGTCCCACGGTCAGCACCACGCCGGCGCCGATAAAAGCGGCGAGCACCATGCCTGCGAGCGCTAGGGCGCGGGCATACTTGATGATGAACGGTCCATCTTTTTCGATGCCGTACAGGCGGTTGATCCCGCGAGTGAGTTGCCCGGTCGCGGTCGTGGATGTCACGAGGGTCCCCCCCAGGCCCAACACCAGCGGCAGGAAGCGGTGCTCGAGTCCGATCCGTTGCGCCTGCACGAAAGCCCTGGTGAGGAGACTTCCCGCCGGTCCGGGCACGGCATCTTCGATGGCCCCGAGGATCGTCCGGCTGAAGTCGGCCTGTCCCCACGCGACCGCGACCCCCACGAGGGCGATCAGCCCTTGCACCAAGACGAGGGAGGTGGCGAATGCGAGGGAACGCGCATGGCTGAACCCGTCGGCCGCTCGAAGCCGGACGAAAGCATCACGCCCGAGTTTGATCCAGCCCGTGGCTGCGAGCGTCCGCCAGGCGGCATCGCCGGTTAAGTCGCGGGTCTCTCTTACACAGGTGGCGCTGCTCATCGAAGGCCACGATTGGGCGGAATGCCGGGCAAAGGTCCTTGCCGCTTCAGCCGCCGTAGATCTCGATCCCGATCGTGGCACGGTACTGCGGATAAGAAAACGGAACGCCGGTGAGCTGGGGGGCTGGCACCGCGATGTTCAGCGGGTTGACGATGACAAAGAAGAGCCGGGACACTTTCCATTCCAGCGCCAACGGGCTCAACCCCGCGTAAAGCCCCGTGCTGCCCTTGGGGACGCCGTACAAGTCGATCAGCAGGTAGGAAATCCCGAGGTTGGCCGTGGTCCTGAGATTGAACTGCTCGTACGCCAAGGGCAGTCGGAGGATGACGGTTCCATAACTATTGAAAGCGCCCGAGCGCAGGGTCGTGGTGCCGTTGACGGCGATCCACGGATTCCATTCGGCGTCGAGCCCGAAGGTCCAATGCCTGCTGACACGGAGGCGCGCGCCGAGCGTGGTCGCGAGCGCTTTGTAGTTGAACGATCCTGAACCGGCCAAATAGGCGCCGAAGGCGGTCTGCGACGGATCCTTCGGCCCCGGTTCTTTTACGGGCGTGACCACGGGCGGCGGCGCTGTGTGGGTTTCAGCGGCCACATCCGGGCTTGGTGCGCTGGAGGCCGGTTGGGCCAACGCAGAGCTCGGGAAAAAGCCTGCCATCAAGATGGCGAGCAGCCCGATCCTTGCGCCAGCGCGGCGTCGTCGCCGGGCTGGTCCGACGAGCGCGAGTAACCCGAGAAGCGTTGCCCATCTCAAGCCCGAAGACCCGGCTTGCCGCCCGCCCATGCTGCAGCCGGACCCTTGCCCATTGCCGTATTTGCGCTCTGGAGCCTGACACCAATTGTTGTCGAACGTGCAACCCGGCGAGTAAGTGAGATACTGGTCCAAGATTACCTCCACGGCGGCCATCTTCTGGTCGTTGGTTTGGCTGGGATCGAGCGTCGCGCGTAAAATCGCCGTGGCGGCTTCGGTTGCAAGCTCATGCCGCCGTTGTCGCAAGGGATCGGCATCGTCACAGCGATCGAGATCGGTCGCGTGAGGTGGCCCGTCCGTGGCCTCGACCAGATTTCCGTTGGCTTCGTCCACCCAATCCAGCACGACGGTGATCTGCATCCCGTCGGGGCTGCGATAGGTATGGGTGAAGCTGTCCTCGATGGCGTGAATCGCTTGTCCGATGCGCACGTAGTAGGTCGGCAGCAAAGCGTTCACGTCATGGCGCAACGACAGATAAAGCGGGAGCGACGTTCGCTTGGTGATATCGGGTGTGCCCGTGGCGTCGAGTCCATCAAGAGCCTGGCCAACCCGTTCGACGATGAAGGCGCGACAGTCGGCGACAGCCGCCGCCGATCCGCCCGGTTCCTTTGCGTGCGTGTTGCGGAGGCAATGCTCCCGCTGCGCGCTGGGATCGCCGTGGACGAGAGCGAGCTGGCTGATGTCGTTCGAGTCCCGCCCCTTCAAATCGTTGTCACGGACGCCCACCAGAAGCGTCGCGCCACCCAAGTCGGTCATGTCGCCCGCCGGCATGAATTCCAAATCGGTGATGAGCGCCTGCTCGTTCTTGTTCGCGGGAAGAGGCGCCGCGCTTGCGAGTTCTAGTCGCACCGCCCGCAGCGCGTCTGTCGTGATCGTTTCGTGGCACCCAGTAGTGACGACACTGGAAATGGTATAGGCGTGAGCAAACCCGGGCTTCACTGCCAGCCATCCCATGAAGGAAACGCCAGCGGCGAAAACCGCGAACGCTCGCCTGCTCTTTGGAAACGTCACTAATGTCATGGACCGTCCTTGTGGTGCCCTCGGATTCGGAGCCGTCTCGACCGAGCCTATCGAGCACGTAGCGCCGAGGACGACGCGCGCTGCAAGCGGCTTAGCCTGCCTTCGACGCTGATTCGAGGTGATTCGAAATGCGTCGAAGTGGCTGATGGCTCGGTAGAAAAGATTCGATCGGTCAGGTGATGCGCCGGCCCTGGATCACGCGAACCACCACGACGACCACCGCCAGCACGATCAGGATATGAATGAATCCCCCCATCGTGTACGAAGTCACCAGGCCCAATGCCCACAGCACTACAAGAAGTACGGCCAAAGTCCACAGCATGATTGCCTCTCTTTCGGACTAGCAAATTAGCAAGCGGCGTGCCGTCGACGCGGCGGATGTGTGCGGGCCTAAACTCCGCCGATTTCGTGCATGAGCCATCAGCAAAACCCGCGCATTCCGTTCATCTGCGCGCCGGACACATCTCTATCGGCGCTGATATTGCGCGAGTCGTCCGCAGCCGCGCAGATCCTTCCGACGAACCGCGCGCGCAGCCAGGGGAGCCGTTGCCAACGAATCTTCCGGCCCGGCCGGGAGAGCGTTTCAGAACCTACCAACGAGTCCCAGACCGTGTGCGCCGACAGGGGCGATCGAGATTTCGGTCTCCCCGCGGCGAAGATGAAACCAGGGGACGACGATTCCGATCCCGGTGCCGACCAAAGCGCCGACGACGACATCCGTCGGGAAGTGCTCGCCGGACGCGACGCGTTCGAACGCGACGCTGCTGGCAATCAGTCCACCCACGATCCAAGGCCAGACCTGCTCACCGTACCGTTTGCGGATGGTGAATGCCGCGACCGAGAGACTGGCGAACGCGGTGGAGACGTGGCCGGCATAAAAAGAGAGATAGCCTTCACCCGAGGTGACGAAACTGGGGTCGCCCGCATAGGTTCTGGGTCTCGGGCGCGCGGTGATGAAGTTCGTCGCGTTCTGCAGCCCGGTGTCGACGGCCAACGTCTCCAAGTACACCACCAGATCCTCGCCCCAGGCGCGGCTACCCCCCAGATCGAGGAGATCGACGAGGGGCAGCGCCGCCATCACCCCATAGACCGTGACATCGGCGGCGGTGCTCGCGAACGCGCTGTGGTTTCCCACCGTGCCGCGATCCAGGCGGTTGATGCCAGCTGAGGCGCAAGGACAGCTCTTGTTCACGAGCCTGTCCTCAAAGAGGATGCGCACGAGGCCGGCGCTCGCGCCGACGACGGTAACGGGAATATCGACGGCCAGATGCAACTCGTACACTTCCCGTGGCTGGGGTGGTGGTGGTGCCGGCATCAGCGCCACGGGCGGTGGCTGCAGCATCGGCGTCGGTTCAACGCTTGTGGCGTCGGCCTGGCCGGACACGGCAGCCAGCAGCGCCCACAACAGAGGGTTCACGCGTCATCTCCCACGCGACCCGCCCTTACGGCGGGGAGCTCTGGCGCGTGACGGTGGGTAGTCAAAGTAACACGACGGTTCGTTTCGGTAACATGGTCACGCCGGAATCTATTTCTTGTCGATGTCGGTGCCGGCTTTCTCGATCTTCTCGCCCGACTTCTCCATCTCGTCGGCCGCTTTTTGAGTCTTCTTGGCATGCGCTTTGTGACCCTTGGCCGACTTCTCCATCTTCTCGCCTTCGGCCTTCTCGCTGCCTCCCGCCGCCTCCAACCGTGCCCCCTCTTCGGGGTTCTTCTTCTTCATCGCCTTGCCCTCTTTCTGCATCTTCTCGCCCTTCTCCTCCTTGGCCTCGGCTTCCCCCGCAGTCTTCTCGGCGGCTTTCTTTTCCTTTACGGACTTCTTCTCAAGCGCGTTTCCTTTCGCCTCGACGGCGTTGCCCTCTTTTTGCACGGTATTTTGGTCAGCGCGCGCCGTCCCGGCCGTGATCAACAGAAACGAAAGGGACGTGCCCAGAATCAGATTTTGAATGCGCATGTGAACTCCTTGTGTTGGTCCTGATTCAGCGACTCGGAACGAATCGCCGAAATCCGCTCCCCGTCTTGTGCAAGCGGGGAGCCAATGCGACCGCGGCTTCCGCCATATCGCTGCAACAAGAAATGCGAATAACCTGCACCACGGGGCCGCCGCGCCGCGCTTTCTGCCGGCTCCGGGCCATTTCGATTCGAAGGAACGGAGGCGACATGGGCGGGAATCCTAGCGTGGCTTCAGCCTTGCTTAGCGAACGTGTTGTCCAATCGGGGACGCGAAGAGGAGACGACAGATGAACGCAACAACGAGCAAGCTACGCCTATGCCTAATATTGTCTCTAGCCGTCATGGCGCCGCTCGCGCCCGGCGCGGTGGGCCGCGCGTTCGGCGCCGACCATGTGGCGGACGCCAACAACACGGTCAGGGTCTACAAGAAGGCCGACCCGGGCCTCGCGACCTTTTTTGAAAAATCGGCCGGATACGCCGTATTTCCGGGTGTCGGCAAGGGCGGCGCCGTTGTTGGAGGAGCGTATGGGAAGGGGACTCTGTTCGAGAACGGCAAGGCCACCGGCAAAATCACGCTCACGCAGGTGACCGTCGGCCTGCAACTTGGCGGGCAGACTTACTCGGAGATCATCTTCTTCGAGACCGAAAAGGCGTTGACCGAGTTCAAGGGCAGCAACTTCGCCTTCTCGGCACAGGCAAGCGCGGTGGCCCTGAAGAGTGGCGCATCGGCGAACGCCAAGTACAAGGACGGCGTCGCCGTGTTCACCGCCACGAAAGCCGGGCTGATGTTCGAGGGGAGTGTGGGCGGCCAGAAGTTCAGCTTCCAGGCGTTTGGGCCCAAAGGCTAGGGCTGCTGCCACCGCCGCCGTCTTTCGGAGACGAACAAGAAACCGTGATTCAATCCTGCCAGGAGAAGTCCAATGAAGAACGAAGATCAGCTGAAGGGGAAAGCGGAAAATCTCAAGGGTCGAGCAAAGGAGGTCGTGGGCGTCGTGACCGGCAATAAGGGGATGCAGGTCGAGGGGGCGATTGAGCGAGCGAAGGGCGCGATTCGAGAGAAGGTCGGAGACGTCAAGCGCGACATCTCGCGTGAACCCGCGAAGTCGGCCGACGAGTAGGCGACGACCATGTCGTTCGAAACTTTTCTGATTTGGATTGGGATCGGGCTCATCGCTGGATGGCTCGCGTCGGCCGTGGTCGGTGGGGGATTTGGCGTGATAGGCGACATCGTGGTCGGAGTGGTCGGCTCATTTCTCGGCGGCATGGTTTTCCGTGGGCTTCACCTCCGGTCACCGATGGGAGGGTTGCCTGGAACCATCTTCGTCGCTTTCGTGGGCGCGATCGTGCTGCTCGTGGCCATCCGCCTCATTCGGTCGATCACCACGCGGAGCCCTTGATACTTGCGTTCATTCACGGAAGGCTGCGATGAAGTCTGACCTGCGATCACAAAAGGCGTTACCCAAGGCGGGAGCGAGTGCCTGGGTGCTGGTCTTTGCGGTCGTGCTTCTTCCGGGGTGCTTCGTCCGGCCGTGGGGGCCACCTCGGTACGGGAACCGGGGCTATCCTCCGGCTGCCTCCCCCCCGCAAAGGGGGCAGGGGGGACACGACCGCCGCGACCATGATCACGACCACGATCGGGACCGCGACCACGACCACGATCACCGCTGACGGCGAGATCAGATCCGTTCAATTGAACGGTGGCATCGGGTATGGCGTCGTCGGCGACGAGTCGTCCGTGCGGTGCAATTGCGTGATCTTCGGCTCGTCAATCCAGGCTTGTATCGTCGCCACCTGGCAATCCGTGAGCGCTGTCCCCATGCCCGGCGGCGGCATCTTCCTGGACTTGGAACAGGTGGGGGGATTCGCGCCGTTGATGACGGCGATCGTGACCTCGAACCGCTTGGGGTTGGGGGTCTCAGGGCAGGAGGAAGCGTGGGATCCTGCCGTTATCCAGTCGTAGGCGTGTGTGGCCCCACAGGTCTTCGTTCCGTCTGGGCATGCGGAGCCTAAGGTCGATGAGCCGTCAACCACGTGGCAACCACTACTGGTGTTCTTGCCACAAGAAGCGGTCAGGATGGGTTGGACGTCCGTCTTGAAGCTCACGGTCGCGGGCAGGGTGCAGCCGCTGGGTACTACTCTTCCCCCCGTGCCCGGACCTCCCGTGCCGCTGCCGCCCTTGCCCCCGGTGCTGGTTGAGCCGCCGCCGCCGGTCGTTGTCGTCCCGCCGGTTCCGGGCGCCCCGCCACCCGCCGCGGTGCCCCCGGTACCCACCGTTCCACCCGTATTCGCCGCGCCACCCGTCGACGCTGCTTCGCCACCTGATGCCGCACCGCCGGTTGCAAGCGCGCCACCCGTGCCCTTGTCGAAGTTCGTGTTGCCACCGCTGGCACCCACGAGACCACCCGTCCCTCGGCCTCCCGTCCCCGGGTTACCCTGGGATCCGCCCGACGGACCATCCCCCGTCGGCGTTCCGGACTGTGGGCCACAACCCGCCAAACAGACAGCGACGAACGCAACCAACAACATGGGGCGGGGCGAACGAGATGAGTGGTTCATGGAAGACTTTCTCGCTGGGGCGACGGGAAGGGAGGAACTTGATCGCCACGTCCCGCTCGCGGCGGGGGTCAGAACATTTTACCCTAATCCCCCAAACAGCCCCGAACAAGCGAGGGACAGGTCGCGCGCCGGTCAGGTAAGGATGGGGCGCGTCGAACAGGTGGTGTGCCCGGGACGGGAATGAGCCGCGGTGGGCTTCGAAGGGTGGAACAAGTTAGACCGTTATCCCGCGAACCGCGAGGGCGCGGATCGCCGCGGCGCGGGCTTGAACCGCGTCGTGAGTCCAGAAGTCCACCGGCGCACCCAGTTCGCTCTGCAGGTAGATTGCGGTTGCTATGTGGATCGCGTCCAGAGCCCGCACGGGGATTCCGAAGGGTTCGGCGGCGATCGCAACGATGTCTTCCGATACGGGAACGACCGAGATGGCCTTCAGCACATCCCCCAGCTCAATCGTCTTTCGCGCTCTCAATCCCGCGTCGATGCGCCCGGCCAGGTGGGCGCGCTCGATTGCCCGGGCCGCTTCGACACGTAGAATCTGTGAGGAGAACGCTGCGTCCTTCGTGCGGGGCGCGCGCGGGCCTGATTCCCTGAAGAGAATCCGCAGCACAGCGCTCGCATCGAGATAGATCTTCACTCGATGGATTCCCGGATGTCCGTTAGAGACGTCTGAACATCCACGGGTTTCCGCACGCGGCTGATTTTGATCTGGGCCAATGTCTTGGTCGCTGGAACGACCTTGCCCTCGGCCGCCAAGCGCTCAATAGGGGACGCTGGCAAGCCCAGGCGTCTGATCTCGGCGATCGGCGTGTTGCGGTCCCGCACCACCACCCGGGTTCCCCGTCTCGCCTCGCGCAGATACCGGCTGAGGTTCGCTTTCAACTGGGCGACGTTTACGCTCTTGGTCATGCCTCATTGTGACATGGTCATATGACCATATCCACCGGTTGTCACCGCGCAGAACGCCATGACCGTTGACCTCGTTCTTGCTGTGGTGATGTCACTGGTCAAGGCCCTGACGGGCCTTGGATACATCATCACCCGCCAGACCGGCTCCACGTCCGCGTGACGACGAGCGTTCGCGGTGAGCATCATGTGACCGTTCCAAGCCACAATCCGATTCGCGTGGGTACGCTGTACGCGCTTTCTAGATGCCGAGGCCGAGCTTCCAAAACAGGCTGTCCGCCGTGATGTCGACCAGCCGCAGGTCCGCTCGCGGATCTTGAAGTCGCGCTCCAAGGTCCGGGGCTCCCCAGGTCGCGCGCATCCACCCCAGGGCGACCGATACGTAAGCGCGTCCGGAAATGTAAAACTCAGTGCCAACCTGTATGCCCCGGCCGTAAAGCCAGGTCGTGCCCGACGCTCCGCTAATCGTGGTGCCGGCGACGGTGATTGGCCCGTTCTGCTTGCCGGTCAAAAAACCGCCGGCTAGGTGCCCTTCTACAAAAGGGGTGACACGCCCTGGATACTGAACAC
Source organism: Pseudomonadota bacterium (assembly GCA_017881245.1). Lineage (GTDB taxonomy): Bacteria > Myxococcota_A > Polyangia > Fen-1088 > Fen-1088 > FEN-1088. The sequence continues at coordinate 19,803 of JADGRC010000183.1, forward strand.
CCGCCGTGAGACCGGCGAGACCGTAAGCTACGTTGAAGTGACCGCCAAGTTCGGAGGCATGGCCGGTGCCGCCTGCGAAGGAAAGTCCACCGCGCACCCACCGTTCGGACAGCGGGTAGACGTCCAACTGCGCGCCGTTGAGGGGCACGGCGCTGCGGTCCAGATTGCCGATCGTGAATCCGCTCGCCGACAGCTTGAGGCGCGGCGCTGGATGCGAGGATGGCGGTTCGCCTGGGTGCTCGCTCGTTGCCGAGAGCATCGGTTGGGACGCGGGCACCTCGGCGCGAGCCGCAGGCGCCCACAGGCCGACGATCACCACGAACACGGGCAGGATCTTGAACGGCGCTTCAACTCTGTCCATCGCGGCACCTCACGTAATGACTACGTAACGGCAGACCTCGAGTGAAACTTTTGGCTAGACCCCAGTAGACGCCAAAGATTCGGCACGCAGACCCGCAAGTTGGTGGGTCCGGGACCGCGCGATTTCAAAAAACATTAGGCGCGGTCGGCCGAACGAAGACAGTATCGCATCCTTTCCCGGTTGATGCTCGCGAACTCTAGAAATTTCTCTGTTAGCCGCGTTTTCTGCTCGGCATGTCGGATCGTGAATCTGTTTTGATGGAGAAGACGTCATCGCTGAACCACGGACCATCGAGCGACGACTCCGTTTCTCGACCACACCGCCTGACATACCCATTTGCTTGTACCGCGGGACCGATGTGCCTTACCCACCGAGGTCCGTGCGGAGTAGGCGCTACCAAAATGCAACCAATGCGGCACACAAACTGCAAGCCTTCATCGGGTCCGGTGCATGGGTGCCGGGAGGACATGGCGTGCACAAAAACGTCGTCGCCACATCCGGCACCGGCACCAAGAACTGAAATCCCCAGCAAGGCTCCCAAGAGCAAACGAGACCTCATTTTTAATCGCAAATTGTCAGAGATTCCCTCGCTCCCCCGCGCCAACCCCGCGTCCTGTCCACGTTCGATTGTTACGATTTGGCAAACTGTACTGACACCGACACCGTCCTGTTTCATGATTGCTACCGTTGTGCCTCGCGGCGACACCATCACGCGGGGCAGAAAAATAACCCTTTCAGCGGATACAGCCGCCCTTGAACCTCTTTCATCTCCACACATTCACACTCTTCGGAACTTGGCCCGCTCCCTTTCGCTGGTGGGCCGCGCTCTGCGCCGTGACCGTGGTGAACTTGGGCGCCTGGGTGGGCGCCGCCTGGGCCTTCCGTCGGCGTTCGCGGACGACCGATTCTCCGGCCGCGGATCTTCGCCGGTGGCAACCTTGGTTGTCCGCGGTGTTCGTGCTGGTCTGCGGATTCCGCGCCGTGTTTCCGCGGGCGGACGTCCAGCGAATTTGTTTGCATGACTCGTGGCTGTCGAGCGTGGCCGTGGGGCGGTCGCTGGCGACCGTCGCCGAGCTGTGCTTCATCGCCCAGTGGGCATTCCTGTTACGAGAACTGGGCACCCGCACTCGAACGCGCTTTGCGGTGGCGATCTCGTGGCTCTTGATTCCCCTCATCTGTGTCGCCGAGGTCTGCTCCTGGTACGCGGTGCTCACCACGCGCTACGCCGGCAACGCGCTCGAGGAATCCATTTGGGCGTTGTCCGCGACGCTCGCGATCGCCGGCGCCGTTGCTGTTTGGCCTCGCATCGACAAGCGGCACCGGCCCCAGCTGGGGCTGGCGATCGTGTTCGGCATCGCCTACGTGGCTTTCATGTGCGGTGTCGACGTCCCCATGTACGTCTCACGCTACCTGGCGGACGAGGCGCACGGGCGTCGCTACCTGTCGCTTGGCCAGGGTGTTCGGGACGTCTTGCTTCGTTGGGTGGTGACGGACTCCTGGGAAGCATGGCGTTCGGAAATACCGTGGATGTCGTTGTATTTCAGCGTCGCTGTCTGGCTGAGCATAGCCCTCATGCATGCGCCCCGCTTCGGGCAGGCTCCCGAGCCCGATCGCGCGCGACTGTCACAACTGCGTTTGCGCCGAATCAGTTACGACCGAGCGCCTTCAACAACTGCGCCCGCGCCGTAAAAAGCTGGTAGTCGGCCTGCACACGCTGCGCCGCCGCCGTGGTTTCGGCTACCTGCGCATCGCCGAGCTCGATGATGTTGCCGACGCCCGCCTGGTAGCGTCCCTCCGCGAGGCGAAGGCGGTCGCGCGTGTTCGCAAGGGCGTCGGCTGCCGCGGCAATGACGCTCTTGGCCGCTCGGACGTTCAGGCGTGCCTGCTCGACTTCCAGGCGGACTTGCTGGTGTTCGGAATCCAGCTGCGCCCGCGTTTGCACCAGCTGCGCCTCGCTTTGCCGTATCTGGGCGTCGACCTGACCACCGAGGTAAATCGGCACGCTGAGCACGAGGGCGCCCGACCAGTTCCAGGTCAGCCGATCGAACGCGGCCCCGTTGTCCGTGAGGTTGGTGTTAAAGCCGAGGCTTGGTAGATGTCCCCCGTGCGCCGATCGAAGGGTCAGTTCGTGGCTCGCGACGAGCTGACGTAGGTTGCCGATCTCGGGCCGTACCTTGACGGCCTCGTCGACCAGCGCGCCGACCTCGGCTTCTTCACCGTCGACCGCGACAAGGCCGTCGTCCGCAAGATCGTAGTCGACCGAGCGTTCGACGCCCATCGCGAGGTTGAGCTGCGCCCGCGCTACGTCATAGGCGTTTTCGGCGTTGATCAACTGCACGCGTCCGTTGGCGCGATCCGCCCGCACCTGTGTCAGATCGATCTCGGGGTGGGTACCGACGTCGACGAACCCCTGCACCTGCGCGAGGTGCTTTTCGAGATTGGCAAGCGTCTCCTTTGCGACGCCCACCATTTCCTTGGCAGCGCGGGCCGTGAAGAATGCGATGCGTACGTTGAACGCGACCTGGGTTTCGGTGACTCGAAAGCTTTCTGCTTGGGCCTCGGCGGCGGCCTTCGCGGCTCGCCATCGATTTGGCGTTTGTCCGAAGTCCCAGATGAGCTGCGTCGCGGTGGCACCGAAACGCAGGAACGGGAAGGTCTGATACGCGGACGGAGCCGAAGCCGAGGCCGTTGTTCCCGTGGCGCCGCCGGCGCCTTCGAAACTCTTCGGAAGCGTCCCCGGCTGTGCGACGTAGTTGGCCGTCGCGCGCGAATAGGCGCCGCTTGCGTTCACCTGCGGCAGAAGGGGCGCTTTTGCCAAGTCGGCCTGGGCGTCGGCCGCCGCTCGCGCACCTTGCGCCTGACGCAGCGTGGGTTGCCGCTCGCGCGCGGTGCGGAGCGCCTCGGCCAACGTCAATGCCGCCGCCGGCACTCGATCAGGAACACCTTCCCCAAGCGTATCCGGCGCTGCCCGCGCCGGCCGTTCGGAGGGGCTTAGGATTTCCAGAAGCACGGCGAGGCCCCACAGACTCGCCTTCGTCATTCGCGCCGTTGGCATCGCAGGGGTCGGTCGCGGCGGTCGTGTTGGTCGTGTCATGAGTCACTCGTAACGAAGCGCATCGATCGGATCCAACTTCGAGGCCTTCCGCGCCGGATACAGGCCGAAGACCACGCCGACGAGCGCGCTGAACCCCACCGATATGAAGATGATGTCGGGGCGGATGAGAACCGGCCAACCGAACTTGGCCGCCAATCGTCCGGCGGAGAAAACACCGATCGCCACACCGATGATTCCCCCGGCCACCGCCAACGTCAGCGCCTCGACCAGAAACTGCAACAGGATGTTGAGCGGTGTTGCTCCGACCGCCATGCGAATACCGATCTCCCGCGTCCGCTCGGTCACGCTGACCAGCATGATGTTCATGATGCCGATGCCGCCGACCAGCAGGGAAACCGCCGCGATGCTGGCCAGCAATGTCGTCAAGGTTTGCGTTCCTTCCTGTTGCGCGCTGGCCATCTCGGTCAAGTTGCGAATCGAAAAATCGTCTTCGACGTTGCCGGCGATGTGATGCCTGTCCCGCAGGAGCGACGTGATCTGCGTTTGGGCGCGGGCCGTGCCCTCGGCCGATACAGCGCCGATGAAAATGATTCCGGATAGGTACTTCTGCAGGCCGCCTTGGATCTTGGACTGAAACGTGGTTTGCGGAACGAAGATGTTGTCGTCGTAGTCCTGGCCCGTTGGCGACTGCCCTTTTTTGGCCAACACGCCCACGACTTCGAAGGGGATGTTCTTGATGCGCACGACCTGCCCGATAGGATCGGCGGAGGGACCAAACAGCTTGTCGACGACCGTCCGACCTATCACCACCACCTTGGTCGAGGTCTCGACATCCGAGTCGAGGAGGGAGCGGCCGGCCGCGACTTTCCAGCTACGAATCAGAAAATATTCGGGCGAGGTGCCGTTGACGGAGGTGCTCCAGTTCTGGTCCTCGCTTTGAACCTGGGCATTGCTGCGAAGCACGGCCGCGGCGTAGCGGACCGTCGAGATTTCGGAACGGATGGAGCGCAGATCTTCCCAGGTCAAGGTCGGCGCCGAGCCGAAACCGCCGCGTGCGCCGCCCGAGGTGGTGCTTCCGGGAAGCACGATGAGCAGGTTCGACCCCATCGATGCGAAGGATTCCTCGACGCGCGCCTTGGCGCCTTCGCCGATGGCCACCATAGCGATCACGGCACTAACGCCGATGATGATGCCCAACACGGTCAAGAACGAACGCAGTTTGTTGCGCACGAGCGCCCGAAGCGCCACCCGAAACGTCTCGAGCGGGTTCACGTGGCCGCTCCGTCCGTGGCAGGTTGCGAGAGCTTCAGATCCGCTGCCGCGGGTCGCGCGGTCTGTCGCCTGTCGGTCACGATGCGTCCATCGCGCATCACCACCACGCGAGCGGCGTAGGCCGCGACGTCGGGCTCGTGCGTGACGAGCATGACCGTGATACCCGCCGCGCCCAGTTCTTGGAACAGCGCCATTATCTCGATGCTGGTGCGCGAGTCGAGGTTCCCCGTCGGCTCGTCGGCTAGGATGACCCGCGGCCCGGTCACGAGAGCGCGCGCTATGGCCACGCGCTGTTGCTGGCCCCCCGACATCTGGTTGGGGTGATGGTCGAGCCGCTCCCCGAGCCCGACGCGCCGGAGCGCCTCGGTCGCGCGTCGGTGTCGCTCTCGTGCCGGTACTCCCGCGTACACGAGCGGCAACTCGACGTTGTCGATCGCGCTTGTCCGCGACAGGAGATTGAAGCTCTGGAATACGAATCCAAGGGTCTGATTGCGAACGTGAGCCAGTTCATTGCGATCGAGCCGCGATATCTCACGTTCGTTCAGGCGGTAGATCCCACTGGTCGGGCGATCGAGACAACCGATGATGTTCATGAGCGTCGATTTGCCGGAGCCAGACGACCCCATCACCGCCACGAAATCCCGCTCCTCGACCACGAACGACACCTCGCGCATGGCGTGAACCTCGACGTCGCCCATGCGATAGACCTTCGAAACCTTGTCGAGAGAGATCAGTGTCATAGGCCGTTTACGGCTTAGAACATACGACGCATTCCGCCGGGGCTTCCAGGCGGCGTTCCTCCGGCGGCCGGTGCGCTGGTCTGTCCCGCGACGGTGGCGTCGATGACCACCAGGTCTCCCGGGTGAAGTTCCCCGTCTACGATCTCGGTGAGGCTCCCGTCGCTGATCCCGGTGCGCACCTGAACAGACTGCGGACGCCCGGCGCGCAACAACCAGGCCGCTCGTCGATCGGGCGCTTCGTCACGCGCTCGCGATGGTCCGCCCGAAGGGGCGGATGGGTCCCCCGCCCGTCGACCCTGGACGGAACCTGAAGGGCTGGCGCCCAGTCCGCCAGCACCCCCGCCCCGCACGCGAGCCGTCCCGTCGCCCGGTCCGCCCAGCGGAGGCATTCCCAATGCGGTCAGGATTTCCGATGAGGGGCGAAAACGAAGGGCCGCGTTTGGAGCGCGAAGCACGTCGTCCTTCTCCGCCCAAACGAATGTCACGTTGGCAGTCATGCCAGGCCTTAACTTCAGGTCATTGTTGTCAACGTCGATGACGGCGTCGTAGGTCACGACGTTTTGTAGGGTTTGGGCCGCGTTGCGTATCTGGCGGATTTTTCCGCGAAACCGCGTCCCAGGGTAGGCGTCGACCGTGAACGTGGTCGGCATTCCCGGCTGCAGTTTGCCGATATCGGCCTCGGATACCGAAGTGTCGACCTGCATCTTGCCCAGGTCCTGCGCGATCACGAACAGCGTCGGCGCCTGCATCGCCGCCGCCACCGTCTGTCCGACGTCGACGCTGCGGGAGATCACAACACCGTCGGTGGGCGAGACGATGCGCGTGAAGTCGAGGTTCACCTTCGCTTGGTGAAGGCCCGCCTTCGCTTGCGCCACCGCTCCATGGGCGGCGGCAGCTTGCCCTTTGGTGACCTCCAGGTTGGCCTCCGCGGTGTCAAAATCCGCCTGGGCGATCAACTTGCGTTCAAGGAGACCACGCGCCCGTTCGAATTGGCGTTGGGCGTCTCGTTCCTGAGCCTCCGCCTTGGCGACGTTTCCCATCGCGGCCAGGGTGTTGGCCTGATTTTGTTCGACCGCCGCCGCGAAGAGCTGCGGGTCGATGGTCGCGATGAGCTGGCCCTTCTTGACCGGCGAATTGAAATCTACGAAGAGTTTCTGAATCCGTCCCGAGACCTGACTGCCCACCTGAACGGTCACCAGCGCGGACACCGTTCCCGTTGCCGTGACGCGCGAGACGATCCGCCCCCGATCGACCGTCGCGGTCTCGAATTCCACGGGCGTCTTCGCGTGAGAGCCCCGCCAACGCCAATACCAAGCGCCCGCAGCGGCCACAATCACCAGCATCACGAACGGTGCGACGAGCCGACGACTGAGAAGGGCCATTTTGTCCGGGCGTGACCTTGGCGCGCTTCCTCGGTCGAGTCAAACCACTTCCCGCTTCTCCCGCTTCATCTAAGTTCATGGATTCGAGGCGGTTCGGTGGCTTTGCTTTATTGCGTGGGATATCCGCGCCAGAGCCAAAGCATGCTGTCAGCCATGGTGGCGTTCTCCACGCCCTGCGTGCAATGCATGGCACCCAGCCCGTAGATGAA
>JADGRC010000015.1 GCA_017881245.1 Pseudomonadota bacterium
TAACAGCGTCAGCGGGGTATTGCAAAGTGACTGGAGTCTGCCCACGAAGGTCTTCTCGCCCGGCGCCGTGATCGTGGCCGAGGGTGACTGGGCGGACGCCGCGTACATCATCGTTCGTGGGCGTTGCGAGGTTTCCAAGGTCGTCGACGGTGAACGACGCGTTCTTCGAACTCTGGAGCCGGGTGAGGTCTTCGGCGAAACCGGGATCCTGTCTGGCAACGTCAGGACCGCGACGGTCGTGGCCGTTGATGAAGTGACGACGAAGATGGTGACGCGCGAGCTGTTTCGCGGCGAGCTGGGCAGCGACACCTGGTTGGGAAAATTCGTGATGGCGCTCGCGGATCGCTTCCGCGAGCTGGACACGAAGATGGCGGCTCGCGCAGGCGGCGACGGGGGGAAGTAATGCCGTCGATGCTCCCGGCGTTTCTTTCGCAAGCACGCTATCCCTAACGACAAGGCGCCTTTCCGGTTTGTTGTGGGCCAACCGCCCAGGCCCTGTCCGGCCGTCGGGGCGCCGAGATCCAGATCGGGTGTTCGGCGGTTGCGCCGGCTTCTGCCGCTGAACTCGGGCGCGATGCGATGCATCATGCTGACCGCGGTCTGGCTAGTGCCGGGCAGAAAAACTTGACGCCTATATCGGTGTACGTAGTCTGATGTAGGATATTTCACGATGCCGCTCGGGGCGGCGACCAACTCAGGCGTCAAGGGGAAATCCATGGCCGTCAAAGCACAATCGGAATCGCAGGCTCGCGGTCGCGGAGGCAGGCGCCGAGAAGTCCTGGGGATTGTCCTGCTGGCCTGTGGTCTGTTCGCCGGATTGTCCCTGGTCGCCATGCACGCGGGCGACAACCAGATGATGGGCCCCGGTGGCGTCGCGACCGCCACCGGCGTGTACGCGCTCCTGGGGGTGGCAGGTTACCTGCTGATTGTGGGCTTGCTCGTGGCCGCCTGGCGATCGTTTCGTGGCCAGCCGTTGGTCGATGGTGTACAGGAAGGCGCGGGCGTGCTGATGTTGCTGCCGGCGGTGACGGTGCTGTTGCACCTGCCGTTCTCGGGGGGCATTCACCAGTCGCGTGGCCCGGGGGGACTGCTCGGCCAGTGGCTGGGCGAGGTGACGGCCAGCTTCATCGGTTCGATTGGCGCGGCGCTGGCGGCCACGACCTTGCTGTTCGTCGCGTTGCTGCTGGTCACGGAGATCCAGACCAAGGAGATCGTGGTAGTGCTGTCCTGGGCCGGCCGCAGCGCACGCCGGGCCGTGTGGGCGGGCTTGCGGGCGCTGGGACGTCTGGCGATCGCCATGTTCCCGGAGCGGGAAGCACCGATGAGGGCGCTTGAATCGGCCGGGCGCGACAGTTCGTATTATGACGTCGGCGCCAATCGCGAGCGCTTGCACTCGGACCACGCCTACGATGATGACAGTCCCGATGAACACGGGGATCTCCGCCGTGCGGGGACTCGACGGCTGGTCGAGGCGGGCGTTCCTATGTCTCGGTTGGGGCAGGACACGGACGGCGTACGCGTCGGGCAATCGGACGCTCGGGCGGGCGAGATCGCAACCCCAATCGACAACCGACGCGCTGCCATCTCGGAGATCGTCGCCGAGGTCGCCGCCGTCGAGCGGGTGCCGGCGCTCCACGGTCACGCCGGCGACGGCGCACGGGTCGACGAAGCCGCCGACGAAGCCGGCGACGAAGGCTACCCCGGCGCGGGGAACCGATCCGAGTTGGGGGCCGTCGGCCGCGCAGGAGAGGACCAAGCTGCCGATTCGCTGATCATCTCGGAGTCACCGGCGACCACGGACGACGACGGCGACGAAGCGGAACCACCGGCGGGCGCGGGTCCGATCATCGTCGAGCCCGCTTGGCGGACTCGGATGCGCGAACGCGAGCAGGCCCGCCAGGATGCGAAGGATGGCGTCAAGGATGGAGCGAAGGACGGCGCCGACGCGTCCGCGGGTCCCAGCTTCATTCGGCTAAAGGACGGCGCCTATCAGCTTCCCGCGACGGGGCTGCTCGAGTACCTGCCGCCGCAAGGCAACGAGACCGACAAGCAGGGTCTCTACGAGATGGCGGAGCGGCTGGAGCAGGCGATGGCCAACTACGGCGTGCGCGGGAAGGTCAAGGAGATCCACATGGGGCCGGTCGTCACGATGTTCGAGTTCGCGCCCGAGCCCGGCACGCGCACCGGCAAGATCGCCAACCTCGAGAAGGACCTGGCGATGGCCCTGGAGGCGCAGGCGGTCCGCATCCTGGCGCCGATTCCCGGCAAATCGGTGGTCGGCGTCGAGGTTCCCAACAAGACCCGCGAGATGGTCTACCTGCGTGAGATCTTGGAGGACGACTGCTTCACCAAGGCCACCTCCAAGCTTCAGGTCGCCCTTGGCAAGGACATCAAAGGCGCTCCCGTCAGCGTGAACCTGGCCAAGATGCCGCACCTGCTGGTGGCGGGCACGACCGGATCGGGAAAGTCCGTCGCGGTGAACGGGATGATCGTCAGCCTGCTGTACAACGCTTCCCCCGAGGAAGTGCGGTTCATCATGGTCGATCCCAAGATGCTGGAGCTTTCCATTTACGAGGGAATTCCTCATCTGCTGTTGCCCGTGGTCACCGATCCCAAGAAGGCGAACCTGGCCCTGCGCTGGGCCGTCGAGGAGATGGAGCGACGTTACGAGTTGCTGGCTCGCGCGGGCGTTCGCGACATCACCAGCTACAACAGCAAAGTCGGCGCCGAGATCGCGGCATCGGCCACGCCGCCGTCGGTCACCACGACTCCATCGGCGGCGGGCAAAAAGCGTCTGAAGGTGATGATCGCGGGTCCCGACGGGACCGAACAGGAACTTCAAATCGATCCGAACGACGACGCGACGTCCGCGGCGGCGGCGCTCGCTCCTGCTCTCTCGAGCGGCAGGGATGCCGTGGGGGCGTCGGGCTCCGCGGGATCGAAGGAGTCCTCGGGCTCCGCGGGATCGGATGGCGTGGTTCGTGAAGAGATGGACCCCGACGAGGTGTCCGCGCGGGCTGCCGCCGGGCAGGCCACGCGCGAGGCCGCCGTCGGCAAGACCGATTCCGCCAGTCAGCCCAAGAAGTTGCCGTTCATCGTGATCGTCATCGATGAATTCGCGGACTTGATGATGGTCGCCCCGAAGGACGTGGAGACCTCGGTGGCGCGCATCGCGCAGAAGGCGCGCGCCGCCGGTTTGCACCTGATCCTCGCGACGCAACGGCCCTCCGTCGACGTCATCACGGGCCTCATCAAGGCGAACTTCCCGAGCCGGATCGCGCTTCAGGTGGCCTCCCGCATCGATTCGCGCACCATCCTGGATCAGCCCGGCGCCGACACGTTGCTCGGCAATGGAGACATGTTGTTCTCGGACCGCGGCCTGAAGTTGCGGCGACTGCACGGAGCCTTCCTCAGCGACGACGAAGTTCACCGCGTCGTCGACCATTTGAAGACGCAGGCCAAGCCCGTCTACGACATGGACATCTTGAAGCCGCGCGACGAGGACGCCGAGGACGGCGGTGCGCCGCCCGACGACTTCCACGATGATCTCTACGATCAGGCGGTCGCTATCGTTTGCGAGACCCGGCAGGCCTCCGTTTCGTACATCCAGCGCCGTCTGCAGATCGGATACAACCGGTCGGCGCGCATGGTTGAACAGATGGAACGCGACGGTATCTTGGGCCCGGCCAACGGCGTCAAAGCCCGGGAGATCCTGGCTCCGCCCGGGGAGTACTTGCAACAAGCGGGATGATCGTTACGTTGGCTTGAAGGCGGTGGCCTTGGGCGGCGTCCAAGCGGGTAGAATGAGCAGAACCATGTCTCCCCTCGCTCTGTGTGGCGCCCTGTTACTCCTGGCCACTGGCGCGGCCGACGTGGGCGCGAAGTCCGGATCTACCCACACGGAGACCGCGATGTCCGCGGCGCCGGGGCCGCGACTCGACGTGGTCGCGGTGGTCGACCACGTGCAGAAGAAATACGATGGCGCGGCCGATTTTCATGCCAGGTTCAATCAGACGTTGAACAGCGCGGCCTTCAAACGCCAAACGTCGTTAACCGGGGAGGTGTTGCTGAAGAAACCGGGACGCATGCGCTGGAACTACCAGACGCCCGATCCCAAGATGTATCTTGCCGACGGCGACATGCTGTGGCTTTACGAGCCCGACGACAAGCAGGCGTTCAAGCAGGATCTGAAATCGTCGCAACTTCCGGCGGCGCTGGCGTTTCTGACCGGCAAGGGCAAATTGGCGACCGAGTTCGAGATCTCGTTCGCGAAGGATCCGCGGGTGGGTGGCCCCGGCGACTACGTTCTGTCACTGTCGCCCCGACAGCCACAGTCACAGGTGAAATCCCTGATCTTCGTGGTCGACGCGCGGACGTTTCAGGTCCGCGAATCCATGATCACCGATCCCCAGGGCAACACGAATGATCTGCTGTTTTCCGATATCAAGATGAACACCCACCTTCCGGACGCGACTTTTCGGTGGACCCCTCCGGCGGGAACGCGGGTCATCGACGCCGGCAAGCTCGGTCGCTAAGGTTCATCTCCGGCGATTCAGTGGCCGATCCAAGCACGGGGAGGTCCAGCTCTGCTCCACCCCACGCGATAGGAATCGCGTGAGGACCCCGGGCTGGACCGGCCTCGCCGTCAAGCAACTCCGTTGGGGGTCTCGCAGGGGGCCTTCCGAGGCCCCTTGCGGCGCCGAAGGCGCGTTAGAAACGGTAAAGCATTCCCGCGTTGATGCTGCCCGCCGTGCGGCCCGGAGCCAACATGAAGGAGACCGGCGGTGGCGTATCCAGGTTCGTCTCGGATCGACCACCGTGGTTCTTTCGGGCCTTGTACGCCGGGTATCCGATGATGCCGGCCCCGAGGAGGCCGACGCCCGCGGCAACGAAACAAATGTTGGCGCCGAGCGCCAGGCTATCTCCCTTCTTCGATAGGTCGAGCCGCATCTGGGGATCCATGGTCTTGTTGTAGTCATTTTGTACGGTGTACTCCCACAGGCCCAACCCGACGCCGACCACCGCCAAACCGATCGCGCCGATGCCGATCGCCTTGGCCAACGATAGGCGCTTTTCGATTTTCTCGGGGGGCATCGGTTTCTCGGCGGGTCCGGCGATGTCGGAGGAACCGCCCAGCTCGACGACGGCTTCCTCGTCTCCCGATACCGAAACGGGCTTCGTAACGCTCTTACCGTCTGGGTAGGTGATCTCGACGATGTAGTCTCCGGGGGGAATTTTGGTGATAGTTCGCGGCGCGACCCCGAAGTAACGGCCTTCGAGATACACCTTGGCCTTTTCGCTCGGCGGGGCCTTCACGGTGATTTTTCCCTTACCGGACTTCGCTCCCATGAAGTTCACGTTGCCCTTGGCATCCGCCTGGGGGCCGGCAGCTTCTTCCTCCAGGATGGGTTTCGGTCGTTCCTGATCCTGCGCCTGGGCTGACCCTTCGCCGGCCTTTTCCGGGGCGGCGGTTTCCCCGCCGCTGGGCTGGTCGGATTTCTTCTTCTTGGCCAGCGCCGGGGTACCAATCGCCATCAGGGCGGCGGCCAACAATCCTGCGAGCACCTCAGAGCGGGAGACAGAATGCGCCATTGCTCGAATCCTTTCGACGTCCTGGGGTCACGTGGCGGGGTCAAGCCGGGCCCCGCCAAGAAAAGGGGGTGGCGGGGCCGAGGCGGGGGAGTGCGGCAGACCATACTGACTATCCGGCGATACCGTCAACCTGCAAGATCGTTCCGCTGACCGCCGTGATGCCCCACGAACGGATTTTCCTCGCGTTCGTACCCGATCAGCGCAATCTTTGGGCGACCCCGCTAACCATGAAGACCACCGATTCCGCGCGTTCCGCCAATATCTGGTTGGCGATGCCTACGACGTCCACGATCCGGCGGTCGGGAACGCTGGCGGGCAAGAACCCCAGGCCCACCTCCGTGGTGACCAGCACGACGGGAATCATGCCGTGATACAGCCGATCTGCCAGGTGCTGGACTTCGTCGAGCAGAGCACGATCGTCCGTCGCGGGGCGGGAGGCCACACGCCCCGAAAGCCATTGACTGAAGCGGTCGAGCACCATCCCTCCGTGACCTTCGACGAGGGTCGGATCGAGGGCATCCTCCAGTCTTGGCGGAGCGTCCTTCACCCGCCAGATGGCGTCCTGATCGCGACGATGGCGCGCGAGCCGCGCCTTTAAGTCGTCGTCGCCCTCCACCTCGGGCGCGATGTACAACCACGGGGGCGGCCCCAATTCGGACGCTCGTCGCAGGGCGTAGTCAGACTTCCCCGAACGTAAGCCACCACTGACGAAAGTGAACATGCGCCGAAAAATATCACGCCTGGTCGGGCGCCGCCGGGATCCATCCGATTGGTTCCGATCCGTTTCAATCGGTGGCGGTTTCGGGGTAGACGCGCGTTAGGAACGAGCCACGCGGGGGGGCGCAGGCCGCCCCCCCGCGACGGCCTTCCGCCTTACGAGCAGCCCGACGTCGTGCCGCAGTTGACGCACTTGTGGCAGCTGCCGTTGGGGATCATGATCGATCCGCATTCGGGGCAGGTGGGCGCGTCGCTGCGTGCGATGAAGCTGAAGTTGCCGTTGCCGTTGATGTGTCCCGACGTTGCGTCGATGACCTCCACCTTCGGCAGCGACGACATGGGCGTGACTGCACCCGTGGCGACGACCTGGGAAACCCGCTTGAGATCACCCGAGGCGTCTATAGTGCTTTCCGATTCGACCCGCGGCTGGCTTTCGTCGCGCACGAACTTCGCCCCCAACCAGCGGAAGATGTAGTCCATGATCGAGCTCGCCCGCGGAATTTCCGGGTTCCCGGTGAATCCCGAAGGATCGAACTTGGTACGCGTGAACTTGTCGACCAGCAAGCGCAACGGAACGCCGTGCTGGAAGGCGAGCGAAATGGCGGTGCCGAAGCTGTCCATCAAGCCCGAGATGGTCGAGCCTTCCTTGGCCATCCTGATGAAGATTTCGCCCGGATCCCCGGTCTCGTACAGGCCCACGTGGATGTAGCCCTCGTGACCCGCCACCGAGAACTTGTGCGTGATGGATCGCCTCTCGTCGGGCAGCTTGCGCCGCACCGCCGCCGGCGGACCCTTGGTGTCGATCAGCGTCGGCACCGCCGCCGCCCCGACACCCACACCGCCGCCCATTTTGGCCATTCCCGGATCGCTCTTGCTGGTCGATAGGGGCTGGGTGCGCTTGCATCCGTCGCGATAGATCGCGATGGCCTTCAACCCGTCCTTCCAGGCCTCCATATACGCGTCCTGCACGTCCTCGATGGTGGCCTCGGGCGGCAGGTTCACCGTCTTCGAGATCGCGCCCGAGATGAACGGCTGCACCGCCGCCATCATGCGAATGTGTCCCAGGTACTGGATGGAACGCGTTCCATTGGCGGGGCGGAACGCGCAATCGAACACCGGCAGGTGCTCGTCCTTCAGGCCGGGCGCGCCCTCGATCGTCTCTTCCTGATCGACATAGTCGACGACCGCCTTCTTCTGCTGCTCGTCGTAGCCGATCTTGGCCAACGCCTCGCTCAACGTATTGTTAACGATCTTGATCATGCCGCCGCCCACCAGGCGCTTGTACTTGATGAGCGCGATGTCCGGCTCGATGCCGGTGGTGTCGCAATCCATCATGAAGCCGATGGTGCCGGTCGGCGCGATGACCGTGGCCTGCCCGTTGCGGAACCCGTGCTCCTTGCCGACGGCGATCGCGTCGTCCCAAATTTCGCGCGAGGCCGCCAGCATGTCGGCCGGCACCAACGTCGCGTTGATCTTCTCGACCTTCTGACGGTGCTTCTTCATGACACGCAGGAACGGCTCTTCGTTCTCCGCGTATCCGTCGAAGGGACCGGTGACGTCGCGCGAGATGACGGCGCTGGTGCGATAAGCCCACCCCGTCATGATCGCCGTGATCGCGCCGGCGTAGGCACGCGCCGGTTCCGAGTCATAGGGCAAGCCGCGCGACATGAGCAGCGCGCCGAGGTTCGCGAATCCCAATCCGAGCGGCCTGAAGCGATGCGAGTTCGCCTCGATCCGCTTGGTCGGATAGGTCGCGTTCCCGACGATGATCTCCTGCGCCAAGATGGTGAGCTCGACCGCCTTCTTGAACGAGTCGATGTCGAATTCCCCGTCGGCCTTCTGATATTTGCGCAGGTTCAGCGATGCCAGATTGCAGGCCGAATCATCCAGATACATGTATTCCGAGCACGGGTTGGACGCGTTGATGCGCGCCGTGTTCGGTGACGTGTGCCAGTCGTTGATGGTCGTATCGAACTGAAGTCCGGGATCGCCGCACTGCCATGCCGCGTCCGCGATCTGGCGCCACAGGTCCCGCGCCTTGACCGTGTCCACCGGACGGCCATCGCGAATCGCGTGCGTCGAGAACTCGCGGTCCTTTTGCACCGCTTCCATGAAATCATCGGTGAGACGCACCGAATTGTTCGAATTCTGGAAGAAGACGGACTTGTACGCTTCTCCGTCGAACGATCCGTCATAGCCCGCGTCGATCAGCTTCCAGGCTTTCTTCTCTTCCTTGGCCTTGCACCAAATGAACTCCTCGATGTCGGGGTGATCGATGTTCAGAATCACCATCTTGGCCGCCCGCCGGGTCTTGCCGCCCGACTTGATGACGCCCGCGAACGCGTCGAAACCGCGCATGAAGCTGACCGGACCGGACGCCGTACCACCCCCCTGCAGCAGCTCACGCGAGCTGCGCAATGGCGACAGGTTGGTGCCGGTTCCGCTGCCGTACTTGAACAGCATGCCTTCCGTCTTGGCCAACGTGAGGATGGAATCCATCGTGTCCTCGACGCTGTTGATGAAGCACGCCGAGCACTGCGGGTTGGGCTCGGAACCCACGTTGAACCAGACCGGAGAATTGAACGACATCTTTTGCTCCACCAGCAGGTGGCGCAGCTCGGCGCGATAGATGTCGGCGTCCGCCGGCGTGGTGAAGACGCCGTCCTTAAGACCCCACGCTGTGATTGTGTCGGCCACGCGGCTGATCAGCTGACGAACGGAACGCTCGCGTTCCGGCGTGCCCACCGTGCCACGGAAGTACTTCTGAACGACGACATTGGTGGCGGTCTGGCTCCAACCGCGCGGGACCTCGACATCCTTCTGCTCGAAGACGACCTTGCCGTTCTCGCCCGTGATGTTCGCGGTTCGCAGATCCCACTCGACGGTCGTGAACCCGTCATCTCCCGGCTTGGTGAAGAAACGCTGAATCGGCAGTCCCGGTCTCCGCGCCTTCAAGGCGGGTCTCGCGACAACCTTCGCAATGTCTTTCCCCATCGTATTCCCCGCGTCGTGGCGGCCGTTCTTCCTGCGGACGTCGTTCTTCTCAAGCATAGGAAATCCTCCCCGCTAACGGACTTTTCTTATTGGAGGCGTAAATGCCCCGGGGAGACTTAGACCACAAAATCCAGCACTACGCAATATATAGTGGGTGTAGGTGAATAGTACCCAATATACGGTGGTATATGCTGTGGAAAGTCGGTGGAGAATGTGTGGGCATATTCCAGAAAACGCTGCGATCTAAAGGCACTTTGTGTGAGTGTGAATTCTTCCAGGGCTGTGGAATAAATGCAATCACTTTGCGTGACGTGACACGTGATATATGGTCACAATTGGGATTTCATGTGCCCTGACCCGCCCAGAAACAGGAATCCGGTGTTCATTCGTCGATGCGGTGTTTCGCGAAACCTTCCGAATCTGAGATGCTGAACACGAACCGTGGGAACCACGCAACGCTCGATCAGCCACCAAACCGTCCTATCCGTCTCGGGGCGGAGATGCGCGGCCGTCGTCCCGGGCACGATCCGTCTCGAGGTTTTGCCTGAAGTCTTGCCTTGCGTCTTGCTCGGAACCCTGCTTGGAATCTTGCTTGGTCCAATTGGTTGTTCGAATTCGCAACCGCCCTTCGATCGCAGGGTCAGCGCCGCCATGGTCGATACTTGTAGCGGAATCTCCGACGGAGCTTTGTGCAATGATCAAAATCCTTGCACCCGGGAAGACAAGTGCATGGGCGGGCTGTGCGTCGGAACGCCGGCCATGGATGGAACCGCCTGCACGGATGGAAACCAGTGCACGAGCGGCGACGCCTGCAAGGCTGGCGTGTGCGCGAGCACGCCGGTCGCCGAGGGTTCGCCGTGCACCGATGGCGACGCATGCACGGCGCCCGACACCTGTCGCGGGGGCGTGTGCACTTCCGGGCCCGATCTAAAGTGCGACGACGGTATTTCGTGTACGACGGACACTTGTGTTCCGTCCCTGGGATGTCAGTTCAAACCCACGCTCGCTTGCCCCGACGGGGATGCCGGGAGTCTGGCCGACGGGAGCAGTTCGGACGTTGACGCCTCGACGCCGCTTGATCGACCCGATGGGGGCGGCCCGGATCTGTCCGAGGGAGGACTCGGTGCCGACGGCGGATCTGCGGACGGTGACGCCTCACGTGATGTCGGGGGTGACCAAGGTGGCGGTGACCAGGACGTGGATCGCGTCGCTGACGCGGAGGCAGGCACGGCCTCCGACGCGAATTCGGATGCTGCCGACGGGAGCGCCGATGCTTTGCTCGACGGCGAAGTTGGAGACGGTACTGACGCGCCTGATGGGGGCGATGGACCAGCCACGGCGGATGCCTCGGACAGTGGAGCCGGCGACGCCGTGGAGGCGTCGGACGGTGGAGCCGGCGATGCCGTGGAAGACGATGCGTCCGCCAGCTCATTCCAGGCCCGTGGTGGGGCGTGTTCGTGCGCGCTGGCAGTGCCGCCGTCGCCCGGTGCTGGATTGGGGACGCTGGGGTTGGTGGCGTTGTTCCTGACGATGCGCCGTCGCCGCCGTCGCTAGCTCGGGACAGGCCATCGGCGCCTCGTGGTCGACCAAGTCCGACCGGAGTGTTGCAAAACTGGCCCTCGCGCGCGGCGGGCGTACCATCGCTTTGTGCTTCGTTTGACAGCCGTGACCTTGCGCCACCAGGGAAAAACCGTCCTTGACGCCGTGACCATGGAGGCCCACGCAGGCCAGTTCTTGATGTTGGAGGGCGGGCGAGCTGCGGGAAAGACAAAACTGCTGGAGATCGCCGGGGCCAGGCGCCGTCCGAATAGCGGCGCGGTCTGTATTGCGGACCACGATCTTGCGACCCTGCAGCGCGATTCCCTGCCATTCGTGCGTCGCAATGTCGGCTTCGTGGAAGCCCGGCCGCGTTTCATTTCGCAGATCAGCGTGCTCGACAACGTCATGCTGCCCCTCGCCGCGTGCGCCGAGCCCGTGGCCTGGGCGCGCGAAGCAGCGCTGCGCGCTTTGGGAAAAGTGGGGGCGGTGGGGTTGGCCACGTGGGCTCCCGGGGCCCTGTCCGCGTCGGAGCTGCGCCTGGCGGGGATCGCGCGGGCGTTGGCCGGCACGCCTCCACTCCTGTTACTCGATGATCCGAGCGCCTCGCTGACGGCCGGCGATAGCGGGGCGGTCTTATCGGTACTGTTTGGCGCGGTCGAAAGTGGTGCCGCGGTGGTGTGTGCCTCGGCGGATCTCGCCTTCGTGGCGGCGGCGGTGCGGGGCGGCGCGCGTCGCCTGCGTCTCGAGGGGGGATGCCTGCTTGGTGGTCCCGTGCCGATGACGCCGTCTATGTCCGTCGTGGCGGGTGGCGGCGCTTCCGAGCGCGCGTCGGCGCGTCGACAGGCGCTGCCGTGAGGGGGCTGTCGCCGCGCCCATCAATCGCCCTGCGAGGAGCCTGGGCGCTTCGGTTGCTCGACCTCGGCTGTCGCCGCCGTCGCCTCGCGGTGACGCTTGGTTGCTGTGCCTTCGCCGTGGTGACCTTGACGATCCTTGCCGCCATCGCTTTTAGGGCGACGTGGGTTCAGGCGCGTTCCGTGCCGACAGGAGACGGCGCCGAATTGGTGGCTTTTCTACGAGACGATCTTCCCGTCGCGTCCCGTGACGCTTTGACCGCCGCGCTTGTCCGTCTGCCCGAGGTGGCGCGGGTTCGATTGCTTGGCGGCGACGAAGCCTTGTCCCGCATGCGGCGGGATCTGGGTGATCGCGCCTCCGTTCTCGACGGGGTCGAGGAGGGATTTCTCCCCGCCACGTTGGAAATTGCGTTGCAGCCGGGGCGGCAGGGTGCCGATCGCGCGGATGCGATTGCGTGGCGCCTGCGCCGGATGGAAGGCATCACCGATGTGGACCTGTTGCGGACGGCGGACGACGAGAGGTTGGTGCGCGCGGAGGTTACGAGTCGGCGCGCTGGACGGATCGGTATCGGGCTCGCGCTTGCGGTGGCCGCCCTTGCGCTGTGCCTGGCCGCCCTTGCGCTCCGGAGACCATCGTCGGATGCGCGTCTGTTGAGCGGGTTGGGTTTCACGACTGCCGCGATAGCGGTTCCCGGGGCGATTTTGGGGGGGATGTGCGCGGTGGCGGGGGCTCTGATCGGGACATGTGTCGGCGTGCTGGCCTTGCGCGTGGGATTCGCCACCGGCTGGCTGACTTCGTTTCCCAGCGGCCGTCTACCCGTCGCGGCAAGTTCGATGGTCGGCAGTTTGCTCTTGGTCGTGTTGTTGGGAGCGTCTCTCGGTTGGTGGGGTTGGCGGCCCTCGGGACGCGGGATGGATGAGCTTGAAAGCGCCGGTTGACAGGCTTAAGACTCCCCGCAGATTGCGTCGACCGGCAAGGTTGTTGGCCGCGGTCCTGGCGCTGGCGGCGGCGGGTGCGACCAGCCCGTGGGGCCGCGCTTCCTGCCGTGACGAGACCCTGGAGCCGAACGGGCGTGGTCTGCAATTGCTCGGCGGGCGCGAGGCGATCCTTCTCGAACAGTCCGAACGAGCGCGAGAGGCGGCACGCACCCGGGCATTGATCCTGTACCGGCTGTTGCGCACGGCGGCCGTCGAGCGCGGCGTGGCCGGTCCTGCCACCGGCGGCGATGCAGGTCGTCGGGTCGACGCGCGGGCGGTCGCTCTGGCGACGACGGTGCTGGGTCGCGATTTGGATGAGGCGCGCGCTCTGAAAGCCGAACTCGACCGGGTCCGCGCCGAGAGGGCTTCGCTACGAGACGCGCCGGAGGAGCGCGCGGCGACGGACGCAACTTCGCCGCGATCACAGGCGCCCACGTCCGCGCCGGCAACGGCCTTCTTGCGACCGGTCACGGGTTCCGTGCTGACTCCGTTCGGTGTTGGCCGCGACACGGCGACAGGCGCTTGGATCTTCAGAGCCGCCGCCAGTTTCGCGGCAGCCCCCGACGAGCCGGTTCGCAGTCCCGCCGACGGTCGCGTGGTCCGGGTGGCCGGCAGTTTGGCAGGGGGCGCTGCGGTCGTTCTCGCGTGTGTCGAGGATCGCTGGACGTTTGTGATGAGCGGCCTCGGCAGTGTCGCGGTCTCCCCCGGGGAGATCGTCCGCCGCGGCGATCCGGTGGGTCGTGTCCCGGGCGGGCCGGGCTCGGCCTTGCGCATCGAGGCCTGGCATGGCCGGGCCCCCGTGGACCCCGTCGCGGTGCTTCGCTTGCGTTGACCACGGTGTGCGATCGACGGATCACCTCCGCCGATCGACTGGATGCGGCATTTATCGCTGGATCGTCTTCGGAACGAATCCGACGCCATTCACGCAACGCGCTTCCCGATGGTCGATTCCGACCGCTTGGCTAAGGGTGCGGGTCCCCGGGTCCTATCGCACACGTAGGCACTTCCGCTTCCCCCTAACACACGTTCACCGATAGGGTTTTGTCTCGGACCGTTTTGTCCTTGACGACGAGAAGGCCCGCGCGCGACCATGACGAGCAGGATTGTGTGGACACTCTTGCGGTCTCCTGCCGGATGTCGCAAGCGCATGGGCGAGGTGGTTTATGATTCCCAGTTCAGAAGGGCCAAATAGATCGAAACCGCGGTGGTTGTCGAGCCTCCTCTGGCCGAGGTTGGACGGGGGGCGCGACAGGACGGGTGGTGACGGACGGTGGATCCGCCCGGATGGAGCCAAGAGCCATATCCTCGTCATTGAAGACGAGCGAGCGATTCGTGAGTCGTTGGGAGGCCTCCTGGAGGAGGAGGGTTACCAGGTCTCGTTTGCCGATAACGGGCAGGAGGGACTGCGCAAGCTTCATACCCAGAGCTTGCCCGACGTCATCGTCCTCGACTTGAGGATGCCTGTCATGGACGGATGGGAGTTCCGAGCGGTCCAGAAGGATGATCCGAAACTCGGGCGCATCCCCGTGGTGGCCATCTCCGCCGACGGAAGCGCGCAAGCGGTGACCATCTCCGCCCAGGCATACTTGCGCAAACCGCTCGACGTGAGCCGGTTGTTGCGAACCATCGAGGGCGTTCTTTTCGAGAACGAGCGGCGTCTGATGTCCGAGCGGCTGGAGGAAGCCGAACGCCTTGCCTCACTGGGGCGGTTGGCGGCCGGAGTGGGGCACGAAATCAACAACCCCCTCACCTTCACCATCCTGAACGTCAACCGGTCCCTCGACAAGTTGCGGACGTCGATTCGCGCTTCCAGCGAGGCCGATGAGCTCGGAACCTCCTTGCGCGGTATCACCGAAATGTTGGAGGACTGCCAGGTCGGTCTTGCGCGCATCCGTGACACGGTTGGAAATTTGCAGCGGCTCTCTCGGAAGCAGTACGAGGATCGAGGTCGGCTCGACATCCATGAGCTCATCGATCAGTCGGTCTCGATGGTGTGGAATCAGATCCGCCACCGCGCCCGATTGGCCAGGGCCTTCGGGGAGATACCGCCGATCAACGGGAACGCCACGGCACTGGGACAGGTATTTTTGAACCTGTTGGTCAACGCGGCTCAGGCCATCCCAGAAGGCGACGCGGAGCAGAACGAGATTCGAATCACCACGAAGATGAGTGGTGGGCAAGTCGTCGTCGAGATCAGCGATACCGGAAAGGGCATCGCGCCCGAGGTTGTGTCACATCTGTTCGAACCCTTCTTCACGACCAAGCCGATGGGCTTCGGCACCGGACTTGGGCTTTCCATTAGCCGTCAGACGGTCGTGGATTGTGGCGGTCGGATCGAGGTCGAGAGCGAATTGGGCAAGGGGTCCGTTTTTCGCGTCTTGCTGCCGCTGGGTGCGGACGTTCCGCTGGTGGCACCGCGCCCCGACCTGACGATCGACACGCAGACGGCGTCTTTTCGGGGTCGTGTGTTGGTCGTCGATGATGAACCGCTTATCGGTCGCGTCATCCGGGCCGCGCTCTCCCACGAGCATGATGTCATCGTCGTCCAGCAGGCATCCGACGCGCTCGGCCTCTTGGCGAAGGGAGAGACCTTCGACCTGGTGCTCTGTGACGTCGTCATGCCGGACATCAGTGGCCCCGACGTGTACGTACTGATTGCTGAAAAGTGGCCTCGGTTGGTTTCTCGATTGGTGTTCATGACTGGTGGTGCCTTTACGCCCAGGACGATGGACTTTATCGAGCGCACACGTCCCCCGGTTATTTCGAAGCCTTTCGACCTTGGTCAGTTGACGGACCTGGTTCGAAAGTACGTGCGAGAATACAGGTGACGAAGGAACGCGGCGTGAAACGGGAGGAATGGGCGGATCTGGCGCGCAATCTCGACTGGACGCTGTCGTACGTCGAGGACAAAGAGGTATTCCCTCCCGAGATGAGCGGTTCGCCTTGGTTGCCTCAAACCGCCTGGGCGGGGTGGGATGAACCCTACCGAACGACCTATCCCGAGTACGTCGCCACGCAGTATGAAAAGGAGCTGTCGCTGGCGGCTGTTCGCGAGGCTCTGGGTGGCGTCGACGATTTCAAGAAGTTGCCGCGCACATGGCTCGACGCCCTCAAGCTACACGCGGCGACGTTGCCGCTGGCCGAATTCGCCGCCGTGATTGGAAATCTGCGCGCCGCCCGCTTCGGAAGGCACAGCGCCTGGAGAACGACGGCGACCTTCGGTGCGCTCGATGAGCTGCGCCACACGCAGATCCCGCTGGGTGTTATGCACGGGTTGGTGCGGTGGGACGAACAGTTTGACTGGACCCACCGCTTTTATCATTCGGACAACTGGGTCGCGATTGCCGCACGACACATGATGGACGAGCTGCTGTTGGGCGCGAACGCCGTCGAGTTCGCCATCGGGACCAACTTCGTGTTCGAAACCGGTTTTACCAACCTGCAGTTCGTCGCGCTGTCTTCGTTGGCCCACGATGTCGGGGATCGGCTGTTCGAGGCGATGGTGTCCAGCATCCAGAGCGACGAGGCCCGGCATGCCCAGATCGGTGGACCGGTGTTGGCCACCGTCGCCTTACACGACAAGCCCTACGCGCAGTATCTGTTGGACAAGTGGTTTTGGCGAAGCTGGATGCTGTTCGCCATCGTGACGGGTTTCGCGATGGACTATCTCACTCCGCTCGCGCACAGGCGTCAATCGTTCAAGGAGTTCGTCGAGGAATGGATTTTGGACCAGTTCCTTCGCTCGGCGGCCGAGTATGGGCTCGCGCGCCCGTGGTATTGGGAGACCTTCATCGCGGCGTTGGACCACTACCACCACATGGTCTATGCCAGCGCCTATACGTATCGGGCTTCGGTATGGTTCAACTTCGTTGTGCCGGGGCCGGACGAACGAGCGTGGCTGCGCGAGAAGTACCCGACGTCCTGGGACGCCTTCGATCCGGTTTGGGATCGGATCAGCGATCGCTGGCGGGCATCCGATCCGGGCAACGACCTCGCCGTTCACGGCACCTCGATTGTCGCCTTCTGCGATCTCTGCCAGATCGTCCTATGCGGAGGAACGCCGGCGCGAAACACTGCGGAGGTCATCGAGCGTGGTGGTCGCAAGTATGTGTTTTGCTCCGCACCCTGCCGGTGGATCTTCGAGCGGGAGCCTGACAGGTACGAGGCACACAAGGGCGTCGTCACACGCGTTCTCACCGGGGAGATGCCGGCCAACCTGATCGCGCTTCTCCGCCGCAGCTTTGGACTCACTCAGGACTCTTGGGGCAAGGACGCCTTTCGGGGTGAGTACCCTTGGTTGAAAAGGGAGTCGCGTTGACGGCCGCGGCCAGCCAACCCATGATGCCGGTCTACGGTTTCGTGCAAGGCGATACGATGGGACTTGTCGTTCTGGTCCGGCGTGACGAAACCGCGCGCGATCTGGCGAATAGGCTGATCGAAGCGGCGGGCATCCGCGTGGATCCGCCCGGGGACGGCCGTGTCATGGTTGGTCAACGAATCCTCGATCCCAAGGCGACCCTGCGCAGCGAAGGAATCGGGCCCCTCGATCGGGTGGATTTGGTCTGGCGCTAGAGGAGGGGCGGACCATGGCATTCAGGCTGGTCTTTCGAGAAGAGAACCTATGGAGCGGTGAGAAAGTTGGCGTGGAGATTGATGGAAAAAAGATCCTGCTGGTCAACGTCGCCGGTACCGTGTGCGCGTTCGAAGATCGGTGCGCGCACCTTGGCTGGCCGCTCAGCCACGGGAAGCTCGTTGGCCAGGAGCTGACATGCGCTCTGCATCAGTGGCGCTACGATGCCCGCACGGGCGTTGGCCTCAATCCGCGCGGGATCGCACTCCGGTCGTATGGGGTGCAAATCTTGGACGGCGACATCTTGGTGGATCTCGATGGCGCGTGAAGCGATGCCCGATGCCGACGCCGTAGGGCCGGTCCTATCGTCGGGCCGGGTGGCTGACGCCATTGTTGTTGCGATCCGAAAGGAGAACGTGGACGTTCGAATCACGGACCGCGGTTCGTACCTGCGTGTACTGGTCCCCTCGCCCTGCCGCGTCAGTCGGAGCGCGATCGAGGCTGCGCTCGATCAGCCGTTCCGTCTGCCCGGCGATCTGGAACGCGTCATGACATCGTTTCGAGGCCGTTTCCAGGTCTCTGAAGAGCAGGCCGTGTGGATCGCCGGAGCGCAGGCGACCTGATGCCGTCCACGCGCAAGACATATTGGCACCTCGAGGACGCTCGCCGCGTGCCTTCCGAATACGAGATCGGGACATCGCGGTTGCTCACTTACGTCGACCGTGGCGGCTTCGCGGTGAACTTGCCGGCATCGGACTGGTACCGGCGCTATCAGGTTGCCTCGCCGCTGGTGCTCGACCGATGGGAGGACTTCGACGATCCGCGCGCCACCACGTACGCCACGTACGTCCGGATGCAGCGTGATCAAGAGATGTACGTCGCCCATCTTCTAGGTGCTGCCCAAACCTCGGGAACGGACAATGCCTTCAACCCAGATTGGATTGAAACTCTGGAGAGGACGATGTCGCCCCTGCGTTTCGTTTTTCACGGGCTACAAATGCTCGCGGCATACGTGGGGCAAATGGCGCCCGGCGGCCGAATCGTCGTCGCGGCTCTTTTTCAAGCGGCCGACGAGGTACGACGAATTCACGGCATCGCCTATCGGATGGCGCAGCTGCGCGGGCAGCGCGCGGATTTCGGCATGGGTGGCCGCGATCGCTGGCAGACCGACCCGTCGTGGCAGCCGTTACGTCGGACCATCGAGACGTTGCTCGTTACCTACGACTGGGGCGAGGCGCTGGTGGCTCTCAACGTCTGCGTCAAACCGATCTTGGACCATCTCTTCATGGGCCAACTCGCGACGCTCGCCGAGCGGCAAGGTGACTACGTGGACGCGCAGCTGCTGCGATCGTTCGCGGACGACTGTGCCTGGCAGCGGGCCTGGACCTCGCGCCTGTTGCAGTTGGTGACCAGCCGCGATAGCGGAAGCCGCGTCGCCGTCGCCGCCTGGATCGCGCGTTGGCGGCCCCTCGTCGAACTCGCGGTGGTCGAGGTCGCTGTCAACCTGGGACCAAACGGGAAGGCGTGCGGCGACCAGGCGCTGAAGAGTGGCGCCGCTTTCATGGACGCGTTTGTGCCCGAGGGACGCGGTGCCCCTTAGCGCTCTGGCCACATTGGGCGGTCTGACCGGCCCATTGCTTGCTGAACTCGCGGACGAAGGCGCGGACGGGTTGCTGGTATTCGATCACAACCTCCGCTGCCTATTTGGGAATCTGGCCGTTCGAAAATTGACGGGTCTTGGGCCTGATGAGTGGGTTAGCAGACCCGTGGACCAGGTGTTTCCGTTTCTGGACGGCGCCAAGGTTCGCCAGGCGCTGGAGGGGCAGAGGGTTGCGTCGCACGGAGGCAGTTTCTCAAAGCCCGGTTCCGCCGAGGAGGGTTTCTTGGACGTGCAGTATTTTCCCCTCCACGGTGCCACGGGCGAGGTGGTCGGCGCGGGTGCCGCCCTGCGCGACATCACTTCAGCTCGGCGCGCAGAGCAGAAGCTGCGGGAAACCGAGAGCCGGTTTCGCAACATGGCGAACGCATCGCCAGTACTGCTGTGGATGGCGGGCCCCGATGGGCTCTGTACGTTCTTCAATCAGACCTGGCTCACTTTCACAGGTCGAACGATTGAGGAGGAATGGGGCGTTGGCTGGGCGGAAAACGTGCATTTCGAGGATTTCGAGAGCTGTATGAATACCTACGTTCGCGCGTTCAACACACGGTCGGTTTTCGAAATGGAGTACCGGCTATGTCGCGCCGACGGTGAATACCGCTGGATCCTCGATCGCGGAACGCCTCGCTATACTCCGGAAGGCGCGTTCGCCGGA
>JADGRC010000184.1 GCA_017881245.1 Pseudomonadota bacterium
CGAACCCGCCGAGCGGAATCGGGGCTATCTGAAATGTCGTGTCGCCGCGCTTGAAACCGAGCAACGTGGGCCCGAACCCAATCGAGAAGCGTTCGACGCGCATGCCGCAGAGCCTGGCCGCGACGTAGTGTCCCCCTTCATGAAGGACAACGAGCAGCCCGAGGCCGACGATGGCGATGACAATCGAAAGCATCGCGGAAGCCTAGCAGCGCGCCGTGGTGGCCGCCATGTTGGCCCGGCCAAGAGGACGGCCAAGACGCCCACGACCGGCCGCGGCGGGAACAACGCCGTCGACGATCACGCGGCCAGAAATCGCAATACGGGAGCGAGTAGTCGTGATATTCCGCGGTCCGACGCGGGCCGCGAACCAACAATGTCGATCCCCAGATCCTGGGCTCGCTGCTCAAAAACCCGTTCGAACAGCAGCCCAGGACCCGTGGCTCGAGCAATAACCGGCAAGGTCAGAAGGCGGCGGGCGACGATATAGCGTCCGCGCAAGATCACCGCCTCGCGACCCACCTCTAAGCGACCAAGCGCCCAACCCAGAGCGCCCAGGAACAGTGGACGAGAACCCTCGCACAGGACGACCACGCTGCCGCGCGCCTCGGCCGCCCCACGCAGGAAGGCGCGCCCAGCAGAGTTCGCCCGCAGGATGCGCAACCGCGAAGTGCGCGCCGCGAGGAGCTCCAATATGGCGATGCTGTTGTCCCGCGACCCGTCGTTGACCGCGATGATCTCGAAGGTGCGCCCCAGGGATTCCAGGTGTTCCGTGATCGTCCGAATCCCGTGACCGATCGATTCTTCGTCGTCCCTGACCGACAACACCACCGATATCTCGGGCACGACCTTGCGCGAAAGTTGTGCGGCAACCTTGCTTGCGGCCGGAACACTGGCGACCGGGACAGTATGGAGATGACGCGGCAAATCAGGTCTCCTCTCCAGAATCAGGAACCGAACTCTTCAGACCAGCTGGTGAAGCTTAGCAGCACGTGCCGTGCCGGGTTCTGCAGGGTAATTATTTCAGGTAGTTAGTGGTCATCACCAACAGATTGCGCGTAAAGTTCTTCGCGCTTGGCGGCCGGACCCGTCACCCCCGTTACACGCCCGGCGGGGTGAGCCCGGGACTCACGGAGGTTGCGTGAGAATGCCGGGAAACGGTTTGCTGATCAAACTCTGCCACCAAGGCGCAAAGCGCGCTCACATTCTCGGCCGGAACGATTCGAACGCCGTGACCGCCGAGCTCGGAGAGTCCCCCCGAGTCGGACGCTATCACCGGCAACCCGGCCTGCAATGCTTCGAGCGTCGCGACCGGCAGTCCCTCGGTACGGCCGGTCGGCAGGCGGCGTGACGGCTGAACATAAAGGTCCGCGGCCAGCATCCAGCGTGCGACCTCGTGGCGGCCGACGAATCCGGGCAATCGCAGGTCCACATCCATGCGTCGGGCCAAATCCTCCAACCGGAGGCGTTCCGGCCCCTCACCCAAAATGACGACGGCCATGAAATCGCGCGCGGCGACACCACGCTGGGCGGCGGCCGTCGCGACAGCGCGCAGGAGAATGTCGAAACCCTTGATGGGAACCAGGCGTCCCACCGACAACAGGGTTCGACGCGAAACGCCCAGCGCGGTGCGCGCGTCCCGGCGATGACGCGCGTTCGGCCGCCGCGGCGCCTCGTCTGGTTGTGAACGGGCGGCGGTGACGTGCGCAACTCGACCCGCGACCATTCCCGTGAGCTGATTGAAACGGTCTCGAAGATTGGCGCTGACAAAGACTAGGTCGTCGGTTTCGCGGGCTAGGCGCCGTCCGAGCGCCGCGCCTCCCGGGATTCGTTCCAGCAACGCCACGTCCCCCGAGTGCGCGTAGGCTGTCAGGGGCAGTCGAGGCGCCACCGCGCGTGCCACCAGCGCCGAGGGGACGAGCCAGTGGGCGACGATTCGATCCCAGGTCGGCGCGCGCTCTCGTACCCGTTCGCACAACGCGGCCCAGAAGAGCCCTGCTTGAAGCCAGATCCCGACGCCCCCGTTTTCCAGAGCCTCGGGCGCCCCTGCCGAGAAAAAAAGCGGAGGTACGCCCGGTGCCGCTGGGGTGCGGATGCGCACGACACGGATCGCCGGCGCCAGATCCGGCCGGTCATCGGGCCAGTCATCCGGTGGGTGCTTGGAGGAATTTCCCGTGAGATCCTGGTGGGTATTGCGGCCGCGCGGGCCGTCCAGCCGATAGGGGCGCCAAACGCCGGCGGCGATCACGTCGACCACTTCGCCGGCGGCTGCCGAGACACGCACGGCGTCCTCGACGAAACAGCCGGCAAAGTCGCCGGCATGGCGCGGAAACGACGTGGTGAGAACGCCGGTCGTCAAACGGAGCCCGAGGCCCGCCGAATCCCCTGCGTGATCGGGGGACGTTCGGCGGGCAGGCGACCGCCACGGGCGAAAATGCGCAAAAAGAAGGCACGCACCAAGACAAACGAGATCGGGTAGACCACCGTCCACACGCGAATGCCCGAACGCCAGCCGGGACCGTAGACGGGTCGAACCGGAACATCGACCACGCGAGCCCCGGCGCGTGCGAGCCGGCCAAGCAGGTCGTTGGGATATCCGTAGCGCGCGAACATGGTGTCCGGATCGATCGCTCCGAGCGCGGCACGCGAGGCGACCGTGTACCCGCACTGCGTATCGAACAAGCGCCCGTGACCGCAAGCGATCCGTGTCAGGAGGGAAAGCGCGACATTGCCCATGTATCGCGACCACGGCATTTGGCGCCAACAATCCGACCAGGCAAATCGGTTGCCCTTCGCATAGTCGGCGTCGCCCGACAGGACGGGAGCGAGGAGATGGGGCAGGTCGGCTGGGTCCATCTGCGCGTCACCGGCCATGACGGCGGTGGCATCCGCGCCCAGCGCCAGGGCGCGCCGGTATCCGGTGGCGATGGCCGCCCCCACGCCGCGATTTCGGGAGTGGGTCATCACTTCCAGTCCGCGACGGCCCGAGCGTTCGGCGATTCGCCCGGTGGCATCGTTGCTGGCGTCGTCGATCACCAACACGTGATCCACGAAGCCCGGCACCGACCGGATTGTGCGGGCGATTTTGTCCGCCTCGTTGAACGCGGGAACAACGACCGCGATTTTCTTGCCGCGCAGCATGTTCGCAGGTTGAACAGATCCGACCGTACGTTGTCAAGGAAGGAGTCTGAGGAGTCAGAGCGGGCGCCTGGGCTCAGCCCATCCGGGTCGGGTCCCGGGCCGCTGCGGGTCACAGCTCCTCGCCCGGCGTCTTTTTCGAGGTGTCGTCCGGTGGGGCAACTTCTTCGTTGCCGCCGACCTTGGGCGCAACCTGCCCATCGTCGCTGACCTTTGGCGCGATTTGTCCGTCGCTACTGACTTTGGCTTTCCTGACCACGGGTCGCGGCCGCGGAGATCTTTGCGGGACGGTCCTTGCACCACTCGCGGGTCCGGAAGCCACACTCGTGGGAGTCGCGGCACCCGCGCCGGGCGCGATCTTCACGGGGGAACCCGGTCCAGGATCCGGGGCGCCGATCGGGATCATCTGGACGACCGGTGGCTTCTCCGTCTCCACCGCGAAGGCTTTGTCTTGAAAGCCCGCCTTTCGCACCATGACCCGGGCGGGGTTGTTGAGATCGATTTCCAGGGTCACCCATCGCGGTGTCACGCCGACGGATTCCAACTTGCCGGCGACGTAGATATCGGCGCCCTCGGGATCGCTCTGAATCAGCACCGGTGCCGGTTTGACCTTTTTCACGGGGCTATTCTTGCTACCGCCACTCAAAGGCGCGGCGGCAGGGCCGGTCATCGCGGCCCTGCCGTCGACCTTCATGCCCCGGCTGACCGCGACGCCGATGCCCCCGGCGCAGAGTAAAGCGACGACCCAGAATGATACCCGCTTCCACAAAGGAGGCGGCAGAATCGCGCCTATCGCCGCGGCGTTCACCGCTGCCGGGTCGAATGCCGTCATCCGTGCCGACGGACGGGGTCCCGAGATCGGTGGCAGCGTTGGAGAACGGCGTTCCGACGACGATGTCAGGGAGGAAATGGAGGGGTTCGTGATGCTCGATGCGGTCAGCCGTCGATCGACCACGGCGCCAGGTCCGGCGCCACCGTCCATCCCGAACGTCTCGCGGAGAATCATGGCCATGTGCTGCGGCGTGAAGTGGGCGGCATGCACAACCTCGTCGAGCGCGTCGGCCATTTCCCCAGCGGTTTGAAATCGATCGTCGGGATTCCGTGCCAAAGCCCGAAGCAGGATCTCATCCAAGAGCGGCGGGCAAGCCGGATTCAGCTGCGAAGGAGGCCGCACGTCGCAGCGCCGAACACGCTCGATGGTCTGGACATCGCTTTGTCCCTTGAACAGGCGTCTGCCAGTCAGCACCTCGTGCAGGACGATTCCGGCCGCGAAAATGTCGATCCTGTGATCGACGTTGTCACCTTCCGTCTGTTCGGGGGCCATGTAGGCGTATTTCCCCTTCAGGGTACCGCCCTTGCTCGTTTCGGGTGCTTCGCCCAACGCCTTGGCGATGCCGAAGTCCAGCAGCTTGACGGCCCCCTCATAAGACAGCATGACGTTGGCGGGCGAGACGTCGCGGTGGATCATGCCCAAGTGGTGACCGCGCTCGTCGGTCAGTCCGTGCGCATAGCCCAAGGCCCGACACATCTCTCGACCCACGTACGCGACGAGATCGGGCCGCGGTGGGCCGGAGGTTTTCCAGAGCGCCTTCATCGTTTCGGACAAGTCGTGTCCCGAGACGTGCTCCATGGAGATGAAGAACTCGCCCTCTACCGAACCGAGCTCGAAGATCTGAACGATGTTGGGGTGGTTGAGCCGCGCCGACATCTTGGCTTCCTCGACGAACATGCGAATGAACGCCGGATCGTCGGAAAGGTGGGGCAAGATGCGCTTCACGACGAACTCGCGCTCGAAGCCCGCCGGACCCTGGATGCGTCCCATGAACACGTCGGCCATGCCGCCGCGTCCGATCCGCTCGTGGAGCGTGTACTTACCGAACTGAATCGGCTCTTCGAGTTGCTGGGTCACGTTCGATCGCGTGTGAAAGGCAGCGCCCCCACCCATCATCAACCGACGAATCAGCGGCGCGGGCGACGTCGTGATTCTAAGCGAACGGTTCGGCCCGAACCCCTGCCGAGTCGCCTGATAATAGCGAGCCGCGGCTGATGCCGCAATGAGCACCGTTCGGGCGTTCAATCGGGTAGAGATCTAACCTCGTGAAAGACCATCCCCCATCTGCTCCATTGATCGTGGCGATCGGTGGATTTGACCCCACCGGCGGCGCGGGGGTGGTGCGCGATTTTCTCACAGCGCGGACTTTCGGCGCTCCCGTGCGCTTGATACCGACGGCTTGGACCGACCAGTCCCCGGCTGGTGTTCGCGCGGTCGAACCACGCGAGCCGCTGGTTCTGGCGGCCTCAATCCGGAGGGCACTACAGGGTGTCGAACAAGCGGGGGAGGTGTCCACCCGGGCGCGGGCGTCCGCGCCTTTGGTGGTCAAGATTGGGATGCTGCCCGACGCCGCCTCGGCCGCCGCCGTATTGGATGCCCTCCGTGAATTCAACGGGCCGGTGGTGCTGGATCCGGTGCTTTCGGCGTCAAGCGGCGGGGCGTTGTTCTCCGGAGACGTGGGGGTGTTGGTCGAGCTTGGTGTTCGGGCCGCGCTGATGACGCCCAACGCCTTCGAGGCCGCCACTTTGACGGGCCTGCCGGTTCACTCCGTGGAGGGTGCGGTCGCGGCGGGCACCGCGCTGTGCGGGCGCGGGCTAGGCGCGGTTCTCGTGAAGGGGGGGCATCTGGACGGGGATGAATCCATCGACGTCCTGGTGTCCGGGCGCGACGTGCGAATGTTTCGAGGAAAGCGAGTGAACGGACCACAAGCGCGCGGGACGGGTTGCGCGCTCGCGACCGCGATCGCCGTGGGCCTTGGCCGCGGCTCCCCGCTCGTTCAGGCCATCGCCGAGGCCAAGGACTGGTTGGCGGGGGCGATCGGTCGAGCAGTCGCCGTCGGTGACGAATGGCATTTGGGCTGACAAACCCCGATCCCATGGCCGACGGCGACGGCGCTCAGGGCAGTACCTCGAGGCGCACCATCGGCGTCCGCTTGACCGGGAGCAGGCCGAGCGCACTCGTCGGGTTGCGGTCGCGCAGGTAAACCTGACCCGAAACGACCGAACTGGTCCAAATGGACGGCTCGCCGCCCATCTTGCGCAGGCCCACCCAGACGACGCCATCAAGGGGGGGCAGATCACGTAGGTCCTCCACGACCCAACGGCCGTCCTTGCCGTTCGAGATGTCGTCCTGACTCAGGTCGCGGGTGATGACGCGGATTTCCTCGCCTGGGCATTCGAGGACGCTGTTCTCGTAAAAGGCGATCGCTATCGTCCCGGCGGTCTCCGCCATCAGACGCAGTCGGAGCGCCCGGTGTTTTCCTTTGGGCAATTCGAAGCGCACGATGCTTTCGTAGGTCAAGTTCGGGAACTTGAAGCTGGCGGTTCCGTGGTTGTCGTCGTGGCCCAGCACCAACTCGCGTGAAATACGCGCGCCGGGAGGCAACCCGGGCGGGGCGCACCCGAACGCCAACGCCGCCGAAGGAAGGATGGCCAGGATGGTTCGGAGCATCGCGCGAACCGTCGGGTGCGACGGACGGGCGTTTGCTCTCCGCGAGATCACGAGATTAGCATCGTCTTCAAGCGCCAATTACTCAAGATCGCGCCGGCTTGCCCACCGCTTGCCCATCGCGCCAGCTTGTCCAAGGTGCCAGTTGTCCGCCGCCCCAGCTCCGCCACCGCTCGGCACTGGTCGTTGATTGGAGTCCATGCGCGCCTCTGTAAGCGGTAACATGCCGCGCCTGATGACCGCGATCGGAATGGCCGTCGTGGGCGCCTCGGGGTGGGGCCAGAACGTCGTTCGAGCGTTCTACCTGGCTCGTGGCTCGGCGTTGCGCTGGGTGTGCGACCTGAACCCGCTTCTCCTGACGGGAATCGAGCAGCGATTCTCGGGCGTCCGGACAACCCCTGCGTTCGATCGACTCCTCGGGGATCCCGAGGTACGTGCGATCGCGATTGCCGTCGATGCCCCGAATCACCATGCGTTGGCCAAGCGGGCGCTCGAAGCTGGGCGGCACGTCTTCGTTGAAAAGCCGTTGGCGTTGACCGCGACCGACGCCGATGAGCTGTGCGCGTTGGCGGATCGGCGCGGACTGACTTTAATGGTCGGTCATTTGCTGCTCTATCACCCTGCCGTCGAGCGGGCGAAGGCCTTGCTCGATGCCGGAGACCTGGGCGACGTCCTTTACCTTTACGCCCAGCGGGTGAATCTGGGAATCGTGCGACAATCCGAAAACGCCTGGTTGTCCTTGGCCCCACACGACGTCGCGGTCGCGATCCACTTGTTCGGGGAATGCCCAATTTCGGTCAGCGCTACCGGCGCCACGTATCTGCAGCGAGACCGCGAAATCCAGGATGTGGCATTCGCGACCTTGCGTTTCGCGGACGGCCGCTTGGCGCACCTGCATGTCTCGTGGCTGGATCCGCACAAGCGACGTAGTCTAACCGTGGTCGGGACGCGAAAAATGCTGACGTTCGACGACACCTTGCCCGACGAGAAGCTCAAGATTCATGATCGCGCCGCCGTCCCGCGCCCGGGTCACACAACCTACGCGGAGGGGGTCGTGGTGCGGGTGGGCGATGTGCTCTCGCCGTTCCTGCCGGGCGTCGAGCCGTTGCTCGTCGAATGCGAACATTTCGTCGCCTGCGTCGCATCCGGCTCGCGACCGCGCAGCGATGGGCGCCAGGGTGCGGCGGTGGTCCGGGTTCTGGAGGCTGGCGCCCGATCCATGCGCGCGGGCGGGACCCCCGTCCAGGTTGCGAGCGACGGTTCCATGAACGTCGCGGCTGCGAGGCTCGCAGAAGGCTCTGGCGCGGGCGACGCCAAACAAGACGGCGGATTGCGCGTCCCCGCCACACCGACGAGCACATGACGATAGCGGCCATCCATCCGACCGCCGCGGTCCACCCAAGCGCAATCGTCGACGCTGGAGCGCGGATCGGCGCCGGCACGAAGATCTGGCATTTTTGCCACGTGATGCGCGGCGCCCGCATCGGAGCGGGCTGCGTCCTCGGACAGAATGTGTTCGTGGGTGGCGCGGCGGTCGTTGGTGACGGCTGCAAGGTCGCGAACAACGTATCGATCTACGACGCTGTGACCCTGGACCAAGACGTCTTCGTCGGTCCTTCGGTCGTCTTCACCAACGTGAAGACGCCGCGCGCGTTCATTTCGCGGAAGCACGATTTTCGGCCGACGCGCGTTGGACGTGGCGCGACGATCGGAGCGAATGCGACGATCATTTGCGGGCGAACCTTGGGCGACTATTGCTTCGTGGCGGCGGGTGCCGTGGTGACCCGAGACGTGCCAGCCCACGCGCTGGTCGTGGGATCCCCCGCCCGCCAGCGGAGATGGGTCTGCACCTGTGGCGAAACCCTTCCGACAGCGGATCCGAGCGGGCCGCATCAGTTTCGGTGCGTCGCGTGCGGCAGTGTCTTTCGTCCCATTTCGGTCACTCCGGTGGGAGTCGTGGAGGGAATTTTACGGCAGCCATGAAGTGCCTGCGACGTGGCGTCGCGCGGCAAACTCCTCGTTGCAAATCAGGTGGGAACTGGGCATTTTGTGCGTCTCGGATCGACGGACGGGGCACTTCAGTTACACTCAACGGGTCCGCAATTGCGCCGATCTCGACCAACCCAATGGGAGCCCGACATGAGCCAAAGTAACACCCGCTACCCCAAGGATCGATTTGCCCCCCGCCCCGAGGACCATTTCACGTGGGGACTGTGGACGGTGGGAAACACGGGGCGCGATCCGTTCGGTTTGGCGGTGCGCGAGCCGATGTCCGCAGCCAAGATCGTGCGCGAGTTGTCGCAACTTGGCGCCTATGGCGTGAACCTGCACGACGAAGACCTGATTCCCTTCGATGCTACCGCGGGCGAGCGTGATCGCATCTTGCGAGAGTTCAAGGGCGCGCTCAGCGAAACCGGCATGAAGGTGCCGATGGCGACCACGAACCTGTTCTCGCAGCCGGTGTTCCGCGAAGGTGCGTTCACCAGCAACGACGCCGGCGTGCGCGCGTTCGCACTGCAAAAGACCATGCGATCGATCGATCTGGGCGTGGAGCTTGGCGCCACGACGTACGTGTTTTGGGGCGGACGCGAGGGCGTCGAGACCAACGCCTGCAAGACGCCGCAAGACGGGATCAAACGCTTTCGTGAGGCGATGAATTTTCTGACGTCGTACGTGCGCGACAACAAATACAATCTGAAGTTTGCGCTCGAAGCCAAGCCGAATGAACCGCGCGGCGACATCTTTTTGCCGACCACGGGCCACATGTTGGCGTTCATCTACACGCTGGAGCATCCCGAGATGGTGGGCGTCAATCCCGAGGTGGCGCACGAGCAGATGCCGGGGCTGGATTTTTCACACGCGGTCGGTCAGGCGCTGGAGGCCGGCAAGCTGTTCCACATCGATCTCAACGGCCAGAAACCAGGCCGGTATGACCAGGACCTGCGTTTCGCGAGCGAGGATCAAAAGGGCGCGTTCTTCCTGGTCAAGTTGCTGGAGGACGCACGCTGGGACGGCATGCGCCACTTCGACAGTCACGCGTATCGTACCGAGGACGAGCGGGGCGTGTGGGATTTCGCGTACGCGAGCATGCGTTCGTACAACATCCTGAAGGACAAAGTCGCGAAGTTTCACGCGGACCCGGAGATTCGCGAGATTTTGCGGGCGCTGGAGCAACGCGGGACCACGCCTGTCGCGGGCGTCGGCCCCGGTGTCAAGTACGATCGGGCGCTCGCCACCACGCTGAAGGCCCACGCGTTCGACGCCGGCAAGTTGGGCGCGCGCGGCTATGACTACGAACGCCTGGATCAGCTGACCACCGAAGTTCTGCTCGGCGTGCGCTGAGAAATGCCGGTCGCGCGGCGGCAGTTTCTGGGCCTGGATATCGGGACCAGCAGCGTAAAGGCCTGTGTCGTGGATGAACGCGGGCGTACAACCGCCCGCGCTAGCGAGCCCTTGCGGCTGCGCGCGCCCCATCCTGGTTGGGCGGAGCAGGATCCGGCCGACTGGTGGAAGGCGGCGGTGCGCGTCGTCAAACGCGTAACCCTCGGGCGGCGGTCGGGTATCGAGGTTGTCGGACTGTCCGGCCAGATGCATTCGTCGGTGTTTCTGGACCGCGCGGGAAAGGTTATTCGTCCGGCCCTACTGTGGTGCGACGGGAGGACGACCGCGCAGTGCCGGGCCATCGCGAAGCGCGTGAGTCCGGAACAACTTCGGGCCTGGGTCTCGAATCCACCGCTCGAGGGATTCACGCTGCCGAAGATCCTGTGGCTGCGCGACGCGGAGCCGGCGGCGTTCGCGCGCCTGGCGAAGGTCCTGCTGCCGAAGGACTACATTCGACTGCTGTTGACCGGCGCGATGGCCGCGGAGCCGTCGGATGCGTCAGGGACGTTGTTGTTCGATGTCGCGCGTTCGCGGTGGAGCAGCGAGATGGCCGAGGCGATGGACCTGCCGGCCGGTCTGATGCCCGACATTGGTGGCTCATCGGAGGTCCTCGGCCGTGTCACGGCGAAGGTCGCCGCCCTGACGGGATTGGCGGAAGGCACCCCCGTCGTGGGCGGTGGCGCCGACAATGCGTGCGGTGCGATCGGCGTCGGCGCCGTGGCACCGGGCGCGGTGGTCGCCAGTTGGGGGACCTCCGGGACCGTGCTGTCTCCGACGGACAAGCCGGTCGTCGATCCGGGAATGCGTGCCCACACCTTCTGCCACGCAGTGCCCGGTACCTGGTATGTCATGGGCGTCATGCTTTCGGCCGGCGCGGCGTTCGCCTGGCATCAACGCGAATTGGCGCGGGAGCTGGCGAAGAAGAAGGACGCGGCGACCCTGTTGAACCGCGAGGCGGCCAAGATTTCTATCGGTGCCGAAGGGTTGACCTTCCTTCCCTATCTGCAGGGCGAAAGAACGCCCCACCGAGACGCGGACGCACGCGGCGCCTTCGTGGGGTTGTCGCTGGCCCACACGCGCGCGCACATGACGCGGGCGGTGCTGGAGGCGATCTGTTTCGGGCTGCGCGACTGTCAGGAGATCATCGCCGCACTCGGCCTGCCGATCCCGGAGATCTTGTTTACGGGTGGCGGCGCTCAAGCCGCGTTCATCCGGCAAATGGAGGCGGATATATCTGGCAAGGCTGTCGTGCCGGTCGAGCAGGCAGAGGGCCCCGCCTTCGGCGCCGCGTTGCTAGGCGCCGTCGGAGTGGGCGCCTTTAAGGATGTAGGCGCCGCGACGGCGGCGACCCTGCGCCGCGGAACCGCCACCAAGCCGAACACGGCGGCACACGCTGCCTACGTTGAGCCGTACCGAAAATACCAGCGCGCGTACGCCGCACTGCGGGGGATGCGAGAAGGTGCGACGGCGTAAGGCACCGGCATCGAGCGCTCGGGGACGTTGAGGCAAGGTCCGCGGTTTTGCGACCCGCCGGCCCGAGGCTTTCCCCGCTTCGAATCTCTTCAGCTCTCTTCGGGCATGCTCGGCTTTCTTCCGGGACCTTGTGCTTCCGCCCGATGTAAGCTTGGCTCGATGCTGGTCACCAGGGACCATGGCGGGATTCGCGAGCTGCGGCTCGATCGGCCCCCCGTCAACGCGCTCAATCTTGCGTTGCTGGAGTTGCTGAAGACATCCCTCGCGGGGGCACGGCGTGACGGATGCGCCGGGGTCGTGCTCTCGGGCTCGCCAGGATGTTTTTCGGGGGGCCTGGACGTCCCCGAGTTGCTACGCCTCGGACGCACTGAGATGACCGCGACCTGGACGGCCCTTTTCGCGGTTCTGGTGGAGCTCGCCAGCTCGGAGATTCCGGTAGCCGCCGCGCTCACCGGTCACAGTCCGGCGGGGGGCACGGTGCTGGCCATCTTCGCGGACTACCGGGTGATGGCGGAGGGAAACTATCGGCTCGGCCTCAACGAAGTGCAGGTCGGCTTGTCTCTGCCCGAGGTCATCTTCCGCGCCCTTCGGTACGTCGTAGGGGAACGGCAGGCGGAGCGGTTGGCGGTGGGCGGCTTGTTGGTGGATCCCATCGAGGCCCGTCGCGTGGGCCTGGTCGACGAAGTGGTTCCCGGCGCGGAAGTCATTCCGCGCGCGATCACCTGGACGACGGAGCTGTTGTCGCGGCCCGCGGCGGCCATGGCCAACACGAGAGCAATGGCCCGGCGGCCGTTGCGTGAGGCGTTCGATTCCCTAACGCCAGCGGTGATCGACAACCTGGTCGACGAGTGGTTCGGGGCGGAGACTCAGGCGGTTATGCGGTCGTTGGCAGACCGCCTCGGCAAGCGCCGTTCGGAATGACATTGACGACCAGGCTCGCATTCTCGATGGATCGCCATCCTTGGTTGATGATCGTGATTGCGGGGGCCGGCCTGTCGTCGAGTTGTAAGGGCGGGGGTAACCCCGCGGCCAACGGCACGACGGGCGGAATCGGAACCGCGACGGGTGGGAACGGCGGACGGGGCGGCGTCGGCGGGGGTGTCGCCGGAGCGGGCGCGGGGATCGGCAATCCGCGCGCGACAGGGGGTGGAACGCCCGGCCTGGGGGGCATGGCGAGTGGCGGCTCCATCGGAGTGACGGGCGGTTGGGCAGGTGCGGGCGGTATCGCCGCAGCGGGTGGGGTCACCATGGCCGGCACTGGCGGAGGCCCTGGAGGAGTAGCGGGCGCTGCGGGCGGTGGGAACGCCGACGCAGGGATGGGTGGCGGGGCAGCCAGCCCCTGCTCCGCCCGCGCGGGGCTGAGGTTCTGCGACGATTTCGAGAAGGCGGCGGCCGCGCTGACTGCGCCCTGGACGGTGCAGCTCAACGGCGTTGGAACTGTCACCATCGATTCGTCGACGCCCGCGCACAGCGGGACGAGATCCGTTCACGTAAGGGGTGGGGACAACGATTTCGATACACTTTTCGTGTTCCACGACACCTCGATACTGCCGGCACCGAACGGGGGATTCTTCATGCGCGCCTTCATGCGCCTCGGGCGGCCGATGAGCGACAAACACAACACATTCATCATCGCCGATCTCGCCGCGATGCCGGGCGGGGGGAATGTAGTGCGCATCAGCGAGGACTACGGAATGCTGATGTACACGGTGATGGGCGACGCTCACGGCGCTCTGTCGAACCAGGCGTACTACAACGACCACAAACCCGGCGTCGTGTTCGCACCGATGACGTGGGTTTGCCTCGAAGCACAGTTCGACCACGGCGGCCCCGAGCTCGACGTCTGGGTGGATGGTGTCGAGGTTCCCGATCTGCACCACACGGATTTTCCGCTCGACAGTTACGACAGCTTGCGCTTTGGCTTCGAGAAATACGGCGGCCCTGCGCTCGACATTTGGTACGACGACATCGCGATCGGAACCGCGCGCATCGGTTGTGACTGAGGATCAGTCGGCGGGACGGGCGGTGTCGAGGCTGCCGCAATCCCTTGCCTCACGGGCGAAAAATCCGCGTCGAGGTAACATCGCCGTTTCGATGCCTCTCAAATTTCTCGATCATGTGAATGTGCGCACGTCGCGTCTGGACGAGACTCGTGCCTTCTACCGCGACGTGCTGGGCATGCGAGAAGGGGACCGACCGCCGTTTTCGTTTGGTGGCGCTTGGATGTACTTAGCCGAACGCCCCGTCGTTCACTTGGTGCAAGTGCCTAGACCGCCTTCTTATCAGGGCGAGCTCAGCCTGGAACATTTTGCCTTCGCCGCCGAAGGGCTGGCCGAATTCTTGCGGAGGCTGGACGCCGCGAAGGTTCCCTATCGTATTGGCCACCCGCCCGGCGACTGTGTCAAACAGGTCAACGTGAGCGATCCTGAAGGGAACCACATCCATGTGGATTTTCCCGCCGACGAGCCAAGCGTTTAATCCGCCGCTTGGTCACGGTGGTGCGGCGGCACCTGTTCAGCAACGCGGACCGGTGTCGCCGGGGCCCGATCACTTCGTGGGCGCGATTTCGAATCCGGCTTGCTTGAAATGCCGGTCGCTGGTCAGTGCAACGCGGAGTTTTCGTTCCTTCATCACGACAAAGCTCGTGCAATCGGTGAATGAGAAAGCCTTGTCCTCCCAGTCAAAAAACCAGCGCCTGGCCCTTTCCGCCCGTTCTCGATCGATCCACTCCCACGACAGGCGCGTGCTTCCATCCACCTGGTCCCACCAGCGTGCTGCCGCGTCCAGGCCCAATCTGGCGCGCAGAAGGGTGAGTGTCTCGTCGAGGACGAAGTCCGTCGAGACGAAGACGCCCCCGCGCTCGAGCCACTCGTCGCGGAAGGCCATGGCTTGCGGGTGCGCCGGATCGGAGGCATCAGCCAACATCATCCATCCAGCCGTGTCCACGAAGGCCGGTCTCACCGTCACTTCCCGTAAAGGATTCGATCGTGATCCTTCGAACTTTGACCATCCGACGACGCTCCAACGGCCTTGCCGCGATAAAGAGGATCACTCTGCAGTGGCGTCGATCCGAGGGCCTCGTCGGATACGGGAACTAGTCGCAACGCAGGTCGACTGCGATAAAGAACCGTGAATCGCTCGCCTTTCCGGACCCGCTCCACGATCCGGGGCAGGGAGGCACGAAGTTCCTTGGCGTTGATGGTGCTGTCCATGGTCAACTTAAGATAACCTCTGGTGGAGCCCGACGCAATCGCGATGGGTTGACCCCGGTTGACCCTTGCTGGACCCTCGATGCCAAAACCCGACGTGTGTGGTCGGGTGCGCCTTGTCCACGCCCGCCATTCGAGGCAAGCTGCGTCGGTCCCAAGGACGATTTTCAGCCCCCATGGAACCCGTCAAGCCCAAGTCATCCAAGCTGGCAGCGCCATCAAGCGCCAGCGCGGGGAATTTCGTTCGCGAGCTGATCGGGCAGGACAAGACCGCGAACCTTCACGGCGGGCGAGTCGCGACCCGTTTTCCGCCCGAGCCGAACGGATACCTGCACATCGGGCACGCCAAGGCGATCTGCCTTGACTTCGGATTGGCGCGGGAATTCGGTGGAACGTGCAATCTGCGTTTCGACGACACCAACCCGACCACCGAGGACGTGGAGTACGTCGAGGCGATTCAGGAGGACATTCGCTGGTTGGGATTCGAGTGGTCGGGCCTTTACTACGCGTCGGACTACTTCGAGCAACTTTACGACCTCGCGATCAAATTGATCAAGAACGGGAAGGCCTACGTCGATAGCCTGAGCGAAGAAGAAATCCGCGAATACCGCGGCGATTTCTACAAGAAAGGCAGGCCGAGTCCCTATCGCGGTCGAACCATCGAAGAAAACCTGGCTCTTTTTCAACGCATGCGCGCGGGCGAGTTTCCCGAGGGCAAGCACGTGCTGCGCGCGATCATCGACCTTGAAACCCAGAACATGAACCTGCGCGATCCGGTGCTGTACCGGGTGCGATATGCGCCCCACCACCGCACCGGGACGAAGTGGTGCATCTATCCGATGTACGACTTCGCGCACCCGTTGTCGGACGCGATCGAAAGGATCACGCATTCCATCTGCACTGTGGAATTCGAGGCGCACAGGCCGCTTTACGATTGGTGCATCCGGGAGACGGAGGTTTTTCCTTCGCGCCAGATCGAATTCGCGCGGCTGAACCTCACGTACACCGTGATGTCCAAGCGCAAGCTCGGCGAGTTGGTCCAAAAAGGCGTCGTGTCCGGGTGGGACGATCCACGCATGCCGACGCTGGCGGGACTGCGACGTCGCGGGTACACACCGGAGGCCATTCGCGCGTTCTGCGAACGCATCGGCGTTTCCAAGACCGACAGCCTGGTGGACGTGGGTCTGCTGGAGCACGGGCTGCGCGAGGATTTGAATCGCCGTTGCCCTCGCGTGATGGCGGTGTTGCGGCCTTTGAAGGTGGTCATCGAAAACTTCCCCGCGGACGAAACGCGGGAGGCGGACGGGCCTCTGAATCCGGAGGACCCGGCTCAGGGTTCGCGAAAGGTGCCACTCACGCGCGAGATCTACATCGAGCATGACGACTTCCGCGAGGATCCGCCGAAGGATTGGTTTCGTCTGGCCCCGGGGCGCGAGGTGCGGCTGCGCTACGCCTGCCTCATTCGTTGCACGGATGTCGTGAAGAACGCTCAGGGCGAGGTGGTCGAGCTGCGGTGCACGTGGGATCCCGCGTCGTGGGGGGGCAGCGCGCCGGACGGACGAATCGTGCGCGGGACATTGCATTGGGTCTCCGCGGTTCATGCGGCGCCGATCGAGGCGCGGCTTTACGATCGTCTGTTCTCCGTCGAGAACCCGGGCAGCACCGAAGGGCGTAGTTTCCTCGACGAGGTCAACCCGGAATCGATGCTGCAACTCACCTCGTGCTTGGCTGAGCCGTATCTGGCCACGGCGGCCGTGACGCCCGGCGCGCGCGTTCAGTTCGAACGCCTTGGGTACTTCTGTCTGGATCCGGCCAGCGCCCCCAGTCGGCAGATCTGGAACCGCACCGTCACGTTGAGAGACAGCTGGGCC
This sequence comes from Pseudomonadota bacterium, assembly GCA_017881245.1. GTDB lineage: Bacteria > Myxococcota_A > Polyangia > Fen-1088 > Fen-1088 > FEN-1088. Next base: position 16,569 of record JADGRC010000184.1, read on the forward strand.
AAGATAGAGGCCAAGTCGGGGGCCAAGTCGGACCCAACGTCCACGTCGAAAACGGGTGCGAAAGCGCGCGGCGTGACGGAGTCGGGGTCTTCGGGTTTTGGCAAGACGGCGGCGGCCCGGGTACCGGCGACCGAACGGACGGTGGCGTCGTCGGATTCCGCTGCTGCGGCGGTGCATGGTTCGCCCACCGTCGTTCCAAACAAGGCACAAAAAGCGACGGCGGCGAGCTCTTCCGGCGTGCCTGGGGCGGTGGCGGAGATTGGCATCGAGGATCTGGCACGCGTGGATTTGCGCGTGGGCGTGGTCCGCGAGGCCGTGCATGTGCCCGAGGCGCAGAAGCTGATTCGTCTGATGGTTGACCTCGGCGAGGGGCGCCTGCGGCAGATCTTTGCCGGACTGCGAGCCTTCTATCCAGATCCGACGGTACTGGTGGGCCGGCGCGTGGCCGTGGTCGCCAATCTGAAACCCCGCCAGATGAAGTTCGGTCTTTCCGAGGGGATGATCCTCGCGGCCGGCGGGGCGGACCGCCCGCATCTGATCGCCACGTTCGACGACGCCGGAGGCGAGGCAGTCGCGCCCCAGCCTGGCGACAAGATCGGTTGAATCGAGATACACCGTGACCGTTCGTACGCGTTTCGCACCCAGCCCGACCGGGTTTTTGCACATTGGTGGCGTGCGCACCGCTCTGTTCAATTGGCTTTTCGCACGGCACCACGGCGGCAAGTACGTGTTGCGCATCGACGATACCGATCAGGAACGAAACGTCGAGGCCGCGCTGGCGCCCATTCTGCACGGCTTCCGCTGGTTGGGTCTGCGCTGGGACGAGGGTCCCGAGGTTGGCGGCCCTTTCGCACCCTATTTCCAATCGCAGCGAACCGCGCGATACCAAATCGCCGTCGAACGCTTGTTGGCCGCGGGTCAAGCTTATTACGACTACGCGACAACCGAGGAAATGGACGCGGAACGAAAGCAGGCGGAAGCAGATAAGCGCCAGTTTCAGTACAGCCGCCGGTTCATGGCCGCCACACCCGCGGAGCGCTCGCGCTTTGAATCCGAGGGCCGAAAATGGGTCGTTCGGCTGAAGATGCCGCGCGAGGGGAAGCTGGTCCTGCCCGACCTGATTCGGGGCAACGTGGAATTCGATTGGGCGCGTGAGGCCGACGTCGTGGTCCAGCGGTCCGACGGTTCCTTCATCTACCATCTGGCCAACGTCGTCGACGATCAGGACTTCGGCATCACGCACGTGATTCGCGCCGAGGAACATTTGTCGAATACGCCGCGGCAGGTTTTCATAGTCCAGGCTCTCGGATACCCGATGCCCGCGTACGCGCATCTGCCCTACGTCGCCGAGCCCGGGTCGAAGCGCAAGCTGTCCAAGCGCAAGTTGGACGCGTATTTGAAGAACCCGGATTTTGCGCAAGTGCACCAGCACGGTACCCAGATCGCGGCGGCGCTGGGCCTTACGACCACGCCCGAGACGTTCAACCCGGTCACTGTCGATTTCTACGAACAGGTGGGATATCTGGCGGATGCCGTCGTCAACTACCTCGTGTTGCTCGGCTGGTCGCTCGACGACAAGACCGAGTTTCTGACCCGCGCGCAGATGGTGGAACATTTTTCCCTCGACCGCGTGAACCCCGCCCCCGCCAGTTTCGACGCGGTCAAGTTGGGTGCCTTTCAGCTGCACTACATGCAGGCTTTGCCGACCGCCGAAAAGGTGGCGCGCGTGATGCCGTTTCTCGTGACAATGGGCTGGGTGTTATCCCCCGTTCCGTCGGAGACCGTCGCCAGGATCGCGCGCATCATCGAGGCGCTTGGCGATCGCTTGAAGGTCTTCGGCGACATAGTCTTGCAGGCGGGCTTCTTCTTCGGTGACGAAGTTATCTGGGATGAGAAGGCGTTCGCGAAACGGATTCGCGCGCCCGGCGCGGTCGAGTGTCTGACTGCCTACCGAGCGTGGCTGGCGGGGCGCGAACAATTCGATGCCGCCAGTCTGCAACACGATACCCACGATTTTCTGGCCACGCGTGGATGGAGCATGGGCGACATCGTGCACGCGGTGAGGGTCGCGGTGACCGGGACCGCGATCGGGCCGGGCCTGTTCGACAGCCTGGAAATCGTCGGCCAGGATCTGTGCCTGAGGCGAATCGATCGTGCGCTGCGAAAGGCGGCGGACACCCCGTGAATATCCCCGAAGGGCAGCGCGGCATCGGCGCCGCGCCGGAAGGGGGCCGCGCGTCTTGCTTCGACCAGGAACCTGCGAGAACCCGAAAGAAAGCGAGGCACCTCCCGTGTCGATTCTAATTGTGGGTGGTGCCGGTTACATCGGCAGCCAGACGGCCAAGCTGGTCGCGCGCGCGGGGCACAGTCCGGTGGTCCTCGACAATCTGGTTTATGGGCACAGATGGGCGGTGAAGTGGGGGCCGCTCATCGAGGGTGACCTCGCCGACGGCGCGCTTGTCGCCCGCGTTCTCGCGGAGCACCAGGTAACGGCCGTGATTCAATTCGCCGCGTACGCGTACGTGGGCGAATCGGTGACCAATCCGCGCAAGTATTTTCGCAACAACGTGGTCAACACCCTGAATCTTCTGGACGCCATGGTCGATGCTGGCGTGCGGGATATTGTTTTTTCGTCGACGTGCGCGACCTACGGCGAGCCAATCCGCGTTCCCATTTCCGAGGACCATCCGCAAAACCCCGTGAACCCGTACGGCGAATCCAAGCTGATGGTCGAGAAGGTTCTGCATTGGTATCAAGGAGCGTATGGGTTGCGTTTCGCGGCGCTCCGGTACTTCAACGCCGCGGGGGCCGATCCCGACGGCGAGGTCGGCGAGGACCACGATCCCGAGACCCACCTCATTCCTCTCACCATCGACGCGGCCTTGGGACGGCGCCCAGGCCTCGATATCTACGGCACCGACTATCCGTCGCCGGACGGTACGGCGATTCGCGACTACATCCATGTGGCCGATCTGGCGGACGCCCACCTGTTGGCCCTCGATCGCCTGCAAAAAGGGGCCGACAGGTTGCAACTAAATCTGGGGACGGGCACGGGACACACCGTGCGTCAGATCGTCGCCGTCGTGGAGAAAGCCACTGGTCGTCGCGTGCCCGTGCGCGAGGTGGGTCGACGCGCGGGTGATCCGCCAGCGCTGGTGGCTGATGCTCGACAGGCCACGCGAATCCTCGGGTGGAAGCCGAAGTACTCCGACCTCGATACCATCGTCGCGCACGCGTGCCGGTGGCACCAACGCGCCCGGAGCTAGGCTATAGGCTAAGATCCAACAGGGCTGCGCCAAGGAGCCAGCCCTGACCATGACGCCGTCTGTGACAGCACTCGCGCACCGCCCACGGGTCTTTCGCGATCCAGTTCACGGCGATATCACGTTTCCGCGAGGCCCATTTCAACGTCTGTTGGAACAGGTCATCGACACCGAGCAGTTCCAGCGGCTACGCGGAATCCGGCAGACCGCCGTGATGAATTTGGTGTTTCATGGCGCCGAACATTCGCGCTTCGCGCATTCGATGGGCGCCGCGTACGTCGCGGGCTTGATGGTGGATTCCGCGGCCGAGAACAGCGGGTTGCAGGTCTCGGTTGGGCAGCGCGAGCAAACCATCCTGGCGGCGCTGCTTCACGACGTGGGCCACGGGCCTTTTTCGCATTCTTTGGAGGAGATTATCGGCCCCTCGTTCGCGCACGAAAAAATGTCGGTGCGCATCCTGACCTCCCCGGAGTCGGAGATTCACCGACTCCTGCGCGCGTACGATTCGGACTTGCCCGAGCGCCTCCGCGCCTTCATCGAGTACCCCACGCCGGGGACCGGCGCGCGTCGACCCTGGACCCATGCCATCGTCTCCAGTCAACTGGACGCGGATCGCCTGGACTACCTGGCGCGGGACGCGTTGATGGCCGGCATTCGCACGCACACGTTCGATTTGGGCCGCCTGGTGAGATCCCTTGTCGTCATCGACGACCATCTGGTCGTGGACGCGCGTGCGCAGGACATCGTCGAGGCTTTCTTGTTGGCGCTCGACCAAATGTATGGGACCGCCTACTACCACAAGACGGTGCGGGCGGCGTCGCTGCTGCTGGAGGCGACGATACGGCGAGCCCTGGATTTGGCGCGCGACGATTCATCGGGACGCTGGCGGGATCTGTTGTTCCCCACGCGTGGCGGCCGGCGGGATTCATTTTACGCGCTGCTGATGCAAGGCGATGCGATCGCGCTCGACGACTTCATGCGCCTGGACGAATCCTACGTGACCTGCCTGTTCAGCGAATGGCGCGAATCGGGGGATGCGACCCTGTCCGAATTGGTGACCGCCCAGAAGACGCGTCGTTTTCCCAAGATGGTGCGGTTGCCGATTGAGACGAAGGCCTTTTCGCCCGCCGATTGGAAAGCCGCGGCCGGGGAAGCCACGGCAATTTTCGCCCGACATTTTCCCGATCGCGACTGTCGGTACTACGTTCACTTCGACGAGCCGGAACGCTTGTCGTACAAGCGCTATGCTCCGGGGGTCGGGGCCGAGCCCATTCGCGTTACCGCCGCCGATGGGTCCGCGCGACCCATCGAATCGGATCCCCGTAGCATAGCCAACAACTTGTCAACGCGACTCTACGTACCGCGGCTGTTCGTGCCCGAGAAGATTCGCGAAGAGGTCGAGCACGAGGTGCGGGTGCGCGCGACGTCATGTTGATGACCGGCGTCGAGCGAGGCGCCCACCAGCGATCGCCGATCACCCATCACAACCCCGCCCCGACGCTCGCGGTGAACCAGATCGGGAGTGGTCAGCCTGCCGAGCAAGGGCTGAGAAGTCCCTTGTCGCAGGAGGGCGCGCAACTTGACTCCAGTTCGAACGCCTCGAGCTCTGTGGGTTGCCCCCGCACCACCATGCGTGACTGCGCGGCGGGTGATTGGACGGCGCCGGTCGCCGACCCCATGGGCAAGTCCATTCCGTCGGCGCCAACCGGGATCAGCGACATCAGATACTGCCCGGGCGGTATCGTGAACTGCGTCGCGCCCACCTTTCGGGTGCATGAAAAACGACACGCGTCGTTCCCGGCGCACGGGCGGCTGTCGCTGTCGGGATCGGAGGCCAAGTCAAGGCGGACGTACGCGATGCTGGGATCGGAACATCGGCAATCCGGAATCGCACGCCCGTCCCGCGCGAAGATCGCCCAGGACACTTCGACGGCACCTCCGTTGATCTCGACGCAACCCGCCGACGCGCCACCCATCGCTAGACCCGTCGCGGTCATTGTCCAGCCGACAGCGCGAAAAAAACGGGTCACGCGTCTCATGTTCGTTCACGCTAGCAGCGGGCCAAGGATGTCGCAACGAGGCCGCGACGGGCTGCGACGGGCCGCAACGGACTAAACGAACCGTCATCACCGGGCAATTGCCAGGGGGACCCCGGTAGGACCACGGGCGGGCTCGGGGGGCATTCGGGCATTCGGACGGGCACAGGGACTGGCAAGAACGTCTTGGTCGGTTCAGAATCGCCGCGATGTTCTCGCACACAAGGCCGCTGCAGCTCCCCCATCCCGACCAGGCGCTGATCGGACGGCCCGAAAAGATGGCGGTGCCGGAGAAACACTTCGTCCTTGGCACGCGTCTCTCGCCGCCGTTTCCCGACGGGCTGGAATTGGCCCTGTTCGGCATGGGCTGCTTCTGGGGCGCCGAAAAAGGATTCTGGTCGCAACCCGGCGTTTACAGCACGTCCGTCGGATACGCCGGCGGCGTGACGCCGAACCCGACGTACCGGGAAGTGTGCTCGGGGCTGACGGGCCACACCGAGGTCGTGCGCGTGGTCTTCGATCCTCGCGTGATTTCGTACCAGCGGTTGCTGGCACTGTTCTGGGAAGGGCACGATCCCACGCAGGGAATGCGTCAGGGAGGCGACGTCGGTACGCAGTATCGCTCGGCCGCCTACACCTACGGCGACGCTCAGGCGGGTGAGGCGCGTGAATCACGCGCGTCCTACCAGAAGGCGCTTGCTGATTCGGGTCACGCAGAGATCACGACCGAGATCGCGTCCGCCCCGGAGTACTTCTATGCCGAGGACTACCACCAGCAGTATCTCGCCAAGAATCCAGACGGGTACTGTGGTCATGGCGGCACCGGCGTCGCATGTCCGATCGGGGTCCTGGGCGCGCGCTGAGCCGAGCGCCCACTTGTCAAGCCCGCGAACGCGACAGGAGGGCTGTCCCGCGGCCGGTTGGGCGTTCGGAATCAGTCGTGGGCCTTAGGCGTTTCTTCCGCGGCGGGCGCATCTGGCGAATTGAGGGGCGTCGCCGCCAAGTGAAGGCGGTCGCGCCGAATTCGCAGGATCTCTCGCGTGACGATCTGAATCGTCGCGGCAGCGGGGACGGCGACAACCGCCCCGAAGATGCCGCCCCACTCACTGAAGAACAGGACCGCCAGAACCACCACCAGGGGATTCACATGGACGGTCCGACGGAAAATTGTCGGCGACAGGACCTGCCCTTCGAATTGTCCATACGCGAGGAAATAGATGCCGCACGCGATTCCCGTCCCCACGCCCCCCGTCGCGAGCGCGATCAAGGTGACCGTCGCGCCGATCGCGACTGGTCCCGCGTAAGGAATCATGCTGCTGAGACCACTGACGATTCCCATTGGCAGGAAGAACGGCACACCCACCACCGCCAGAAAGATCGTCGTACAAGTCGCGTTGACCAGGCAGATAAGGCCGAGCCCCAGCAGGTATCCGCCTATGGACCGATATATCTTTTCGACCAGCGTCGCGTAGAGAGGACGGCGCTGGGGCAGGGTCTCTCGCATGAGCTCGTGAATCAGATCGCCCCCAAAAATCAGCATGAAGATCGTCAAGATCACCACGGTGGCGATGGCGGCGACCGCGCTTAACACGCCACCCAAGACCGCCAGCGCGGGCGCTGCGGCGCCTTCCAGCATTTTCGGTAGCTCTCGCTCGAACGCCAGCAGTTGGCGGGCGATGTGCGTTCGTTCGTCGAGACTATGGAACACGCGCGTCGAACGGACCGCCGTGAACATGTCGGGCAACCGCAAGAACAACGCCTTGCCCTGACGGATGGCTACCGGTATCACCGTGAAGCCGAGTCCGGTAATGACACCCGCGCCGACCAGCAGCACGATGGCGATGGCGGCACCGCGTGGGATTCCCCGGCGCTTCAGGAGGGCCACGCCGTGGTCCAGCGCAACCGCGATCATCAGGGCCGCCACCGTCAACGCCAGCGCCAAGATGGTCCGGGCAACGAACGTCGCGGCTGCCCAGACCGCGAGCGCACCCAGAGCGACCGTCAAAACGGTCTTGAGGGTTACTTGGGACAGGCGCGGCTCGGGGGATTTTGCGTGGGTCACGGGCTTACCGGGGAACTATCGTAGCGGAATCGGACATGGAACGGGATACGACAATCATTGCGGTCGTGCCCGCCGTATATGACACTGGCCACAGCATGACGACGACGACGACGACGAACAGACAGGCGCAGATCCGGAAGATGGTGGGATTCGTCATTCCCGCCGTTGTCTCCCTGGTGCTCGATCAGATCACGAAGCAATGGGCGCGGACGGCGCTTGGACCGGAGGGGTCGGGGAAGATGCGATCCGTGATTGGCAAGGCTTTGACCTTCCACTACGCGGAGAACCCGGGCATCGCCTTCAGCATGTTCCGTGATCTGCGCGGCGGGCGTTTCGTGTTGGCGGGGTTGGCCATCGTTGCGCTGGTGATGGTGCTTCGCTACCTGAAGGGCGTCGATCCGGCACATCGACGCCTGCACGTCGCGCTCGGGTTGATAGCCGGGGGCGCGATCGGCAATTTGATCGATCGGCTGCTCTACGCGCGCGTCGTGGATTTCATCTTGGTCGACCTGGACGTCTGGCCCTTGGATCCGTGGCCGGTGTTCAACGTCGCCGACATCGTGCTGGTGGTTGGCGTCGGCTTGATCGCCCTTGATGTCCTCATGAATCGTCGCGGACCGGATGGCGCCGCGGCGCCCCGTGTCACCAGTTGACGGCGTCTAAGTACACCGTCCCTGTCCATACCCCAGTGACGTGGACCTGCGTGCCAATCCAGGCAATCGCGGCCGACGGCGTGGGCACCTTAAGTGTGAAGGTGTTCCAGGCTCCCACAGTGAGATCGGTGACCAGAGCGTAGGCACCGGTCCAAGCGAAAGCCGAGTCCTGCACGTACGGCTGGACCCAATCGATGGTCGATCCCGTGGGAACGAACACGTGAAACGTGACCATCGCTCCGGCGGGAATAGCAGGCGAAGGAACCGCAGTCACTTGGTACAAGTTTGCCCCCCCCGACGCGATCGATGCGGCCAGCGACGCCTGACCCGCGTAGTGTAGCGCTGTGCTTCGGGTAATTGACGCGAACCCTGGCGTGTTGGCAGCCGCCGCCCACGGCTGGGCAGACGTCGCGGCTTCGAAGTTGAATCTCGCGTTGTCGGTTACCGCGCCGCCTGTGCCGGCACCGCCCGTGCCCGCGCCACCCGTGGCGACACCGCCCGTGCCCCCGCCACCCGTGGCAGCACCGCCCACGCCCGCGCCGCCTGTGCGCGCGCCGCCCGTGGCAGCGCCGCCCGTGGCAGCGCCGCCCGTGCCGGTACCGCCCGTGCCCGCGCCACCCGTGGCGGTACCGCCGCTGCCGGTCGTGCCTCCCGTCCCTTGAGAACCACCGGTCGCGTCTCCGCCCGTGCCCGTTGTCCCACCGGTTTCGGACGCCCCACCAGTTCCCACTCCGCCGGAGCCATCAAATCCACCGCTTCCGAAGACCCCGCCCGATCCGAGGGGGGCGCCCCCTGAACCCGCAAGCTCCATCGATTCGACGTCGATGCCTGGTGCCCCGTCGTTTTCCAAACCACTTCGCACGTAGGTGGGGGATCCGCAGCCTGTAATCATAAGCAGCAAAGCACTCAGGGCCGCGCCCGCGGGCCCGAACCCGGTGAATGATGAATGTGAGCCCCTAGTCATTGCGCTGCTGATGTAGTGCCGGCCCCGCTGAATTATAGCTCAGATTGCGTTAGTAACCTCTTTCTGAGGCGTCGCCGATCGCGGTCGTCAGCGGCGCCCGGCCGCGGCAACAAGGCGTTGATGGCACGCTGGGCTCGTGACGCGCGTCGCTGGCCTTGTTGACTCAAGTCACCTGCGCACGGCCACCCCGCCGACCTCACCTCTCTCTTGAGCCGGTATTAGACCGTCCTTGGACCGGCCCTGGAATCGGTTTTGACCCGGCTCGCGCCTGCCCACCGTAGCCGAGTTGCCGCGGCTTTCGACGAGGACTGCCCATGGGTCTAACTACAGTTTGTAAGCCTGCTTCGCCAGGTTGTACGCGAGGTCGACGGCGACTTCTTGCGCTTCGTCTTCGTCGAGGCGGTGGTCGCTAACCAACTGGGCCAAGAATCCGCAATCCATGCGCCGGGCCACGTCGTGTCGAGCGGGAATCGACAAGAACGCGCGCGTGTCGTCGTTGAATCCCACTGTGTTGTAAAAACCGGCGGTCTCCGTCACGCGTTCGCGATAGAAACGCATTCCCTCCGGACTGTCGAAGAACCACCACGAAGGGCCGATCTTCAGCGCGGGATAGTGCCCGGCCAGCGGGGCCAACTCGCGCGAGTACACCGTCTCGTCTAGCGTGAACAGGATCAGGGACAGCCGGCGGTCGTTGCCGAACCGATCCAACAGGGGCTTGAGCGCGCGCACGTAGTCCGTGCGGGTGGGGATGTCGGCGCCCTTGTCGCGGCCGAACATGCGGAAGACGGCGGGGTTGTAATTTCGAAACGACCCCGCGTGGATCTGCATCACCAGTCCGTCGTCGATGCTCATGCGAGCCATTTCGGTCAGCAGCTGCCCGCGAAAGTGTTCCGCCTCGTCGGACGTCGTGGTCCCGGCCAGCGCCTTGGCGAGCAACGCCTCGCACTCGGGGCGCGACAGGTCGAATGTGGCCGCCGTCGGGTGACCATGATCCGTCGACGTCGCACCGAATTCCGCGAAATAAGCCCGGCGGTTCGCCAGCGCCTTCAGATACCCCGACCACGTGCGCGTGTTTTCGCCGGTGATGGTACCCAGCTCCGCGACGTTTTCGGCGAACCCGTCGAATTCGGGATCGACCACCGGATCGGGACGGTACGCCGTTACCACGCGGCCCTTCCACCCGGACGCGCGCATCTTGCGATGGTGATCCAGCGGATCCAAAGGTGACTCGGTGGTGGCCAGCACCTCGATGTTGAAACGTTCGAACAGCGCGCGCGGGCGAAATTCGGGCTTGACCAGGCACGCGGCGATTTGGTCGTAGATGCGATCCGCCGATTCGGGGCCGATGCGCTCGCGAATTCCGAACACGTCGTGCAAGGCATGCTCAAACCACATACGGGTCGGCGTCCCACGAAACAGGCGCCAGTGTTGCGCGAACAGGCGCCAGATCTTGCGCGAATCGCGTTCGACCGGACCGCCATCTCGTCGCGGCACGCCCAGAGATTCGAGTGGCACGCCCTGGCTGTAGAGCATTCGAAAGACGTAGTGATCCGGGATGATCAGCAAGGTCGCGGGATCGGGGAACGGATCGTTGTCGGCGAACCATCGGGGATCCGTGTGCCCGTGGGGGCTGACGATCGGTAGCGCGCGCACCTCCGCGTAGAGCCTGCGGGCGATCGCGCGCGGAGTCGGATCCGACGGCAGCAGTCGGTCGTCGTCCAATGCAAGGGGTACACCGGTCGCTATGGTCATGGTTCCATCACGTCTTGTTCCTGTCGCTCAGACTAGTGTTGCCGCGAACCGGTGGAACGGCTCACGGCGAAACATCTCATGGCTACGTCGGGGATGAGCCCCTTGGTCTTGGGGCCCGGGGCCGATCGTCAAAACAGCGCGGGTCAGGCTGCGTCCAGGGGGGTGACGCGTCTTTGTGCATACAAAGGGCGAACGTCGACGCCGCGCATACCGGCTCGTCGCGCGGCCTCGAGGCCGATGTCGGTATCCTCGTAGACTGTGCAGACGCTCGGGTGAACGGACATCCGTCGCGCGGCTTCCAGGAAAACGTCCGGGTCGGGTTTGTGATGGGCGGTATCCTCCGCGGTGACGATCACGGGAAACCAGTCATAAAGTCCGATCTGTCGCAAGGTTCGCTCGACCATGGTGCGACTGCCTCCGGACGCGACGGCGATCGGACCGGCCACCCGACAGCGACGCGCGATCTCGACGACGGCGGGGATGGCCAGCACCTCGCCAACGCGCTGAAGAACGAGCTGCTCTTTCTCGCGCGCCACCGCCACGGGATCGAACGTCAAACCTTGCTCGGCGGCCAGCCTCGCGGCGATTTTCGCGGTGGGAATTCCGCCCATCGAATAGAAAGTGTCCTCGGGAAAGTCGATTCCATAACGGGCGGCGATGTCGATCCACACGCGGTAATGAACCGGCATCGTGTCCGCGAGTGTTCCATCCAGGTCGAAAATCGCGGCCGTTGTGACATCCGGTTGGGGGCGGTTTTTGGTTGGTTCCACAGACACCCTGGCAATTTGGCAGGGCCGCCCGACGGGCGTCAAGCTTGGGGTCCCGCCCGGTTGACGCTAGATTAGTCCCCGAACCATGCCGTCGTGCCCGACATGCCAGACCGAATACCCCGACGGGGTCGAGATCTGTGCGCAGGATGGCAGCTCCCTGGTGGCCGAGGCGGCGACTACCACCGGCGAGATGAACCGGGAATCGACGGTGGTCCCCGAGGCGACGGTCGGTGGCGCCTCGTCGGGCGCGCGATTGTCGGCCTCGCCCGCCATCCCGCCGGCGGCATCCGACGGGACATTCGATTCCTTGGTCGGGGCGACCCTGGCCGGTCGCTACCTCATCATAAGGCGGATCGGCGAAGGCGGTATGGGCGCTGTTTATGAAGCCAAGCACACGATCATCGGCAAACGCGTCGCGGTGAAGGTGCTGCTCGAGAAGTTCTTGACCAAGACCGATTTCGTGGCGCGGTTGCTGCAGGAGGCACGGCTGGCGAGTGCAATCGGTCACGAGCACATCGTCGACGTCACGGATTTCGGGACGACCGACGACGGGCGGGCTTTCGTTGCGATGGAGTTTCTCGATGGGGAATCCCTGGCGCAGCTCGTGATGCGCGAGGCGCCTCTCCCCGTCGAGCGCAGTTTGCGCATTGCCCGCCAGGTGGCAAGCGCGCTTGGAGCGGCGCACGCCAAGGGAATCGTTCACCGCGACGTGAAACCCGAAAATATTTACCTGATCAGGCGGGGCGAAGCGGACTTCGTCAAGGTCGTCGACTTCGGGATCTCGAAAGCCGTGAAGCAGGGGCAGGGCGACGACACGCCTGATTACCACCTGACGCACACGGGGCTCTTGTTGGGAACGCCCCTTTACATGTCACCCGAGCAGGC
>JADGRC010000185.1 GCA_017881245.1 Pseudomonadota bacterium
CGCGGTGCCCGCCCGGCCTATCGGCAATCGGCGTGGCCGGCTGACGCGCGAACTCCCAAGCGCCAGATGCGGCGACGCGCCGCCGACGTATCATGATCCGTCGCGGCGCCTGTGCATGGTTCCCTAGGCCGACTCAATTGTCGCCGGGAACTGCCGATTGACGGGAATGAGGTGTGCAATGCCCCGTCGTAGAGAAATCCGCAGTCACTCTGTTTGGCAATCGGCTTTAGGTGTCGTTGTCTTGGGATGCTCCTTTTGGGGATGCTCCTTTCAGACCCATGAAGGGGGAACCGGCAGCACGGCGGGGGGAACCGGAGCGCATGTATGGGATGCCAGTCCCGGTCCGGATCGCGTCTACACGAACTCGGATGGCAACAATTTTGGCGGTGACGCCTGTGCCTCGAATTCGTTCGCGGCCAACAACCTTCCCCCGGATCTCCTGATCGTTCTTGATCGCTCTGGTTCCATGGACGAGGACTCCACGGGCGCGAGCTGCCAGGGCGGATGCGGCGCCAATTCCAAATGGACACAGATGACGACCGCGATCAATCAGGTCGTGAGCAGCACGCAAGCGAAGGTCCGGTGGGGGCTTAAGTTGTTCGCCAGTACCGGCGGCAGCGGAGCGTGCACCGTGAACGGCAACGCCGAGGTTCCGGTCGGACCGATGAACGCGTCAGCCATCGCGGCTGCGATTGCCAGCACGATGCCCGGGAGCAGCACGCCGACGCGGGCCGCTGAAACCCAGGCAGCAACTTATCTGACCGGCGTCACGGAGCCCAATCCGAAATACATCCTGCTGGCCACCGACGGACTGCCAAATTGCAAGGCGGGCGGCGGCGCCAGCGACAAGGACGACACCGCCGCCATCGCGGCCGTAGCCACGGTGGCTGGGATGGGCATCCCCACCTTCGTCATCGGCATTGCCACGAACGGCACCGCGGATGGAACGCTGAACATGATGGCGGTGAACGGAGGTCATCCTCGCGCCGCCACACCCGCGTACTACCCGGTCGCGACGACCTCGGATCTGACGGCGGCGTTGATGGAGATTCAGAGCATGGTCGCTCTGCCGTGTCAGTTCCAACTGGGTGGCGTTCCGTCGAACCTGGCCGGTGTCTCGGTTCTGGTCGGTGGGCAGGTCGTCCCGATGTCCGACTGGACGTACGGTCCTGGCAATCGGTCCATCGTGTTTCCCGATTCAGGCAGTCTGTGCGCGAGCCTGAAAAGTGGGGCCGCCAAGGACGTGAAGATCAACCTCCCCTGCGGGCAAACAATCATTCCCTAACGCGACTCAACGCAGGTAAGCGCCGCCGTAGCCCCGTTCCACAAATCGTCCCGTGGCGCGCGAACTTCAGGCGATCCAATAGTCAATCCAAGCACGGGGAGGTCCAGCTCTGCTGGACCGGCCTCGCCTTCGAGCAACTCCCTGGGGGTTTCGCAGGGGGCCTTCCCAGGCCCCTTGCGGCGGCGAAGCCGCCTAGGCCACGAGCGGCCCACGGGAGGACCCGTCCGTTGCTCCCCACGCACTGAACACCGATTCCAGCCAGACGCGAATGCGCTGGCGATCCATGCGCGAAAATGATCCTCCGGCGAAACCAGGGTTGTGGACGGCCGCCCAAAAGCTGGCGTCGTGGCGATCGATCTTCTGCATGACCGCGGCGTTCAGTTCGGGCAATTCGACCACCGTGGCGCCCAAGGCGTCGGCCTTGGATCGCGCCGTCGAGGCGTCGAAAAGTGAGAAGTCCTTGCCGCGTCCCATGTTCTTGACGATGCAGTAGTGGGCCGCCTTGTTGTACCGATCAAGTAACCGTTCCAAGACCCCGACCGAATCCTTTCCGTCGTCCATGACGTGCCAGAACACAACGCTGACTCCGGTTTCCTTGGCCAGATCCAGAATCCCACCTTCGACGATCCACTTGGACAACATGCGCTCGCTTTGCGCCGGTAAATCAACCAGCACGCGCCGCTCGGTTTCCGTGGCCAGCTCCATGATTTGGTCCGCGCTTTCCACGCTGGCGAGGTCCACCGGGCGCGCATAGTCGCGGTAATAGCGCAGGAGCGCGCCGTGTGAACCGTCGGCGTCCAGCGCGACGAAAGGCAACGCGCGGTCGATGAAGCTCTGAGCGATCAGCCGGGCGACCACGGATTTGCCCACGCCGCCCTTTTCGCCCCCCACAAGATGAATTGTGCTGCTCATGATGGGGACACCATAACCCTTTGGTGTTTCGAGTGTGCTTCGAAAAGGTTTCTGTTTGCCCCGAACGGCTACCGGACGATCGGGCGACCGCCCGGCTCCGCCTGCGATGGGGGGCGCGAACGGCGAACACCGCCGTCGGCGGACTTCTTGCTGGTCCGAAGACGCGGTGGAGCCTCGCCCGTGAGCGGCATGATCTCGGGAGCCTTTTCGCCCGTGGCATCCCCGTGGTTTCCTTCGCCCTCTCCCTCGCCTTCTCCTTCCGGGGCGCTCTCCATGACCTCTCCGCCTGTCTCCACATCCTTGCCGGCAAGCTGTTCATCGAATCCCTGCGGCAGATCGATTCGCTCGCCGGTGCCCTCGCGCACGTAACGCATCATCGCGGTTACGGCACCCACCTGGGAAGCACGCACGGCTGGCAGACTCTTGCCGCGAAAACCCTGCACCATTATCGAGAACACCATCAGGTCGTCCCCGTCGCCCACCAGGCCGGACAGACACGACTTGCCATTCAAAGTCCCAGTCTTGGCGCGAACCCGCCGCGCCGCCAGGGTCCCCTTGAACCGATTGCGCGTGGTTCCGTCGATTCCCCCCACGGAAAGTGATTGCAGGATCTCAGGCCCGACCCTGGGATCCAGATACAAGGCGCGCAACAGATCCGCCATCGCGTGCGGCGTGATGCGGTTCGCGTGGCCGAGACCCGAACCGTTCTTGGACAAGTAACTGTTCGGGGATAGTCCAAGGCTGTCCAGCACCTCTCGCAGCACCACAAGACCCTTTTCCGTCGTGGCCGCCCCACCACGTTCCTCGGCGCCGACGGTTTGCAGAACGCGTTCGGCCTGCTCGTTGTCCGAATCCTTGTTGATCTTGCGCAACACGATCGACAGCGGCGCGGATCGGTGGACCTCGACCAAGGCGGCGGAAGCGGGGCGCGCCCCGGTGGTCGATGCGTCTCGCACGTCAATCCCCGCCGCGATCAACGCCGCGCGCAGCAAGACCGCGGCGTGCAGGGCCGGATGCGGAACCCGTCGGCGGAACGCGACGCCAGCGGTTCCAAGACCGATACGTCCCGCGACGTCGATGCGCAGCCGCCCGCCGGCGAGGCCGATGCGAACCGTCACACGCGCGCGCCGTCCGGAATTCGTCGTGGTCGCCTGATTGTGAATCACGAATCCGCGTCGACCGTCGTCGCCGCCAGGCTGGGTCGGGTCCGTCAGGACAACAGCCGGCGCCCCGGCGGAGTTCCCGGGACGCACGCGCACGACGGTTATGCCGCGATCGACGATCAACGGTGCTCGACCGTCCTCAGGCGCTTCGCCGGTATTACTTTCTTGCCCGCCGCCCGCGGGCACGTCGTCCCCGAAACGCCGGGGATCCGCCACAACGCCGCCGTCGATTCGGACCACGCCGCGCGCGCGCAGACGCGCGGCCAGGGCTTCCAGGTTCACCGTCCGCAACGACGGATCGCCATTGCCACGCAAATGAACATTGCCGTTGATGACGCCCTCGTCATCGGGCTCCGCCGCCGACAATTCCGTCCGAAACCGCCAATCCCCGCCGAGGCGCATCAGGGCCGCCGTCGTCGCCAAGACTTTCTGATTCGACGCGGGATCCATCAAGCTGTCCGCGCGACGCGCGTAGTAAAGGCGCCCCGTCCGCGCCGAGATGACCCGCAGACCAACGTGGAGCCTGCCCAGGGTGCGGTTGTGCAGAATCTCGGAGATGGTTTCCTGCAAGCGCCGGATGCGATCCCGATCGCGATCGTTGTCGCCGGGCACGGGCACCTCATCCGCGGCGCGGTCGCGTCCGGCTGGCGCGCCCGCCGCCTTTCCCGACTTGCTGGAAACCGCCGCCGAAGCGGCGACAGCGGGCCGCGCGACCGCGAGGGTCGCGATGACGGCAAGGGCGGCGGCCGACTTGCCCACGACCCCCTTGCCGCGGTTACCGCTGCGCACGGGCTCTTTCATCGACTCTCGGCCGCCGCGCAGCGAAAGCCGAGATCCAGATCGCGATATTCCGGCGCCCAGGCGTTGCGATTAGACGCGCGCGGCGGCACAAAGTAACTGCAGCACGACCCCCCGCGCACAACCCGGCGTTTGGGATCTTCGTCGTACCGATCGACCACCCATTCCCAGACGTTGCCGGCCATGTCCAGCGCGCCATAGGGGCTGGCGCCGTCGGGGTAACGACCCGTGACCACGGGAAATCCGGGATTCTGTCCGCTACACGGTCCCTCGCCGTCGAAATTGCCCCAATTGGCGCGGTCGCACGACGCCTCGGCACCCCACGGGAACTCACGTCCGTCGGTGCCGCGCGCCGCTTTCTCCCACTCCGCCTCGGTCGGCAATCGTCCGGACGCGAACGCGCAAAAGTCCCGCGCGTCGAACCATGACACTCCCGTCACGGGAAGGTTACCGTCGGCACCCGGTGCGCCCGCCAAGTGCGGAGGAACGGGCTTGCAGTGGTGCGCGCCCACACAGGCCGCGTACGCCATCCGCGTGACTTCGGTCCGATCGATCGAGAACGCGGGGAGGACTTGGTGTCGGACCGGACGTTCATCCTCGTCACCGCGAGCCGATCCTCGTACGAATGGTCCCGCCGGGATTGGCACGCGCGACACCAAGACGTGGCCGCGACCAGGCAAGGCGAGGGTCGAGGACGTCTCCGCCGAGGCAGCCACCGACACACTGGCCAAGACCATCAACAGAATCGCGCGTGGCGCGCCGATCCCGATCATGAGGTGACGACCCCGACCAGCTCCATCTTCTGCGCTCGCGACAGCAACTTGATGGCCGCCTCCCGGCGCAGTGCATTCGACCGATTTCGTTTTCGCTCGACATACAAGAGCCGAACTGGCCGGCGCGCGCGCGTGTAACGGGCGCCACGGCCATCGTTGTGTCGCAGGATGCGCGCCTCGACGTCGGTGCTGATGCCCGTGTACAACGATCCGTCGCGGCAGGCTACGACATACACGAACCAGGATGCCATTTTCGTCTCTGGACGTATCATATAGTAAGAGAAACCTTAACTTTATGGACGACCGCTACGAATGTCCCTTCTGCGGTGAGCCCGGCGAAATCGATCTGGACTCGGACGTGGATTTCGACGCCCCGGGCGATCAGGTGTTCGTGCAGGACTGCGCCGTCTGTTGCCGTCCCGCCACCGTCACCGTTCGGGTGGGACCGGACGGCACGGCCTCGCTGACAGTAAACGCGTAGTCGGGGATCTCCGGAGGGGTGTATCGCCCCTCGGCAGCGCCCAGGCATCGACGAATCAAAAGGCGAGGTGCGCCGGATGCGCCGGCGCCCTTACCCGGCGCGATTGCGGCGTGTCGTCGGGCGTGCAACGGGTGTTGTCGTTAAAGCAACGCCTGGACGGCAGAACGAGTGTCTATTCGCATTTATACGTAATGTAATTCACGTAAAACTTTGGGCACGATATCTGCTTAGGTCTCAAGGGTCCGCACCCCAACTAGGAGACCAGGCCAATGAAGATTTCCTCTCGCACCATGTCATCCACGGTTATCGCTAGCACATTACTGGCATTCGGCTGTACCGCTCCAGAGGACGGCGCCGGCGAGCACGTTTTGGTCGCCGATGCGTTGAACTCGGAGAACGGTCTGACGGCGATTAACGGGCTGAACTCCGTCAATGGGCTCAACTCCGTCAACGGGCTCAACTCCGTCAATGGGCTCAACTCCGTCAACGGGCTCAACTCCGTCAATGGGCTGAGCTCGTCCACCGGATTGATGACGACGGCCGGCGGTCGCACCACGGTGTCCTACCTAGTGCGATGCGCGCTGCCCATCGGTCACAGCATCACCAAGAAGGATCAGTACGGCGTTGCGTACACCTACAGCGGCCAGCTGGGCTTCGCGCCGGAATGGGAAACCGGCGCCTGCCAGCAGACCTGCCAACGGTATGTGAGCGCCTGCATGATGGCACATGTGAACACCGCCGGTGTCCACATCCCGCTTTGGCTCGACGCCGCGAAGACCGGCGTTGGCTGGGGACAAGACTCACACTATCCGCATCAGGAGGGATCATTTTTCGGCAACATCTTCGTAAGCCCCCCGCAGGCGTATTACTGCAACGGCAAGGATTTCGAGCTGGGCGTCGTTCCGGGCCGCCTGGGCGCCAATCAGGTCGGTGCTCCCTATAGCAACCCGTTCGGCGGTACCGGTTACTGTGCCGACTCCTGCACGGCCGCCGACATTCCCCACGACCATGACGGCTACAAGGCGTGCATGGGTAACAACAACGTCGTTACCGTCTGGCGGCAATAGGTTCAGTCGGCCCGCAAGAGCACTCTCGGTCGCCCGTGCTCTTGCGGCGCTGCGACGGGAATGGCGTCAGTCGGACAGTCGCTCGATCAAGACTCGGGCCTGCGAGGCCCACGGCGCCCCGGATTCGCTGTCGAGGCGCAGGTATTTTTCGAGGTGCGCGCGGGCCTGGGCGCGGCCCCCCAACCTTTCCAGAGCCACCGCCAAATTGTAGTGGGCGTCAGCGAAGTCGGGGGCGGTCTGGAGCGCCCGCTTCAACTCAGCGACCGCCAGTTCCACGTCGCCCGCCTCCAGAATCAGGTTGGCCAGGTTGAAGCGCGCTTCCGGTTGATCCGGATCGAGCGCAAGCGCCGCCTCGAATGCGTCGCGCGCCGCTCGCGTGTCGCCGCGCCGGTAAGCGATCTGCCCGAGGTTCGTGTGAGCGGCGGCCAGGCCGGCGTCGAGCGCCAGCGCTTTGCGGTAGCACGCCGCGGCGTCATCCAGCCGGGCGGGATCACCGTCGAGGCGCATCGCCTCGGTGAACCATTCGTAGGCGCTGGCGGGCCGCGCGGTGGCGCCAGAGCCGTGCGCGACAACGGGCCCCACGACCGGCGTGACCGCGTTCGGCCCTGCCACGGGTGCCGAGGGTCCGACGGCGGCGCGGGCGGCCAAGTCCCCCAGCCCAAAGTCAAAGACCTTTTGGCCCGTGACCTCGAAGGCAGCCCCGGCGTCGACCACGACCAGGGCGTCGCCGTCGAACGCGACGCGAATCCGGTCGAGCGGGCGATCGACGTGCGGCAACGACGCGCGAACCGTGTCCAGAACTTTCCGAATGCGCGCCACCGCGAAACCGCGATCGACCAGCTCCTTGGCGGCCTTGACGCTGATGAGGTCTTGAAAGCTGAACAGCATCTTGCCACCGGCGCGCACGGACGGCCCCACGAAGCCCACCTGGGCCCAGTACCGCAGCTTGCTCTCCGGTATCTCCAGAATCTTGGCGACGGCCGCGAAGCTGTACGTGGTCTCTGGCATGGCGGCGAGCGCGGTCACGGAGCCTATAACCCGGCCTCCACGTCGACATCGATGAACACCTTCGCGCCCTGAGCGCGGATGACGACGTGCGTGCGGATGTCCTTCAGGCGCGCGGCGGCGATGCGGATCGCCTCGCGCTCCGCGATCTCGCGAATGCGACGTGGCAGCGTCGAGTCCGTCTCCATAAGCGCCACCAAACGGTGCGCCGTCCCCGCGTCGCATTCGTCCCGTAGAGCGTCGGTGAGCGAAGGCAAATCAACCGTCAGCATCGTGGATCCGAAATAGCCTTCCTTGCCAGCGCGGACAGTGCGCTGTCCCTCCGACAGCAAATCGGCACGCGCGAACAAAACGTCCAGCGCCGCGCGCGACAGACGTTCGCGCACCTCGCGCTCGAAAAGCGTGATCCGGGTCGCCCGCGCCATGGGCTTGCGGGCAGGCACGGCGTCTTGCACCGGCGGTTGGCCCGTCACGGTCTCCGTGGGGGCTGCCAACCCCGGCGTCTTCTTCTCGGTCATTTGCAAGAAACGGCGATCGTATCAGCACTTTCGACCTGGGCCTAGAAACCCGGCGCCCGTCTACCGCCGGATCCGCCGGTGCCGGCCGGTCCGAATGCCTTCCGGGAGACTCCGTCGGTGGTCCATCCCCATTCCTTGTCGGTGGCTCGCCGACGGCCCGCGGGTAGCCTATCGATGGCTCGCCGAAGGCCCCGGCACATTTGCGTTGTGATACCGTGATGGGTGATGGGAGCGTCCACGCTTGACCTGGCGAAGTTTCCCGTATTGGTCGTCGACGACGAGCAAGACAACCTGGACGCTTTCCGGTTCAACTTCGGAAGAAGTTTTCGGCTGTTGTATGCCCAGGGCGGCGAGGAAGCTCTGGAGCTGGCGCGCCAGAATGATGTATCGGTTGTCGTGACCGATCAGCGCATGCCGCGCATGACGGGCCTCGATCTTCTGCGTGCCGTGCGCGCCGCTCGGCCCGACGCCATCGGCATCATCGTCACGGCCTTCACCGATGTCGACGTTTTGATCGAGGCCATCAACCTGGGACGCATCTATCGCTACGTGACCAAACCCTGGGACTCGAAAGAGATGCGCGGGATTCTGACCCAGGCGGTCGAGCGTTTTCACCTGGGACGCGAAAACCAGCGCCTGGGCGAGCAGCTCGCCGAGTACGCCGGGATGCTGGCCAGTGAAGCCCACGGTGCGTTCGACTTTGGCGCCATCGTCGGCGACTCGCCCGCGCTTCGTGATGTCCTGGCGCGTGTCGAACAGGTCGCGCAGACCAACGCCACGGTTCTATTGCGGGGTGAAACCGGCACCGGAAAAGAAATGGTGGCACGCGCCATTCACATCAACAGCGCCCGTGAGGCCCGACCCTTCATCAAAGTGAACTGCGCCGCGTTGGCCCAAGGCGTCCTTGAATCGGAACTCTTCGGCCACGAAAAGGGGGCGTTCACCGGGGCCATCGCCCGTCGTCCCGGACGGTTCGAGCTGGCCGAGGGCGGAACCCTGTTTCTGGACGAGATTGGCGATGTTCCACTCGATGTCCAGGTCAAGCTCCTGCGCGTGTTGCAGGAACGCGAGTTCGAACGTGTGGGCGGCACCGAGACCGTGAAGGTGGACGTGCGGGTGGTGTCGGCCACGCACCGGGATCTCGAGCGGCAGATCGCCGCCGGGACCTTTCGCGAAGACCTGTACTACCGGTTGAACGTATTTCCGATCGTGCTGCCACCGCTTCGCGAGCGGGCCGCCGACATCGCTCTTTTGGGGGACCACTTCGTCGCGAAGTACGCCCGTTCGTTTGGCAAGGCGATCCGCGGCCTGGACGCGGGCGCCAAGGCGGCGCTCGCTGGCTATTCGTGGCCCGGCAACGTGCGCGAGCTGGAGAACGTCATCGAGCGCGCCTTGATCCTGGCGCGTGGACCCGATGTGACGGCGGTCGATTTGGAATTCACGCGGCGATCACCGTCGTCAGGCCCGATCACGGCGGGCGTATCGTCGCTTGGTCCGACTGGTGCGGTGCTTCCGATTGGCGACTCGGGTTTCACGCGGGACGGGGCCCGGCCCCTTCACGAACGACTCTCCGAGCAGGAAAAGGGAGAGATCGTCGCCGCGATTGACCAATCGCAAGGCAACATCGCGCACGCGGCACGGCGCCTGGGGATCAACCGGTCCACGCTGTACTATCGACTTCGCAAGCACGGGCTCGAGCATCTGCTGCCCATGAAGGAGACGCGCACCGAACCCGATGCGCCCGCTCCCGACGCAACCCCGGCCGCAATCCGGGAAACATGAGAGTCTGAACATGAAGCTCCTGTTCATCATGGATCCCTTGGCCCGAATTCAAATCGCGGGCGATTCAACCTTCGCGATGATGCTGGCGGCTCAGCAACGGCGTCACGAGATCTGGTTCTGCGAACCACGGCACCTCGGCCTGGAGCACGACGAGGCAATGGCGCGGGCCTGGCCGGTCACCGTCCGACGGATTGCCGGTGATCACTATCTTCTCGGTCCGCAGTCCAGTGTTCCCCTTGGCAGCTGTCACGCGGTGTTTATGCGCAAGGATCCGCCGATCGATCTCGACTACTACTTCGCGACATTGCTGCTGGAACGCGCGCGTGGAAGAACGTTGATCATCAACGATCCGCGCGGCCTGCGCGAATGCAACGAGAAGTTGGCCATCCTCGACTACCCGCACCTTTGCCCGCCGACGGTGGTGACGCGCGAGACGGTCCGCCTCCGCAGCTTCCTCCTGGAACAGGGCGGGGAGATGGTGGTGAAGCCGCTCGATGCCTCGGGAGGCTTCGGCGTGTTCCACGTGCGCCAGGGCGACACCAACACCGGCGCCATCCTGGAGCAGGCGACCAATCTGGGACGGCGCTGGACGATGGCGCAGCGATATCTTCCCGATGTGCGCAACGGCGACAAACGCATCCTGCTCGTCGACGGAGAGCCGCTTTGCGCGGTGCTGCGGGTCCCAGCCCCCGACGACGCGCGCGGGAATCTTCACGTCGGCGCGCGCGCCATGCCGACCAGGATCGAAGGACGCGACTTGGAGATCATCGCGGCCGTCGGTCCCCGCCTGCGCGACGCCGGACACTTCTTTGTCGGGTTGGACGTCATCGGCGGCCACCTCACGGAGATCAACGTGACCAGCCCCACCGGCATCATGGAGGCCAACGCGCTTTACGGCGAACAATACGAGGAACGCGTCATGCTGGCGCTGGAACGCAAGGTCGGCTGATTGCGGCCCCGATCCGTCAATCAGGGACGATACGACGACGCCGCGCAATCGATGGCGCGAACGGATGACGCGATCGATTGCGGGCGGGGACGGCGTTCGATCAGGGGATGATGACGGTGCCGACGCACGTCGACAGATCGAACAACATGAATTCCAGCGCTTTTTCCTGCGGCGACAAGTCCATCGTCACGCATCCGGTCGGAAACGGTTTGGCGGGCGCTGAGAGGTCGTCGGTGGCGGTGCCCGATCCCGCCGACACGTGAAGATCGCTGAACACGACCTTTCCACATTGTTTCACGGCGGGATCGGTCGGGGCGTTGAAGCTGAAGTACTGAACTGAAGCCGGCGTGTCGCTGTAGATCCAGCGCTGTGTGGGGGCGTTGACGGCCGCCACCGTCCGTTTGGCACCCATGATGACCAGTTGTCCCGGCGTCGTCGACGCCATGACGTTGGTCAGCCATTCGGACATCGCCATTCCCTTCGGGAACGTCGTGTCGATCGTGGCCGTGAACGGACTTTGCGGATCACCCTGATGATTGAATCGCGCGACCATTGGCCAGGGCGCCGCACCGTGTTCGATCCAGTAGTTGTGCCAATGGGACGCGAAAACTCGTCCGCCCGCGTTGGCGTAAGCTTGCAACCCCATCGTCGCGTTGACACTCTTGTTGGTGGGCCTCTCCGTGCCTTCGCAGGAGTGAAGAATGATGTCGTACTTGGTGAGGTTCGCGGCGACCTCCCACCAGGTCTCCGCGTCCGTGAAAGTGGCACCCGCATTCAGCGAAGGGTCGTACGCATTCGTCCCCTGGCTCGCATTGCCCATGGCCACGCCCAGATGGCTGCCTCCGGCGTACAGATTCACGCGTCCGGTCCCGGTCTCCGGCGTGAACTCGCTGTCCTGCACGCCGATCTTACGCAGCAGGCACTCGAGCGCGTCCTTGCCTCCCGTGGTCAAGGCCATTCTGGGGATGTGGCCTTCGCTCTGGTTGCGCGGAAGGCGCGTCACCGCCGGGTCGATGGCGGTGCCGGTACATGCCGCGACGGTGGGAATCACCGCGCCCTCGCGCCGCCATTTTCCGACCTGGATGACAAGAGGGATGTTGGTGCCCACGGGAACATCCGTCAGGGTGAACTGTCCCTTGGAATCGGTCGTCGCCGAAACCACGGGCGCCCCGGAAATCGACGTTTCGCAGTCGCAAGACGCGCCCTCCGTCAGCGGTTTCAGCGCCTCGTTCGGAACGTAGACCGTAACGTTGTACAAGGGCACCTTGCCCGCTGGATCGTAGACGGTCCCGGTCGCGGTTGTGTGTTCGCCCGGGTTGCACTTGGGCAACGAAGCGCAGGGACCGGAGGCACAGATCGTCTGTTGGCAACGAAGGCCCGTGCACGGTCCGCGATCGGGGGCAACGACACTGACGCCGCCGCGTTCTTGAAGGACACTGCCGTCATAAACGGGCAGTGATCCGTCATTGTTGTTGTTCAGGCTGACCTGCGTCATCTGAGTCTTGTGGAACGAGCAGGCGCCGCCGCCAACGACCGCCAGGGACGCCACGAAAAAAGCCATCCTGCCGATGTTTGTCATACGATCTCCTTGTCGTGATTCGGACGCTGACTCAGCGCGGCGCGCCCACGGAGCGATTTCCGCCAGGCCAGTATGAGTGCCGGATTGGCGCGGTCGACGCCATTCGTTGTGAAGTACCCGCCCGGACCCGACTTCCGCTCAGATTTCGAAGACTACGCCGAAGGAAGCGTGAATGGAATCGGAATTCGCCGCCCGCTCCTCGTAAGGCGCCCGATGCACGCCTGGAACGAGCCATCCGTGGACAACCCCGATCTCGAGGAAAAGGCTGACAAGCGGCGACAGTGTGTAACGCAGTCCGGCGTCAGCGCCCAGCGTCAAGCTTGGCGTAAACGTCTCCCGACTCTGGAGCGCCGCAGCCGGCGTCGTCTCGGTCAGTGCCGCGCGAGCTCCGAGCGCCGCCCCCACGAAAGGCCTCACGCGCCCCGGAGCGATTTTCATCAAGTACTGCATGCCGAGGGCGGCGCCGAAAGTCCACACCCTAACGTCATTTCCGTCGGTCCGAAACTGCCCAGCCAAAATGGGCCAGAGGGCCCTGACACAGATGGCCAGACGCCATTCGAGGGGCAAGTACCACAAGAATTGCAGGTGACTGGTAGGCCCGCCGGGGGAGGCCTGCAGCCCTAGCGTGGCGCCTACGCCCAACTCCCACGCTCGCTCCATGGGCGCCGGGAATTGGGGCTCGGGGCTCTCGGGGGCCGGGACCGTACCGGCGGCCGAATCGACCCCATCGCGAGTGGCGGGCCCGGCTGGGTAGGGAGGCTGCAAAGGTGATCCGGGCGCGGCGGGCGGTGCGGGCCCGTTCGGATGGGACCCCGGCGACAAAAGGCCTGAAGAGACGTTCTCGGAGACACGTTGAGAGGAGCCCGATGAGGTTGGAGGGGACGGTGGGGGCGAGGTGGCGTGCGGGGGCGGAGGGAGAAACGCGGGCGGAGGCGGGGGTGACAGTGCCCCGGGTGGAATTTGGGCCGGCCCACGGGTCGTGGCGGGCGGGGCGGGCGGCCGCGCCATCGGCGGCGCCGTGCCCAGATCGATCGGGGGCGGCGGATCGTTTTCGGACAATACGCGCAGGTACTCCACGACGCTAAGGCAGGCGCGGCGTCTGGCCAGCCGGTCCCCGCCCGGCTCGACGATCTGCTCCAGATGCTCTTGGATCGAACCCGTCGATGCCACCCAGGTGAATACCGTCATCAGCGCTTCGTCCGCGCGCACGACCACGCCACGCACCGGATCGTTCCCGACCAGACGGCGTGCGTCCACGCGCCAATCCGTGGTCTTGGACTCCAGGACCACCACCGAGAAGCCAGACGCCGTCATTTCTCGGTGAAGATCCTCGGCCAGCCGCGATGTGCGGGGAGCCAACAGGCGTACGGTGATGGGGCTGCCAAACGCGGTGGCCCGGGCATTCGAAAGCACGACCGCGAGTCCGAACACGAGCCCAGTTACGAAGCGAGGCCCTGTCCGCAGTGTCACGGGGATCCGTCGGGCGGCTGTTCGAGAACCTCTCGGGCAAGCGTGGCGTGTGGACCACTGGGCGCGCGCGCCAAGTATCGGCGCGCTGCGTTTCGCGCGGCCTCACGATCGTCCACCCGGATGGCGCACTCCAACAATCGGCCAGCCGCCTGATCGGCGAGCGGCGCGGAAGGCCAATCGCTGACGTACCGGCCAAACCACCGAGCGGCCTCGTCGGGATGCCGTGACTCGAACGCCAAGCGCCCAAGACTGAACACCGCGTCCGCGGCCAGGCGATCACCGGGGAATCTGGTCACCAGAGCCTGGAACGCCTGCCGGGCCTTGGTGTGCGCGCCGGAATAGCGGGCCACGTCACCCAACGTCAACAACCGGCGGGCGTCCAACCGGCGACAAAGGTCGCTCCAACCCAATCGCTTCGCCGCCGACAGAGCGTCGCGATACTCGCCACGCTCGGCCAGTCTCAGCCATTGGTCAGCGGACGACCACCCGACCGATCGGAGCGAGGATTCTTCCGCCCGCGGTGGCGTTGACGGCACCGCCACCGACGGCGATGGACCGCCGAGCAGGGGGCCGGACACCCGAGGATGCTCCGTCACGGGGGCAGGGACAGTCGCTGCGCCCGCGACCGATGTCGGGGAAGCGAGAGCCTCGACGAGAACGGTCCCCGATACAATCTTCAGCCGTTGTCCCGCGCGAAGCGGGAGCGCCGCGCCCAAAACCGCGCCGTCGATCACGACGGCGCCTTCGTATAGATCGACTTCAAGGGCGGCCGCCGCCCAGGTCATGGCGAAGCGCGTTCCCGTTACGCGCACTCGATAAGGGCCGGCGTGCAAGAGCCACAACGTGGTTTCAGCATGGACGACCTGCGCCTCGAGGCGACCTCGCTCGAGGACGATGTCCGCCCCCGCGCCCGTGAAGCGCTGAATGTGTCCCGCGGATCCCGCGCGAAAAGTCACGCTTGATCCGTCCGAAAACCGAAGCGGCAGATCGCTGCGCGCATCGGCGACGAATGACCGTTCGGCCAAAGCCGCCGCGGGGGACAGCGCCAACGGGGCCGACCCCGCTGTTTGTCGCCGCGACACATTGCGCGTCAGCGCTCCTGCAAGGAAGACCGTCGCGACCAATGCCCCAAGACCGATCGCCATCAGGGGAACGCGAAGCCGAAAGCGCGCGCCCCGGGACAGCGCCAACCGAGCGGCCACGGCCTGGCCCAGATCGCGCAACTGACTGTCAACAAGGTCGGAAGCCGATGCGTCCTGAGCCGCCGCGAGACGGCGCCACAGATCGGAACGAAAGCGGGACGGCAGGCTCATTTCGTCTCCAGCCAAGGTGCGAGCGCCTCGAACTGGCGCGCCAGCTTGAAGAAACGGCGCTCGGCCCTAACCAGTCGCCGGCGAACCGTCGCCACCGACATCCCGCATGCGGCGGCGGTCGCCTCGAGACCCAGCCCTTCTAGGATCCGCAGCGCGAAGGGAATGCGTTCATCCACCGGCATCCGGTCGAAGATCTTGTACACACCGGATGCCGCCTCTTGTAAGTCGGCCCCGGCCCAACTCACCTCGGGTTCGGGAACGCTGTCGAAGAAGGTCAGCCAGCGACGCCGATGACGCCGACGAATGGCTTTGCGGGCCGTGAAGATCGCGATCTGCGTCAGCCAGGATTTCAGCGCGCGTGGCTCGGTCAAACCGTCGATGCTCGCCCAGGCGTTCAGCAAGACGTCTTGAAACACGTCGGCCATTTCACTGTCGTGCCCCCCGAGGATCCGCATCAAGACGCGCCGCACGTGGGCGCCGTGTCGCTCGACCAGCGTCGTGACGGCCGAGCGCTCCTTTGCCCGCAACCGGGCGACCAATCTCGCGTCGTCGGCGAGGCTTGTCTCGTCACCGCTCGGCTCAACGGGAAGGGGGACAATGCGCAACACATGACTCACGAGTAAATAGTGCCCCGAGATCGACCCGTTTTGCTCAGAAAATTCACGCACTACCTCGAAATGACATGGTCCGGACGGGCCTTGCCCAGCTATGGTGTTCCGGAGAACGGGGCGTGATTCAGCCGATCTATTTCTTCTATTTCATGTCGGTCGGTGTGAGTATGCCGTTTTTTCCACCGTACCTGCGCGGCCTCGGCCTTTCGGGACGCCAAATCGCGACGATTCTGTCGATGGTCCCACTGCTGAACATCGGCGTGCCACTTTTTTGGGCCTGGACCGCCGATCGCACCCGCCAGCACGCGCGTATCTTGAGCGGCATTTGTCTCGGTGCATTCTGCGGCTACGCGCCGCTCTTGATCGCGCGCACGTTCTGGCCGGTGCTGGTCAGTTATCTGTTCTTTGGCGTCTTCAGTGTGGGAATCGGTTCGCTGGTCGATTCCGTGGCCATCGCGCGTGTGCGGCAGGGGGAGGACTATGGCCGAATCCGCGTCTGGGGGTCGGTGGGGTACATGGCATCCGCGATCGGTGTCGGCGCGTTACTGACCTCACGTGGCGGGCGCGCGGCCGACATCTTGGTTCCATCCGCGGTGGCGGCGGCCTTGCTCGCGACTTTTCTCGCGACGCTGCAACACCACGGGGCCGGCGAGGCACCGGCACGACCGCACTGGCGCGACTCGCGCGCGCTGCTCGCGAACCCGCGTTTTCGTCTGCTGCTGGTGCTGGCGCCGTTGCACTGGATCGGCTGCTCCCCCTACAACATCTTCTTCGGTATCTTTGTTCGCGATCGACATTTCACCCCCGTGGTCCTGGGCCTGGCGCTTGCCACCGGAGTGGTGGCCGAGATGCTGGTTTTGCTGCGGTTCTCGTGGTTGCGCCGTCGGTTCGAGATCGAGACCCTCCTGGCCATCGCCTTCGGGGGGACCATCGTGCGTTGGATGCTGATGCCGTTCGTCACGTCCACGGGCGCCGTGGTCTCGCTGCAACTCTTCCACGGATTTACCTTCGGCCTGTTCTGGGGCGCGGGGATCGCGCTCGTGGGCGAATGCGTGCCGGCGTCGCTGCGGGCGACCGGACAGTCGTTGTTCGTCACGTCGATGCTCGGCGTTGGGAACGTCGCCGGTTATCTGGCGACGGGCTGGATCTACGACCGGAGCGGGCAGGTCGATCCGGCCTTCTTCGCGGCCGCGGCGCTGG
This sequence comes from Pseudomonadota bacterium, assembly GCA_017881245.1. Taxonomy (GTDB): domain Bacteria; phylum Myxococcota_A; class Polyangia; order Fen-1088; family Fen-1088; genus FEN-1088. Next base: position 16,907 of record JADGRC010000185.1, read on the forward strand.
AAGCCGTCCCGCTAGCTTTGGCCCTCGGGGCGCGGCGCCGCCGCCGGGTTGGGGAACGCCGATGGAGCGAATCCAACCCGTAAATCGAAGTCACTCACCATGAAATCGACCTGCGGACGTACGGGTCAATGGTGCGCTGGGCGTCGGCTCACGCATTCGACATCGCTCCCGCCTTCACACCGCCATCGGCGAACCGGCCCGAACCGTCAGCCGATCGCCCGGGCCCGGAATGTTGGCCGGCGGGAACTTGCGCGCGGCCAACTCTCGCGCCAGGGCTTCCTGCGCGGGGGGCTCGCCGTGGACAAGAACGATCTGTCCCAGCCGTCCCCGTTCGCGGACGCCATCCGCGAAGTCGAGCAGTCCTTTTTGATCCGCGTGCGCGCTGAAACTGTTTAGCACCGTGACCTCCGCCCGCAGGTCGTGCATGACTCCGAAAATGGGAACCTCGCGACGACGTTCCACCAGGCGCCGGCCCAACGTGTGCCGCGCTTGAAATCCAACTATGGCGACCGTGTTCTTCGAATCCCCGATGGTCCGGCGCAGGTGATGAAGGACGCGCCCGCCTTCGCACATGCCGCTTGCCGCGATGATGATGGACGGACGATCCTCCTCGTCGATGGCCTTCGAATCCTCGACGGCCGAAACGTAAGTCAGCCGGTCGAAATCAAAGGGCGAGTCCTGACCGTGCAGAAGGGCGCGCGTCGCTTCGTCGTAGCACTCCGGATGCAAGCGAAAGATGTCCGTCAACTTCACCGTCAGGGGGGAATCGACGTAGACCGGCAAGGACGGAATCTGCGCCCTTTGCTTCAACAACTTCAACTCATAAACCAGCTCCTGTGCCCGCTCGAGCGCAAAGGACGGGATGACGATCTTGCCGCCCCTTTGGCAGGTGCGGCGGACGACCGCCGCCAACTCGTCGCCCATTTGTTCGACCGGCGCGTGCAGGCGATCGCCGTACGTGCTTTCGGTGATCAGACAGTCGACTCCGTCGGGGATCTCGGGATCACGCAAGATAGGAAGATGGTGCCGGCCCAGATCGCCCGTGAACGCGATGCGCACCTTGCGCCCTTCGTCATCGACGTCAATCACCACGACCGCGCTCCCGAGCACGTGGCCGGCCTCGATGAACGTCACCTCGACACCGGGAGCGACCAGTTGCCTTCGGTGATAGGGCAGGCCGACCATCTGGCCGAGCACCGCCGCCACGTCGGCCTCGGCATAGAGCGGTTGCACGGGCTCTATATCGGTCGCGCCGCGTTCAATCAGGCGCGCAATATGTCGCGCATCCGCGGCCTGGAGCATCGCCGCGTCGAGCAGCATCGGGGCACAAAGATCGCGCGTCGCGGGGGTGGCATAGATGGGACCGCCAAAGCCCATCAAGCCGAGCAGCGGCAATGCCCCCGAATGATCGATGTGGGCATGAGACAAAACAACCGCATCCAGGGTTGTCACGTCGAGGGGAATGTTCCGATTCTTCTCGAATGATTCGTGGCGGCGGCCCTGGAACATCCCGCAGTCGAGCAGCACCGCCGCTCGAGATGTCTTGAGCAGGTGCTTGGAGCCCGTGACGGTTTGGGCGCCGCCGATGAACGTCAGCTCGATCACGGGAGGGCCGCGCCGCCGGCGCCCGGGTCTCGACGGCCTCTACAGCAAATCGGCATCTCGTCTCGCAAGATGCCGAGCGCTTCGGTTGCTTTACTCAAAAAATCCGCGCGGCTGTCCACGACGAATCGCCGCGGATGGTCGCGCCAAGCGTCCGCGATGCGCCGGTCGATCTCGGCAGCAATCGCCGCGGGCTCTGTCCGGAGCGCATTGCTGTGGTTGTATCCGAGTTGCGCCGTGGGCGTTCGCAAATGGATGACGGCGGCGTAGTGAGACAATTCACGCTCGATAGTGGTGCCAACTTCCGTCAGCATCTGGTCTGGCGATCCCGGCCAGTACGCCACGCCATCCAATGTTCCGCGGTCGCACACGATCAAGGCGGGAAGCTGCGTCCCCGGATCGCTTGGTAAATGTCCCGGGAGTTGTTCGTGATCGGCGAGATTTTCGAGTTCGCGCTGGACGTGGAATATGGCTCTTTGCGCCGCCTTCTTTGAACTCGCCAGCTCGGAGCGCGGGAAGCCGCCGCCGAACAACATACTCGCGGCCTCGGGCAACACACGAACGTGCCTGCAAAAGTGTTTCCGCACCAACTCCAGGACAGCGGTCTTACCCGCGCCGGGCCCACCCGTTAACACGATTCTATGAACAGCGTGCGGCTCGGCGCAGTCGCAAGGGGGACCGTTCATCTGGTGTTCTTCTGGGTTCTTTATCGGCCCTGCCGATAGGCCGCGTGACATTTTACGCAAGTCCCGGACAGACGCCCATATTCGTCGGCGACCCCGAGTGCGTTCTTTTCGGCCGCCGAGGCTGCGAGCGCCTTGGCCGCCGTTCTCAGCTCATCCTGAAGCGTAAAGAACTTCTCCGGCAGCGCCGAGTTGAGCTCCGTGGCATCGCCGGTTAGCGGACGCGCCAGGCTTGCGTCGTTGGCGATCCCGGTTGCGCGTTCCTGAATCACGTCATACTTGAGAATCATCACGGCCGACATGAGAGCGCCCATGTCCTGCGCGTGAGACTGCATCCGCGCGCGCAGGATCACGCGGGCGGTGCCGGACAAATCTTCCGGCGGCGCCAGGCGCTCGGGTGCCGCCACGGCTTTCGTCAACTGCTCCTCTTGGGGAGCCTGCACGGGCGGTCGATTGGCGCACGACAGCGAGAGAGTGACGCCGAACAGCAGCGCGACGGCGGGTCGGACTTTCCAACGAAAAGAAGAGCAAAGGAAGGGCGGGAGCATCATCATCAACCTGAGCAAGCTCCTGGCCAAGATTCCCGGCCTGCCAAGCGTATGCGCAATACGAGAATCGCCCGGCTGACTCGCGCACATCTTGCGTCGACCCCAGCGCCTGGTGTGAATTCTGCGCGTTGTTCTGCCTGGCGTCTCCGACGATCAACGTCCGACGGCGGCATCGGGCCCCAAGTCCGTGGTTGTCGGGCGATCAAATAGGTAGCTCTCGTGACATAGGACGCATGTCTTGGTCAGGGTGCCAAAGTGTTCGGCCTGCCCGGCTGAATCTCCGCGCGCGGCGGCCTCGACGATTCGCCGCGCGGCCACCTTCAGCTGCTCCTCGAGGGCGAAGAACCGTCGAGGCAAAAACTTCTCCAGGCGTTCAGTATCCGGCGAGCGCACCAGGGTCGATTCGTCGTAGACCCGTCCCGCGATGCGTGCCGCGCCATCATTGTCCAGCACGACGAGATGCATGATTAGCTCGCGCATATCCGCGCCGTGCCGCTGCATCTTGCCCCTCAGCGCCGCCCTCACCTCGGCCGGAATGTGCGCGGGCGGCGGCAGTTCTGGGTCAAGCGTCCGCGATGGCCGCAACACCAATGCCACCGCGACGGCTATCGCCACCACCGTCGACGAGATCATCACCCACCGCTTCATCAGCCGCCGAGGCAGCAAGAGGTGGGCCACCTGGATCGAGCGATGAGAGTGTACCCGTCTTCCCTCCGGGCACCGTTGTTGCACGAGCGGGTCGCCATTCGCGACAAGACTTCTGTGGGGATTGCTTGCTTCCAGCGTATATCGTCGTTGCCTTAATCGTGGGTTTGGTCATCGTGGCCATGCTCTATACGGGCATGCCGACTGTGGCCGAGCATTTCTGGGGACGGATAGTTTTACTGGTCGGCGTGGTCGCCCTGCCGTTGCTGCTGTCGGCCGGCAGCGTTTCCTACGGCGTGCGACAGTCGACTCAGACGACCTTCTGTTTGTCGTGCCACGAGATGCAGCGCTACGGGACCAGTCTGTTCGCCGACAACCGCAGGGCTCTCTCCGCCGTCCACTACCAGAATCGACTGATCGATCGCGATTCCACCTGTTATTCGTGCCACGCCGACTACGCGATGTTCGGCGACGTCAAGGCAAAACTGAATGGGTTGCGCCATGTGTGGGTCCACTACTTCGGCAAGATCCCCGACAAGATGGCCTTGTACCAACCATATCCAGCGGCGAACTGCTTGCACTGCCACGACGACGCGCGGCGCTTCCTCGAAGTTCCCGCGCACCAACCTGTCCTCGACGCTGTCTATCAAGGGAAGGTGTCGTGCCTCGGGTGTCACACCGTGGCGCACGACTTGAAGGCATTGGCGGATCACAGACTATGGCAGGTGCAGTAGTGGAATCGAGCGAGACGGCGCTTAGACGCGCGACGGTGATCACTGGCCTGGGGTTGCTGGTACAGCTCGGATCATCCTTGCACTGGACGCCGATCACGTTCGTGTTGTCGGCGGCGTTCGGCCTGCCGCTCGTGCTCGTAGGCGCGGGTCTGTTCTTGCGAACGGTCCTGCGGGTCATGAAGGACAAGGGAGCTCTCTAGTGGCGTCGCGAGACCAAGCTCGGTGGCGGTGGCGTGGACCCTTCTTCGTCGGGCTCGCCGCCCTGATGCTGGCGACACCGGTGATAGGGGCCGCATATCCGTCGGCGATGCGTATTCCTCGCAGCCGGGCGGGAAGCGCGCCAACGATCCCGCAAGCACTGTTCTCCCATCGCACGCATGGGACTTTTGGATGCTTCGCTTGCCACCCGAGCACGTTTCCCCAGGCGCCACTGGGATTCACTCACGCCGACATGAACCGCGGTGCTTTCTGCGGTCGCTGTCACGATGGCCGCGTCACATTTTCGGTGGTGGGAGCGATCTGCGAAGGATGCCATGTACCGCAACGGTGATCTTGCGCGCGGGATCGCGTTGATGTCTTCACTGACCGCGTTCGTGATGGCGACCGGGTCGGCAGGGGCAGACGTCTTCGTGGCACAGGTGAAGCCGGAGAAGAAACCACGTAGCCCCCAAGAGCAGCGACGACGAAAGCTACTCGAAGAGATGGGTCTTCACGCGCCGAGCACGCCACGGACGCCGACACCGTCCGCGTCCCCGTCCCCGTCGTCGTCGTCGCCGAATGAGGCTGTCGTTCCTGTGCCGGGACCAGGCAAAGGTGCGAAGCCGGGTGAGCCAAACGCGCCAAAGGCACAGGATGAGGCACCGGGGACTTCCCGTGATCCGCAACCGGCGGCGCTGCCCGCTGCGCCGTCCTTCCGAAAAGTAATCCACCCATTGTTGGTGCAGACGTGCAAAGCCTGCCACGTTGCGGGTGGTCCCGCGGGATTGACATCCTTCGTACTGGCGGGCGACGCTGGTCTGGATCGCGCCGCGACGGAACGAATGGTCGACCTCGGCGCGCCTGCCGCGAGCGCTCTGCTGGCCAAGGCCTCGGGACAGAAACCACACGCGGGTGGTGCCCCATGGCCGGTCGGAGGGATCGCCTACGGCCGCGCCTTGGCCTGGATTCAGGCTGGCGCGCGTTTGGACGGCGCGCCACGCTCTCCGCCCAACCCCCTCCCCGTGACTCCGATCGTGGCATCACAAGCGACAGGCGGGGCCAGGGGCTCGCGAGCCGGAAACGCGCGCGCGTTACCGATCGCGCCAGCGCTGGCCACGGGGACGGCGGCCACCGCACAAGGCGAATCCACGACAACGGCGCAAGGCGCGGACCAAGAGACGCGCACGCCGGCGCCGTCGACGGACGAATCGGCGGACGCTGCGACCGCCGACGATGCGACCGCCGACACGGCCGCGGGAAACCGCCTGAAGGCACAGGCACAGGCGAGCGACTTCGCCACCAAGATTCATCCACTGCTCATGCACACGTGCGCCGCGTGCCACAGCCCCGTTGGACCCGCGGCACCAACGCGCTTGGTCTTGTCCGGTGAAGTCAACGGCGACTACGCCAAGGTTCGCGCACTCGTGAACCCGAGTGCGCCGGCGCAAAGCCTCCTCATCAGCAAGAGCATCGGCCAAGGTCATGCGGGTGGCGCGGTGATTGCGGTTCGCAGCACCGAGTATCAAGGGTTGGTCAACTGGGTCGCAAACGGGGCGTCGAGCCACGCGGCGATCCCCGCCGTCGCGCAATCGGGACTCTCGCCGGGCGCCACGGCCGAGATTCTCGATACCACGGCCGACGGAATCTTGCCGCTGCCGGAGACCCCTGTTCCGGGAACGGCGACGGGGACGGGTCAAGCAGGGGACACGACGACGAGTACGGGTCCGACCCCTCCTTTGCGGACCGTCCTGCCGTACGGCCTTGCGCTCAACGGCCGGTTCGATCTCGCGTACGAGCGGCGCGGGTTCTCTGGCAACCCCCTTGGCGATGGGGCGGTGAATGCGCTGCGGAGCTATCACCATTTCCTGTTTCTCTCACGCGATTCCACCGACGATCCGATCGGTCTGGCGGTCGAAGTGCTGAGCCTGGAATTCTGGGAGGCGCACTTCCGGTGGCGGGCCAAGGACGCACCGATACAGATCGCGATCGCAGCGGGAAAACTGGTCGTCCCCTTTGGCGCGGATCCACTGATGCATCAGAGTTATGGTGGGCTTGCCGGTTTCGATCAACGGATCCTTCCGCCCATCTGGGCCGAGCACGGCCTTGCCGTTCACGTCGTCGCGCACCACCGCGAGCTGGCACTGACCGACGACATTTACGTCGTGCGCGGGTACGCCCTGCGACAAGCTGACGCGGTCATCAACCTGCAGAACGACTTTTCGCCCGAGGACGATAGCCACCTTGGTTGGGGAAACCGTTTGGGCGCCGCTTGGGGGCCCCTGTCTGGGTGGCATTCCATCTACTACAATACGCTTGGGTTCGGTCGCCGCCTGGTGATGCAGGCCGCTGACGTGATGCTCGCGCGGGTGCGCGAGATTCCGGTTCTGGGACACTTCAGTTTCGCAGCCGGCCTGATGCGCGCGGACGTGTCGGGCGGCGACGGCATCGGAACGGGCGGAGCGGGCAAGGACTACTACCACTTCGGCAGCTATGTCCAAGTCCGCTATCACATGACCGACTCTTGTTATCTCCAGTACCGGCAGGGACTGCGCACCTTCAACAACCGCCGTGGCCTGATCGTCGATGACACCCGCCTCACCAGGGACGATGGATCGACACACAATTTTGGAGCCGTGGCGCGATATCGCGGCCTCACGGCCGGGCTCTACTACTTCATCAACCTCGAAAAAGTCGACGAGATCCCGGACGACTTCCTGCGCGCGAGCGTAACCTATGACTTCTAACGCAGCTTCGCCGCCCGCGGGATCGCTGGCCCGCCGGCCGACCCACGCGCTTGAGGGCGGCGCCGGTGCGGCAAAGCCGCACCTCCCTGTGCTTGGACCAACATTGCGATCGGCCAGGACTCCGAAAGCAGGTCGCCTATTGTGGATTGTCGTTTGGACGGCGGCGGGTTGTGCCGATCTGTCCCGCGGGGCCGCGTCTTCGGACGCCGCGAGCTCCACGGACGCGGGCACGGAGGGCGGCGCTCTTCTAAACTCTGATGCGGCAGGGTCGTTCGCCAGTTCCGTCCACGGCCTGTTGATCGCCGTTTGCCAGCGCTGCCACGCCCAAGGGCAAGAAGCGGGTGACACCCAGTTCCTGCTGACGGGAGACGGAGCGGCGGACTACGCCAGCGTATCGCGCTTCATCAGTGTCAGTGCACCCGGGTCGAGTCGGCTGCTGGCCAAGATGTCTGGTACCGGTCACGGCGGGGGCACGCTTTACGCCGTGGACTCACCCGAATACCGGGCGGTCCTGCGATGGATTCAAGAAGGAGCTCCGCCATGATTCGAAAGAAATCTTCACCCGCTGCGAGTCGCGCCGTCGCCATCGCTGTTGGCGCGACCTTGGGCCTTGCGGCCTGTGCCAAGCTGGAGAAAGAGAACCCGCCGCAGATCGTAACGACCGGACCACACGCGTTGCCGATGGGGTCCACGATCACGATCAGCGCGACGACCGTCCATGCCAGCGACGCCGCATATGGCTTCGTCAGCACCGACATCGGCGTGGCGACGGTCGACGACGGTGGCATCGTGCGCCCCGTGGCGCCCGGCGAGACCACGATTACCGTCACGGGCAAGTCCAGCCACGCGGCGGGCTCGCACGCGGTGGTGGTGATTGCAACCGATGACAAGGCCCAGATCCCGTACTACGACGCCTGGCTGACCTCCGCCCACGCGGATGCGACGTCGGTGCCGTTCAACAACTGGAACAGTCAGGGCAGCGTGCCCGTGGAATGCGCGCGCTGTCACAGCTCGGAGGGTTTCGTGGACTACCTGGGCGGCGACGGCAGCACCCCCGGAAAAGTCGACCAGCCCGCGCCCGTGCAGTCCGTCATCCGATGTCAGACCTGCCACAACGCAGCGGCCGACGCGCTGACGTCCGTCACGTTCCCATCGGGCGTGACCGTCAGTGGCCTCGGCGGTGAAGCGCGCTGCATGACTTGTCACCAAGGACGCGCATCCGGGGCCGATGTTGATGCCGCCATCGCCGCCGCCGCCGTGACCAACGACGATCAGGTCAGCGCCGCGCTGCACTTCCAAAACATCCACTACTTTCCGGCCGCGGCCACCCTGTTCGCCGGACGCGCCAAGGGCGGTTACCAGTACGCCGACCAGACTTACGATGTGCGTTTCCGCCACGTCGACGGCATGAACACCTGCATCGGATGCCACGATCCCCATTCCACGAAGGTGCGCTTCGACAAATGCGCCGGATGCCACACCGGGATCACCGACGTGAACGGGGCGCACGCAATCCGCATGATGTCCTCCGTGGGTCGTGACTACGACGGCGACGGCAACACCGTGGAGGGAATCTACGACGAGCTCGTGGGCCTGCGGGACAAGGTCCTTGCCGCGGTCACAAGGTACGGCGTTGAACACCAGACCCCCCTTTGTTACTCGGTCGATGCCTATCCGTACTGGTTCGCTGACAGTGACGGCAATGGTGTCTGCGACGCGACAGAGACTGTGGCCGCCAATGCCTTCAAGGGCTGGACGGCGCGCCTGTTGCGCGCGACCTACAACTTCCAACTCGCCTCGAAAGACCCGGGAGCGTTCGCGCACAACGCCAAGTACATCATTCAACTGCTCTACGATTCCGCCGCCGACGTGAACACCGCCTTGGTGGTCAAGGTCGACATGTCGAAGGCCGTTCGCACGGATATCGGCCACTTCGACGGCGCGAGCCAAGCCGCGCGACACTGGGACAGCGGAGAACAAGTAGATGCCACCTGTTCGTCGTGTCACGGCGGGGAAGCGGGCTTTCGCTTCTTCACGCAGTACGGCGTCGGACAGGTCGTGCCGGAGACGGCCAACGGGCTTGAATGCCAGACCTGCCACGACAGCGTGTCCGACCCCGTGACGGTGATTAAGGTCGCCTCGGTGACGTTTCCGAGCGGCATCGTGCGCAATGAACCTGGTAACGACAATATTTGCGAGACCTGCCACCGCGGTCGCGAGTCCAAGGCGACCGTCGACGCGCAAATCGCGACCGGGAAGTACAAGTTCCTGAACGTCCACTACCTACCCGCCGGCGCGACCAAGCTGGGCTCGGCGGTTCACGTTGGCTACGAATACGGTGGGCAGACCTACGCGGGACCGCTTGTCCACCAGGGGGGAGCGCAGTGCACGTCCTGCCACGATCCCGAAAGCAGCCACCACACGTTTCAGATTGCCGATGCCTGGAACACCCGATGCCGAAACTGCCATGCCGACGCAGACGGGGACGCGAAGAACATTCGCCTCGTCCACACCGACGACTACGACGGCGACGGCAACATCGCCGAGCCACTCGCGGCCGAGATCGACGGCCTCGCCGCTAAGGTACTGGCGGCGATGCAAGACAAGGCCGGCCTTTGCTACGACGGCGCAACTTACCCCTACTTCTTCAACGACAAGAACGGCAACAGGCAGTGTGACGCGGCCGAGCTGGTGGCCACGAATGCCTTCGCGGCCTTCACGCCGGCGCTGATGAAGGCGTCGTTCAACTACCAGCTCTCACGCAAGGAGCCTGGTGCATGGGCGCACAACTTCGACTATATGGCACAGTTGCTCTACGACGGCGTCGCCGATCTGGGTGGCAGCGTCACGAAGCTGATTCGCCCCGGCGCCACGCCCTGACCAAGCGGCACACGCCCTGCTCTGCTCAGCAAGCGAAATGACTTTTCCGAATGGCGACAGCCGTAGCTCATCCAAGAACCGGGAGGTGCGGCTTCGCCCCGCCGGCGTCGTCGTCAAACGGGTGGGCCGAAGGCGCTGGCTAGGCCAAGTCTAAAAGACGTTGCTCAGCGACCGGCGTACCCGCGAGAAAAGTCCACCTCGCTTCGCCTGTTCGCCCGCCTCGCCGACCGCAACGCGCGCAAGGCCGTAGTGCACGAGGCCTACCGCTGTAGAGAAAGTCGGCGAACGAACGGCTTCGACTAAGCCACCGACGCCCTTGGGCATTCCGCGCCGAACGGGCAAACCCAGAATTTCCTCGCCAAGCTCGGTCATGCCGGGCATCTGCGTGGCACCGCCAGTGATGACAGCACCCGACGCCAGCATGTCCTCACAACCGAGGCGCGCTATTTCCGCCTTCACGAAAGAGAAGATCTCCTCGATGCGGGGCTGGATGATGTCGCGGCAAAGCGCGTGTCGCGACAGGATCCGCGGCGCCCGGCCGCCTACCGACGGAACTTCCAGGGCCTCGTCCTCCGGGACCATGGATGCGAGCGCACAGCCGGCGCGGATTTTGATTTTCTCGGCCTCGTGCGGCGGCGTCCGCAACCCGAACGCGATGTCGCTGGTCAGCTGGTGGCCGCCAATCGGGATGACGCTGGTGTGGGCGACCGCTCCCTCGGTAAAGATGGCGATGTCGGTGGTGCCGCCCCCGATGTCCACCAGCGCCACGCCCAGCCCCTTTTCGTCTTCTTCCAGGACCGCCTCGCCGGAGGCCAGCGGTTCAAGCACGATGTCCAGCACTTCCAAATCGCAGCGGGTGCAGCACTTGATGATGTTCTGCGCGGCGGCGGCGGCGGCGGTGACGATATGGACCCTCGCCTCCAAACGCACACCGCACATGCCCATCGGTTCGCGCACGCCGTCCTGCCCATCGATCTTGTATTCCTGGGGCAGCACGTGAACGATGTGGCGATCCACGGGCAGGGCTATGGCGCGCGCCAGCTCCAGCACCTTGGCGATATCCGTGGGGCGGACTTCCTTGTCCTTGACAGCGACGGTGCCCGTCGAGTTCACGCCCTTGATGTGACCGCCGGCGATGCCCACGTACACCTGCGAGATCTCGCAGCCGGACATGCTCTCGGCTTCAAGAATCGCCTGCTTGATCGACGCGACCGTCGAATCGATGTTGACGATCACGCCCTTCTTCAGGCCGCGTGAGGGATGCGTGCCGATCCCGATTACGTCCAGGCCGTCAGGCCCGAGCTCGCCCACGACCGCGGCAACCTTGGTGGTGCCGATGTCGAGGCCGACAATGATGTCCGAGGATTTTCGCGGCATGAATATCCGGGTTGCTGTGGCCGGGGCCTGTTCGGGTTGGCTGGGACGCGGTTAAGAAGCCCGCCCTGCAGAAATACCCGTGATTTCAAACGCCGTCGATTTTTTTGCTTGATCGAGCCGAAGGACATCCCAGCCAGGCCCGGCCCTTATGGTTCCGGCACGGCAATTCGGCGAAAGCGTTCGCGAAGGTCGTCGCGGAAGGCCGCCAGGGTCGCTGGCTCAAGCGGTTCCAACATCGCCGGCAGGGGCTGGATCGGGAACTCCAGCAGCAACCACGCCAGGACACCCGGATCGATACCCGCGTCCTTGCGCAACGCGAGGCCCAGATCAGCTTCCGGGGGATATCCCGCGCGATCCAGGAACAGCAGATCGACCAGATCGCGGGGCTCCGACCGCGAGAGAATGCATGTCAGCTTGTTCGCCCGAAGGTCCGCGAGCGAGTCCACCGTGATCCCATCGACGGGTGGTGGTGGCGATGCAACATCCAGGACCGGGTCGTGGACCACATCAACTTCGATTGGCTCGTGCGGCAGGGCGACGCGCGCCCGGACCAGACTGCCGGCGTCCCTCACAACCGAGACGGGGAAACCGGTTTCTCGCGCCACATCGGGAAGGGCTCGCACCAAATCACGGTGACCGCCGGGCTCGTGAAAAAAAGGAGCGGCGTCGTCCGACAATCGATGTCGCAGATAAACCCCTCCCAACGCCGCGCCGCCCCCGAGGTGAAATGGGGCATGGTGCTGGCAGGACTGAAGGAAGCGCAGCAAATCCGCGCCGACGACCCGCGGATCAAAAACCCTGAGCCATGTCGGCTATCCCGCGGTCGGAACTACCGGTGGCCACGTTGGCTTGGGCAGCCCGAGAAGAAAGGCCCACATCTCACGTGATCGACCGAGATAACGGACCAGGCGATTCCAGTTCGCTCGAATCTCTTGCGGGGTCACGTAGAGCCAGACGTCCCGCGTGTTCGCCTCCCGAAGCAAGGCGCCCATCCAATATGCGCGCTCCTCAGGACTCGAGGCGGTCAGGTGTCCGCGCAGGTCCGCCCCCGAGGCGTTGGTCCACCACAAGAAATATGGACGCTTTCGGTCATCCCAAAGCGCTTCGCTCGTAGGCGGCAATGAACAAGAGGCCCCCCGCATAGGAACAAGGATACCGCATTCTCTGCTCCGAGATGCCGGTTGGAGCGCGATCGATTGTCCCGGCGATCGTCTGGTCCGACCCCGAGAGCAACATCCAACCTACAAGCCAGCCAAGTGATCGTGATAGCCTTGGCCGTAGCCGCCGTTCGGTGTGCCCGTCGCGAAGTCGCCGATCAGGGCCCAGGGTCGCCCGCCCTGTGTCGCGGGTGGCGTGGGCGGCACGCACGTTCCCCAGGCGTTCCAGGTCCAGGCCAGGTAACCGACCCCGTGGGCCTCGCCCCACTGCAAAAGCGATCCAATGAAGGTGCTCGTGCACGAGTTTTCGCCGAACTCGGTCATCACAATCGGTACTGTCGCCGCCAGCGTCGCGGGGACACCGTCCCAGCAGCCGGCGTTGCCGCACCCGTTGAAGTTGTACACGTGCCACGCGGCGCCCAGGTTCGCCTCCGCGTCGACGGGAGCGTACGCCATCCACTGAGACAGGGCGTTCGAGTACTGCAATCCTCCCAGCAGCAGCAGGTGCTTGGACCCAGTGGCGCGGATCGCGTCGACCAGCGCCTGCATTCCTGCCGCCTGATACATCTTCGCTGGCTGCCCGCTCGGCACGGATTGATTCGCGTTACACCCGTCGCGCCAGCACAGCCACCCAGCGGCCGAATCGCGGTTGCGATCCGGGAACGGCTCGTTGAACAGCTCGAAGACCACGCCATCGTCGGCAGCGAACGTGGTCGCGACATCGGTCCAGAACGCGGCCGCGTGATCGGCATCCGGCATCGGCTGCAACCGGTCGGCCACGGTCGTGCCGGGAGCCGCCCAGTGCAGATCCAAAATCGGAACAATGTTGTACCGGTGAAACAGGTTCACGAAAGCGACGATGGCCTGCTTGTAGTTGTCACCGCTGAAATCCGCGGACAAACCGTTGATGCCCAACCAGCAGGTCTCGTTCAGCGGAATCCTAACCGCGTTGATTTTCCAGGATGCCATCACCTGGATTGAAGCTAGGGTGGCCGGACCATCGAAGATTCCGGCGTTATGAGCGCATTGGTACTCCGAACCCGAGCGATTTGCGCCGTGCAAGCGTACGGTCAGCCCATCGCTGTTCTCGATGTGGTTGCCGACCACGTGCAGCCCTTTCATCGGCGGCCCCACCGGTATAACGGGTCCGTCCGGCACGCTCGGCACGCTCGGATTGACCGGCGGAACGCCGGAATCGGCACCGGGGTTGAACCCGCCGTTCGGATCCTCGGCGCATCCAAAAAGCACCCCCGCGATGGCAAGCGCAAGCCTCGCAGCGCGCGGCATCGGCATCTCAGCAGACCATCGGTCTCGAAACATCACGGTGATAACGCTCGGCACCACCAAAAGGGGCAGTTCATGTGCCAGGTGGGTCCAAGGCCCTACTGACCCTTCTTGGGCTTCGTTTGTGTCGTCGGCCCCGGCGGGACGGCCGGCACGTCGTCGGGAGTTGGAGCCAGTTTGATGGGCACGCGGTCGCCGGCGGGCCCCTCCAGATGAACGACCCGCAAGGTCGATGCGCGGCGAGGTCCAAATTGCGTCAGGAGCTCATCCAGGCGCGCCAGCTTGTCGGCGATCTGACCCCGTCCGAGGCGAATTTCAGCGCCTCCATCGTACAGAAACAACGAAAACCCTGTTCGTGGATCAATGTGGATCTCAGACAGGGTGGGACGGATCCCGGGGGCGCTCCCTCTGCCTTGTCGCGCGGAGGCCAGGGCATCGGGGTGCTGATACTCCGAAAAGAGCGCCAGGGCCTCGCGAAACGCCGCTTCGCTGGCGCGCGGCAACCGGGCGTATTCGGCGCGCGAGATTCCCGTCAACACCAGGCGCCCGTCCGATTCCGCCAGCGTGGCGTGCTTGAACGGGTGCCCCTGTTCGTCGAGCAGATAGAGCCCACCGATCACCGCGACCGCCGCGGCCTGTCGTTCGGTCACGTCGATCACCAACGTCGCCGGCAGTTCGCGCCGGACCCGCGCGGCCGCGATCCAGGGGTGCCTTGCCAGGCGAGCCGCGATCACGTCGGTGTCGAGGGCCAGCAACCGGTCGCCGATGACGACGCTCGACCGTTCGATGATCTCGTCGCGGGAAACATGAGCGGTCGGCCCGACGCGAACTTCGCGCAAAGCGAATCGCGGGGAGGCGACGACATGTTTCGCCGCCAGGCGTCCCCCCGCGACTGCCCCCGCCAATACGGCGAGCGCCGCCAGGATCTTGCCTACGATCAACAAGCGCCGTGCGAGCGCCGCCAGCTGCTCCCCAATCCATACGGCGGGCGAACGGCTCTGGACGGTGATGCGCCGGTTCGCGCGTCGCCACGCAAAGAATCCGCCGCGTGGCCGAACGGCGGGCTTCTCCCGGGGTTCCTGCAATCGGTCCGCGCCCGGGCCGACTGGGTTGGGGACGTGTGCGGGCGCGACTCCGGACGGTCGCCTGCTCGGGCGATCGGCGATGACGCGCGTGTCCCGACGAGCGTACCTGGCCTGGTCGCGACTCAGGGCGGGATGCTTGCCTGGACCGGTGCTCACGTTCCGTCTCCCCGAGGCCGAGGTATGGGCGTCGAAACCAGGGGGGCCGCGCCCTCACCCCCAAGGCGCGCCAGAAGGTCGGGTGCCACCTGCGTGATGTCTCCCGCGCCCAGCACCAATACGAGATCGCCCGGCGCCGCCAATTCCGCCAGAGTGGCGGCCAGATCGGAGCGCGGTACGTAGCGCGCGGCGCGACCGGGAGCGAACGTGGCCAGCAACTTCTCCGCCGTGATGCCCGCGATCGGAGCCTCCCCGGCGGCGTAGACGTCGGTCAGGACGACCATGTCCGCGCCCGCCAGCGCCGGCGCGAAATCGCCGAACAGATCGCGGGTGCGGGTGTAACGATGCGGCTGAAACGCGACGATCACGCGCCGTCTATACAGTCGCGCGGCAGCCACGGTCGCCTTTAGTTCCGTGGGATGGTGACCGTAGTCATCAATGACCAGAACGCGATGCACCTCTCCACGCACGGAAAATCGGCGGTCTACACCTTCAAAGTTTTCGAGGGTGGCCGCATAGTCGGAAAACGGGACGCCCAGAAAATCGGACACACAGAGCACCGCCAGCGCGTTCTCCGCATAGTGGACGCCTGGCATGCGTACGTGGACCTCACCCCGCGCCTTGCCGCGCGCCATCACCCGAAACCGAGTACCGTCGGGCCCCGCGGACAGCACTTCGCCGCGATAGTCGCCCGCACGCAGACCATAGGTCACGTGGCGTTTCAGCAGATCTGGCGCCAGGCTGGCGGCGACCGGATCGTCCGCCCCCAGCACGATCAGTCCATAGAACGGAACCTTGTTCGCGAAATCAAGGAAGGCGGCGCGCAAAGCGTCCATGCCGCCGTAGTGGTCCAGGTGCTCGCGGTCGATGTTCGTCACGACCGCGACCATGGGAAACAGGTGGCGAAACGATCCGTCGGATTCATCCGCCTCGGCGACCAGAACCTCACCTTGGCCGAGGCGCGCGTTCGAGCCGAAGGCGCGGGCCTTGCCACCGATGATCGCGGTTGGATCCAGACCCGCCCGGGCCAGCACCGACGCGATCATCGTGGTCGTCGTCGTCTTGCCGTGGGAGCCAGCCACGGCGACGCCGTCCTTGACGCGCATTAGCTCACCGAGCATCTCGGCGCGCGGGATGACCGGAATGTCCCGCGCGCGGGCGGCCAGGACTTCAGGGTTGTCGGCCCGCACGGCGCTGGAGATGACGACCACGTCGGCGCGTGCCACGTGAAGGGCGGCGTGGCCAATCTGGATCGCAATTCCCAGCGTCTGCAGGCGGCGCGTAACGTCCGAGGCGCGCACGTCCGATCCCGAAACGGCATAGCCCAGATTGACCAACACCTCGGCGATTCCGGACATGCCTATTCCGCCCACGCCGACGAAATGAATCGCGACATCCCGCTTGCGAAACATTAGGCGGGAGCCCCCCTGTTCTTGGTCGGGCCGCCCGCGACTCGCTCCAGCTCGTCGACAATCTGGCTGGCCGCCGCGGGTCGACCGAGCTTCGCCATCAATCGCGACATCGCCGCGCGGCGATCGGCGTCGGCGCAAAGGTCGGCGACCAGGCGCGCCAAGGCGGCAGGCGTGGTGCTTGCTTGGTCGGCGACGATCGCGGCGCCCGCCCGCGCGAACGAGGCGGCATTCCGGCTCTGGTGATCGGCGGCGGCGGTCGGCAAAGGAATTAGTATCGCGGGGCGGCCGACCATGGCCAGCTCGGCCAGCGTCAGCGCGCCGGCGCGCCCGACCACCAGTGTGGCAGTGCCGAGCGCCGACGACATGTCGTCGATGAACGGCCGTACGTCGACGAGACCGGTCAACCCCAGCTCGGCATATCTCTCGCGAACGCGCGCCTCGTCGGATGGGCCGGTCTGATGCACGATGCGCGGAAGACGGCCCTCGCCGTGCAATACAGCCGCCGCGCCGATGACCAAATCATTGACGGCGCGCGCACCCTGACTGCCGCCGACAACCAAGACCGTCATGGACCCCGAAGGCCCCGAAGTGGTCGCTTTTGGCGCAGCGGCGGTGGTGGATGGCTGCAAGAACTTCCGACGCACGGGGTTTCCCGCGAGCACGGTCTTGCGACGCGCGAAGAACGCCGCCGCGTCCTCGAAGGCGATGAAGACCCGCGTCACGAAACGACCCAATAACCGATTCGTGAAGCCCGGATGGCTGTTCTGCTCCTGGATCGCGGTCGGATATCCGAGCAGCGCGGCCGTCAATACGATGGGCCCCGAGGCGTATCCTCCGACGCCAACTACCAG
Organism: Pseudomonadota bacterium; assembly: GCA_017881245.1. Taxonomy (GTDB): domain Bacteria; phylum Myxococcota_A; class Polyangia; order Fen-1088; family Fen-1088; genus FEN-1088. Next base: position 34,263 of record JADGRC010000185.1, read on the forward strand.
ATCGGGACGGAATTTCTTCAAGATCCCCCGCGACGCGAAGAACGCGGCGGGCAAGCGCAAAAGGCCCTTCACGAAACGACCCGCGCCCACGCGATTGAGGCCGCTCACATCCAAGACTTCCAGGCGAAACCCGGCCGCGGGCACCAACTTCGATTCCAGGCCCCGGGCTGTGCCCACGAAAAGGACCTGATTGCCAGGACGCCCGGTCACCTCCTCGGCAATCGCGATTCCCGGATTAAGGTGGCCGCCAGTACCACCGCCCGCGATCAACACACGCATGTCAAACATCCCGCACCGGCGGCGGTGTCTCCCCTTGCACGGGTGGCGCCGCGCGCGAACGCCTGCGCGGGGAACCCACCTCGACGATCAGGCGCGGACCTTGTTCGACGCGCTTGTTCGCGGAACGTCCGCCGGGGGAGCGGCCGCCCCACCACAACAAGTCTCGCGGCTCCGGGTTGCGCGCCGAGATATTGGCGAGTACCCCGGCCATGAACAGGCTGACCACCAACGACGTCCCGCCGTAACTGATGAACGGCAAGGGCAGCCCCTTGGTGGGCAGTGATCCCAAAACCACGCCGATGTTGATTAGCGCCTGCAGACCGAACATCGCGCTGATGCCGAACGCCAGGTACGACCCGAACAGATCGCGCGCCCGCATCGCCGCCCGCAGGCCGCGCCAGACCAGAACCGCGAACGCGACAATCACGAACGAAACGCCGACCAGACCCAGTTCCTCACCGACGATCGACAGGATGAAATCCGTGTGCGCTTCGGGGAGGAAGAACAACTTCTGGCGCCCATCCCCGAGGCCCAGGCCGGTCACGCCGCCCGAACCGACGCTGATCAGCGATTCCGTGATCTGGTAACCCACATCGCGCCGAAACGCCCACGGATCCAGGAACGCCAACATGCGCCGCATCCGAAAGGGGGTCGACACGATGAATTTCCAGCCAACCGGGGCCGCCACCAACACGGCCAGGATCAGGTAGCTCGTACGCGTCCCCGCGATGAACAGCAAACCCAACGCGACCAGACCAAAAATGACGGCCGTTCCCAGATCGGGTTGCTTCAACAGCAGGCCCATCATCACGCCTGTCACCACGAGCGGAGGAAGGAAGCCGACCGAAAAGTCGCGGACCTTCTCCGCCTTACGGGCCAAGAGCGTGGCCAAATAGACGCACAAGGCGAACTTGGCCAGCTCCCCGGGTTGAAACGACAACGGGCCGAGGCGGAACCAGCGGATGGCTCCCCCGGCGCGCGACCCGATCTTCAGGACCGCCACCAGAGACACAATGCTGACAAACAACAGCGGATAGGCCAGGCGGCGAAAGACGCCGTAGTCCACCCTCAGCGCGATCGTGAAGGCGATCAGTCCCAACAGCGCATAAATGAGCTCCCGTTTCAGGAAGTAGAATGCATCGCCATACTTTCGCGCGGCGAACACAGCGCCGGAAGAGAAGATCATGACGCCGCCGAAGGCCGCCAAGATGAGCACGGTGCCACACAACATGCGGTCCACCCCCACCTCGCTCGGACGAATCATGCCGGCCACCGTGGCTGGCCCCGACTGGGGCGCTGGGGACGACACGAACCATCCGCGCAACCCGCCCCAAGCATTGCTGAGGAACGCGCGCGTCCGGCCCGCTCCGCTCGCGTGTCCGCCCGTCATCCCCGGTGACATGGACACCGACCTTCCTGACGTTGCGTCCGCGTCCGGCCCGCTCCGCTCGCGCGTCCGCCCGTCATCCCCGGTGACATGGACACCGACCTTCCCGACGTTGCGGTCCCCGCGAATTCATTGCATGGCCTCGTCACCCACGATCGCGCGCACGGCCGCGCGAAACACTTCGGCGCGATGGGCATAGTCGCGAAACATGTCGAAGCTGGAACAGGCGGGCGACAGTACGACGGCGTCCCCCCTCACGGCGGCAACAGACGCCTTTTCGACCGCTTCCTCCAGTGTTCGGGCGCGCAAGATCTTGTCCTCAGGCATGACGAAGCGGAACGACGCCGCGATGCGATCGGCGGCCTCGCCGATCAGAACCGCGGCGCGACCAACGCGGGCGAACACTTCGGCCAAGGGGGCGTAGTCTCCCCCTTTGTCGCGTCCGCCGGCGATCAACACGACCGGCCGCGGGAATCCCGACAACGCCGCGGCAACCGCCCCGACGTTGGTCCCCTTCGAATCGTCGTAGTATTCGACTCCACGCGCCTCCGCGACCAGTTCCATGCGATGGGCAAGAGCGCGAAATTCGAGCAGCGACCGCCGGGCCTCCGATGGTGTCGCCCCCGCCAAGCGCCCCGCCAGCAGCGCCGCCAACGCGTTTTCGTGGTTGTGACGGCCGACCAGGGACGGATTGTTCGTCGGGTATCGCTCGATGTCGCCACCCCGCAGGCGCACGCACAAGGCCTCGGCCTCCAACCACCCGCCGTCTTTGCGTTTGCCCGAGGTTGAAAACAGGATCTGGCGTGCGGCGGTGCCTTCCGCGCAGCGACGGGCGACGGCGTCGTCGGCGTTCACGACGGCGAAGTCGGACGCCCCCTGTCGCGCGAAGATCTTCGACTTGGCTGCGGCGTAGGCATCGAAATCCGCATAGCGATCCAGGTGATCCGGCGTCACGTTCAACAGCACGGCGATCCGAGGGTGAAAGTCTTCCACGGTCTCCAGTTGAAAACTGGATGCTTCGACGACTAGAAGACCGCCCGGCTCGGCCGCGCGGCTTCCCACGGCCTCACAAAGTGGTTCGCCAAGGTTGCCCCCGACAAACGTCGGGTAGCCGCTGGCCCTGATGATCGCGCCACACAAGGTGGTCGTGGTCGACTTTCCATTGGTGCCGGTAATCGCAACGATGGTTCCTTTGATGAGGCGCGACGCAAACTCCATTTCGCCGGTGATGGGTACACCCGCTTTCGCGGCGGCATCGAGCGCGGGCAGGCGCGGAATGCCCGGCGAAAGAACGATCAAGTCCGCGGCAAGGAAGGTCTCCTGTTTGTGTTCTCCCAGCTCTTGGGCGACACCATCCGGGAGCTTGGCGACGGCGTCACGGAGCGTCTCCGCGGCGCGAATGTCGGTCACGGTGACACGGGCACCGCGCGCGGCTGCTACACGCGCTGCCGCCAAGCCCGAACGGCCGAGGCCCACAATCAGGACGCTTTTGTCTTGTAGTTCAATCACGGGTGGGATTCACCTGACCTTCAGGGTCAGGATCAGTCCCAGAATGGCGCAAGCGAAGGATACGATCCAAAAACGCACCACGATTCGTGATTCCGGCCAGCCCAGCTTCTCGAAATGGTGGTGAATCGGGGCCATCAGGAAGATCCGCTTCTTGGTCCGCTTGTAGTACCCGACCTGGATGATGTCGCTGACGGCCTCCAGGACGAAGACCCCCCCGATGATGGGCAGGGACAGCTCCGTCTTGGTCGCCAGAGCCACGAACCCGAGAGCGCCCCCCAACGCAAGGGCACCGACGTCGCCCATGAACACCTGCGCGGGGTGGGTGTTGAACCAAAGGAAGCCGATGCCGGCGCCGCCCATCGCGCCACAGAAGATCGCCAGCTCCCCTGCGCCGCGCACGGGCGCCATACCCAGATACTCGGCGATGTTGAAATCGCGCAGAGTCGTGCCCGCCGCGTAGGCGAGCAACATGAACGTGAACGAGCAGACTATGACCGGCCCGATCGCCAGTCCATCGAGGCCGTCGGTGAGATTCACAGCGTTGGATTCGGCCAGAAGAACGAAGATCCCGAACGCGATGTACGCGCCGATGGGCAACACAACCGGAAAACGATCGAAATTGAGCAGGGGTGGCGCCAATCGCAGCCTCACCTCGACGGGCAGGGCGTCACCAGTGAACAGCAACGCCACGGCAAGGCCGCCAATGATGAATTGTCCTAGCAGCTTGAGACGCCCAGGCAGGCCTTTCTTGTTCTTGCGCGTGATCTTCAGATAGTCGTCGAAAAAACCGATTGCCCCGAAACCCACGGTCACAAGCAGCGTCAGCCAGACCAGCGTGCTCCGCAGATCGCACCACAGCAAGGTGGCGGCGACGAGCGCCAGGATGATTAGCGTGCCCCCCATCGTGGGCGTGCCGCTCTTCGCCGCGTGGGTCGTGGGGCCGTCGTCGCGGATGACTTCGCCCAGCTGGTGCGCACGGGCGCGGCGGATGAACCAGGGCGCGACGGCAAACGTGATCAGCAACGACGTCAGCGTCGCCAGACCCATGCGCGTGGAAACGTAGCGAAATACATTTGCTCCCGGAATACTCTCGCGGAAGTGGTGAAAGAGATGAAAGAGCACTCTCGGGCGCCTCCGTGGTTTTGGCCTGGGTGTCTAGCAGCCGTCGCCGCCCGCTCGCTCCGCGTGGGGTCGTCCCAAAGAGTTCTAAGCGATCGGAGTCTGCTTCCGAAATTCTTCCACCAACGAATCGATGGCACGCTCAAGACGCATGCCGCGCGACGCCTTGACCAAAATCCAGTCCCCTGGTCGTGACCAGGACGCGATCGCGCTGGCGACGGCTTTCGGGTCAGCGTCACAAATCACACGCGTCGCGTCGAGGCCAACGGCGCGCGCCCCCATTGCGATCTGGGCGCCCAGGTCTCCGAGCACGCCAAGACCGGCCAGCCGAACGCCCGCCTCGCGTCCAAGCTCCCGGTGCAGCTCGCGCGCATCCAGCCCGATCTCCAACATGTCCCCGAGGATGGCGAACGCCCGGCCACCGAAACGCGCCGTCGATTCGAAGAGCGCACCGAGCGCCGCGCGCATCGAGTCCGGGTTGGCGTTGTAACAGTCGTCCAAGATGATTCGCCCGGCCACGGTGATCGGGAGCGATCGGTGCGGCGGCAGCACCGTCCGGGAAAGCGCGCGCGCCGCATCGGGAATTGGAACTTGCAAAGCCGCCGCCACCGCCAGGGCCGCGGCGCCGTTTCGCGCGTTGTGCAGGCCCGCGAGAGGCAGTCGCGCCACCACAGGTTGCCGGCGCACGGCGTAGCGCACGACCTGTCCGGCGACGCCCGCGGGCAGGCTCTCCAGGATGACAACGTCGAGACCCGAGGCCGGCGCCATGCCCGCCCCTTCGAAATGAAGCTTTCGCGAGTCTGGTAGGTGCGCGGCCTGGGCTTCAATCAGGGCGTCGCCGCCGGGCAGGACGGCGATTCCACCGTCGCGAAGCGCCACGAAGAGCTCGCCCTTGGCCCGAGCGATTTCTTCGATCGATCCGAGCAATCCCAGGTGGGCGCCGGCCACGTTGGTTATGACGCCGACATGCGGTCGGGCGATGTCGGCGAGGAGCGCGATCTGTCCGCGTCCGCGCATCGCCATCTCGAGGACCCAAAACTCCTCGTCGCCAGAGGCGCCTATGATGGTCAAGGGCAACCCGATCTCCGTGTTGTAATTGCCCCGCGTCTCCAGCACGCGGCCCGCCGCGCCCAGCGCCGCGGCCGTCAGTTCACGGGTCGTCGTCTTGCCGTTCGATCCCGTGATGCCGACGACACGGCCCGAAAAGTCGGCCCGGATCGCGCGCGCCAGATCGGCGAGTGCGGCCAACGGATCGTCGACACCGATCACCGGAATGGCAGCCGAACCGCCATTGGGACCGCGCAATTCCGAAGGAAGCCCGCGCCGAATGTCCACCACCAGGGCGGCCGCACCCATCACGGTCGCCGCCGCGCAGTAGTCATAGCCATCGACTTTCTCGCCGGGAAGCGCGAAGAACATCTCGCCCGGCCGCACGAGACGGCTGTCGAAGGCGGCGCCTGCGAAAGCGGCGTCCGGCGACGATGGACCGAGCAGGCGGCCGCGCATCGCATGAACCGCGAACGCGACCGTGCGCGTGGCCGGGCGTAGTCCGACGTCAGGGACGGAAGAGGTCGCTCGGGCCTCTGCCCGCGGTTCAACGCGCGACCCCGTCACGGTGTCGGTCCTCCCGAGGCTTTCGCCGAGAATGCGGCGGCTGCTTCCTCGCGATCGTCGAAGTGAACTCGATTTGCACCGATGACCTGGTAGTCCTCATGGCCCTTCCCGGCGATCAGAACGACGTCGCCGGCACGAGCAGCGGCTACCGCCCTTCGAATGGCCACCCGGCGATCGGACGCGATGTGAAAGGTCCCCCGCGCGGCCTGAACCCCGGCCGTTGGCAAGCGGGCCCAATTCGTAAGACTCGCCGCGGTCTCGAGGTCGCGCCCGCCCTGACGGCGCACTCCGTCGACGATCATGGCGATGATCTGGTCCGGATCCTCGCCGCGCGGATTGTCCGACGTGACGATGGCCAGATCACTGGCGGAGGCCGCCACCTGCCCCATCAACGGTCGCTTGGTCCTATCGCGATCCCCGCCACAACCGAAGACCACCATCAGGCGTCCGGCCGCCCCGACCAGAGGCCGAACCGCGGCCAACGCGCGTTCGAGGGCATCGGGCGTGTGCGCATAGTCCACCACGCACAGGACACCCTCTTCGTTGGGGACGCGCTCCAAGCGACCCGGCACGCCGTTCAAGCGTTCGATGCCGGCCGCGATCGCCGACGCACCAAGACCCCGCGCGATGCCCATGCCCACAGCCAACACAAGGTTGGCCAAATTGAAACCCCCGACGAGCGGCGATGTGATCGCGATCGGCCCGATCGGGGTGGCCACCCGCGCGCGGATCCCCACCGCCGACATCGCGACGGATTCGACCACGACATCGGCGCCCGCGGTTCCTGGGGTTGCCGCGACGCCGAGCACGGATAGTCCCCCGACAGCCGCGGTCACCCGCGCCCGCATCGCGCGGCCTTCTGGAAGATCGACGGGCAGGACGGCAACGCCCGCCGCCGGGTCCAGCAGCCGCGCGAAGAGCAAGGCCTTGGCGTCGAAATACCGCGCCATCGATCCGTGATAATCGAGGTGATCCTGGGTGACGTTGGTGAGACCGGCCACACGAAACCGACAGCCGTCGAGCCGTCCCTGGTCGAGGGCGTGGGACGATGCCTCGAGGACCACATCGCGGACACCCGCGAGCCGCATGTCAGCCAACAAGGAATGCAACGCCAGCGTTCCGGGCGTGGTCAACGGTGCTGGCCGCGACAGGAACGCCTCCCCGCCGGCCCTCGATTCGGGACCGACCCGATACGCGATGGTTCCGATCACGCCGGCGCGAATTCCCGCGGCGGCCAACATCGATTCGAGCAGGTAAGTCGTGGTGGTCTTGCCGTTGGTGCCGGTCACCGCGCTCAACGTAAGATCGCGCGCCGACCCAAAGCGATTCGCCGCGATCGTCGCCAAGGCCCGCCGCGCGTTCGGTACCGTCACCACCGTACCGGAGAACCCATCTGGCAATCCACTGAACCCGGCGAGCGCTGACCCACCGTGACCGCCGCTCGGCGATCCGGACTGATGGTGCGCGGCTCGTTCGACCACCAGGACGACGGCCTGGCGCGCCACCGCGTCGGCCAGGAACTGGCGGCCGTCCACCACGGCGCCCGAAACCGCCACGAACAGGTCACCAGGTGCGACCAGGCGTGAATCGTCGCGAACTTCGCGAACCTCGACGGCGTCCCCCGACTCGCCGGCGATCTGAACGTCATCCAAACCGTTGAGCAGGTCCCCGAGCTTCATCCCGCCCGCCGCCACGTAGGAGGTTCGATCCGGGCTGGTCCGCGGGGCAGCATGTTCGCGCAATTTAGCATGCGCCTGGCCGGCTCATGCCGGCGATTGCCGCTACTGAGACCGGCCAAAAGCTACGCGACAGACGACCCCGGCCGCGGCTGGACCGGGCGGCGGATCCTGGTGCAGGGCCACGCCGGTGACCGCCCCCCCTTCGTTCAGCGCCAGTTCGACGCCACCGCGATGAGCAGCCCGCAGGACCGCCGCGACCGTCAAACCCGTGAAATCAGGCACCACGATCGTGCGAGCCACCTCGGTGTCGGTAACGCTCGCCGTGTCCGTATCGGTATCGGTATCCGCATTGGCAACATCAGGGCGTGCGTCCCTCCCGTCGCCTTGATCCCTCTCATGGGAAGTCGCCAGGCCATCGGACGTCGCCACGGTTTCCCAGCCAATGGCGTTGTCGACCGTCTCATCCGCCGACACTCCATTTGAATCGATCGGCGCCAGAGCCAGATCCGACCCAGGACGTTCATCGACGTCGGCCTCGTCACCGTCATCGGTTGCGCTTTTCCCCGCTCCGGCCTTCCCCCGGAAGGTCCCCGGCACCTCCGCACTGCCTCGAACGCCTTTCTTGTTCGCCATCTCCGCCATCAACGCCCGGGATGGGGGTACGTGCAGATACCGTAAGACCTGCTCAGCTATCTCCTTGAAGATCGGCGCCGCGACCGCGCCGCCCAAATGCGCGCCTTGCGGCTCGTCGACCATCACGGCGATGGCCACGCGCGGATCCTCGGCCGGAGCGAACCCGATGAACGACGACACCCACTTGGTCGAGTCGTAGTGCCCCCCTGACACCTTCTGCGCAGTGCCTGTCTTGCCCGCCACCGCGTACCCTTCGATGGCGGCCGCTCGCGCCGTGCCGCCCACCTCCGTAACCCCGACCATGATCCCCGTCATCTCTCGCGCTGCCTTCTCCGAAATTACGCGCATGGCAGGCCGCTCGGGCATCACCTCGAACGTTCCGTCGGGGTGAACGACGCGTGCCACGATCCTGGGGGGGTGATACACGCCCCCCGCGGCTATGGCCGCCATGCCCGAGACGATTTGCAGAGGCGTTGCCGTCAACCCTTGACCGAACGAAACGTTGGCAAACCCAATTTCACCCCATTTGTCGATGGGCCGCACAACGCCGGACTGTTCGCCCGGCAGGCCCAAGCCCGTCTTTCGTCCGAAACCGAAGCGCGTGAGCGACGCGGCCAGACGCTCCCTGCCCAGCCGACGCGCGATTTTGGTGGCGCCTATGTTGCTGGAGAACTTGAACACCTCCGCGACGGTCAACGATCCATGCGGATGGGTGTCGTGGACCGTGTATTTCCCGACCATCAGCTTGCCCATCTGGCAATCGAACCGGTCCTCCGGCCGGACGGCGCCCGCATCCAGCGCGGATGCGATGGTGAACGTTTTCATCGTGGATCCCGGTTCGAAAGCGTCGGTGATGATGCGATTCCGCGCGCCGCGCTCGGCCGCACCGCTGGGATCATTCGGGTTGTATGACGGCACCGAAGCCATCGCCAAGAGCTCCCCCGTACGGGGATCCAGCACGGCCGCCATCACGCCCTTCGCGTGGTATCGATCTTGTGCCTCGGCGATGGCCCGCTCGGTCACGAAGGTCAGGTATCGATCGATCGTCAGGACGACGTCGCTGCCCGCGCCGCTGCTCGATTCGCCCATGCCGTCGACGAACAGCTCGCGCCCGAGCGCATCCCTTACCCCCTGAACCGATGACGGCTGCCCACGCAGGTGCTTGTCGAAAGCCAGTTCGACCCCGTCCAGACCCTGTCCGTCCGCCCCCGAATGTCCCATGACCGTCGCAGCCAACATCCGGTTCGGATAGAAGCGGCGCGGCTCGCGGACAAACCCCATTCCAGGCAATCCGAGCGCCTTGACAGCCTCCACCTCTTCGGGAGTGACCTTGCGTTTGACCCAGGTGAAGAATCGCTTCTGTCCCAGTTTCTGGGCAAGATCCTTCTGATCGATTCCCAACACGCGCGCCAGCTTGTGCGCGGCTTCGCGCGGCTCGGGCAGCCGTCGGGGATTGCAGTAGATCGAGTCCACGTCGGCGGTCGATGCCAACTCGGCCCCATTGTGGTCCAGAATCCGGCCGCGCCTTGGCGGCAGCTCGATCTCACGCAAATATTGTTCCTCGGCCATCGCGCGGAGCCGTTCCGATTCCCCGCCGACCTGAAGTTGATAGGCGCGTCGGGCCACCGCGCCGAACAACCCGGCGAAAACCGCGCCGCAAGCGAAAATGCGGACCCGCGTCCATCGACCCACTACCGAGATCATCGGTCGCCTTTCATTGGACGGTTCGCTGGACGTGTGGCGCGCGGCCCTATCGCCGTGCTGGTCGCGCCCGCCAGGCTGAAGCCCGACGATGTCGCTCGGGGCCCGGCATCGCGGATCGATTGGCCCGACCCCAACCGCCAGATCGCCTCGGGCGGCGGTGGCCCCATGTTCAACTTCGCGCGCGCAAGCGCAATCACCCGGCGCGGATCTTTCAGCATACCGATTTCGATCTGCAGGCGCCGCCGCTGTTCCTCTAGCTCGGTGGCCGTGCGCCGCTCGCGCCCCAAATCGTAGGCGACCTCTAAGCCCTTGAGCCGAACGCCCACATGCGCCAGAGCCCCCGCCGTCACGATGACCAACAGAAACACGCCGACGCCCACGCCACGGCGAGAACCCGAGGCGCGAAACAGAGCCGCGGGAGAAAGGCCTGGCACCAACCCGGGCGCCACCCCGCCGGCTCCCGCGCCCGGGTGCGGCGAAATCATGCCGCCCTCTCCGCGGCGCGCATTTTCGCGGACCGCGACCGGGGATTTCGGGCTTGCTCTTCATCCGAGGCCACGACGATGCGTTTGGTGAGAATGCGCAGCCGGGGCGAAGGTGTCGCCAGATCCGCCATGGCGCGAAAGCGGCGCTTGACCATCCTGTCCTCGAGCGAGTGAAACGCGATCACGCACAGGCGTCCGCCCAAACGCAGACACGCTGGCGCCTGATCCAAGAAAGTGTCGAGCTCCTCCAACTCGCGGTTGACCGCAAGGCGCAGGGCCTGAAATGTGCGGGTGGCCGGGTTCTTGTGGCGCTCGCGGCCTGGAACCGCCCGAGCGATGATCGCGGCCAGCGTGCCCGTGGAATCGAGCTCGCCGCGGTCGCGTGCCTCGACGATGTGGCGCGCGATACGTCCGGCGAACCGCTCTTCGCCATAATCCCGCAACACTCGTTCCAGCTCCGCCTGGCTGACACGCGCCAGGAAATCCGCGGCCGTCTCGCCCACCGACTGGTCCATGCGCATGTCGAGGGGGCCACTTCGCTGGAACGAAAATCCGCGCTCGGCCCGATCAAGTTGCGGCGACGACACGCCCAGATCGACCAAGAAGCCGTCCACGGGAATCGCGCCGAGTGCATCCAGGACCGAACGAATTCGGGAGAACGGCGCATGGACCAGCGTCACCCTTTGTGCGAAGGGCGCCAACACATCGCGCGCGCATGCCAGGGCGTCCTGGTCTCGATCGAGGCCGATCAAACGGGTCTGCGGTCCAGCATGTTCCAAGATGGCCCGGGCATGCCCCCCGAGCCCCACCGTCGCATCGCAAAATATCCTACCTTGGCCTACCTCGTGCGGGACCAGGAGCCCCAGCATTTCCTGGATCAGGACCGGCTCATGCCCGGAAACAGCTTCACGACTGACGATCATCTTTAAGCGCGGTATCGCGCGTCCCCGATTCTTTTCCGCTTCCGAAGCAAGTCAAGTTTTTCCTCAATGATTGCATGATATTGTAGTAATCACCCACGTGGCATGGATTTGGCCCATGGTCGAGCGGAGGGCAGGTGCCACCTGCTCACCGAGCTGTTGAACCGCGTGTGCGCGGCAAAGAAAATGGAGGCGAGGACCAACCAACAGGCAAGGATGAACGGAGGCCATTTCGGACGACGCGGCGGGTTCCGGGATCGGACTCAAGATCGGGCACAAGATCGGGCACTGAGCAGGCCGCGAGCGATCCAAATACCGTAACCCCGCTTGACGATTAGGATAAAGGCAGATACACTCGCTGGCGGAAATACCGAGGTGGGCTTTATCGGTTAGCCGTGGTCCCGAACTGAATTAGGCGAATCAGGAGTGATGGGTATGGACGCCAAGTTTTTCGAGATCGACTCCCGGATGGAGACGCTGCGAGCGAAGCTGGCCACGTTTCCCGCGACCCTGATGAAGGACTACCAGGATCGCCTGGACGTTTCGTGGTTGTTTCATGACAACGCGCTCGAAGGCGTCGTTCTGTCCTACTCCGAGCTGAAGGCGGCCATCGATCAACGTATCATTAGCGACGTCACGCTGATTCCGATGTACGAGGAGGTTCGCTTGCACAAGCAGGCCCTCGACTGGGTCCGCGAACAAGCGGCCACCTTGGGCAAGAAGGCGTTGCCGGTCGACCACGAACTCGTCCGCACCCTGTACGCCAAGCTGACGCCGGACGCGGCGGCAAAAGGATACCCCTACCGTCGTGAGAATCCGCTGCACCGGCTTTACTATCACGAGATAACACCGCCCGATAAGATTTCGCAGAAGATGCGCAAACTGGGTGAGTGGATGGAGTCGGACGAATTTCAAGACCTGCACCCCATCACGCGCGCGACGAGGGCCCACTATCGCTTGCTCAAGATTTATCCGTGGACCAAGAACTCGGGCAAGGTCGCGCGCCTACTGATGAATTTCATCCTCTTGCGACATGGCTACCTGCCGGCGGTGGTTCATTCGATCGAGCGCCAGCGGTACTACGAAGCGTTGCGATTCGAGAACGACACCCTGTTGAATCTGATCGTGGAGTCGCTCGAAAACAGCATCGACACCACGGATAAGTTCTTCACGGAGCTCCGCGGTCTACGCGTCAAGCGGGCCTCCTGAGCCAGGCGCGCGTCGACCGCCAAAGGTTCCTCGCCTATTCAGCCTCGACGAGGCCGACGAGGTCGGCGCACAAAAAAAACGCGCCGGGAACCCGAGGGCTCACCGGCGCGTGTCATCCGCTAGTGGACTGGTCGTGGGCTAGCACCACTATGGAGCCGCCCAATTTTTGTCGCGGGGTGCGAGCCACGCCACCGCGACGGGTTACGTCCTTGAAGTGGGCTCGGACGGGTTACGAACAGCTGGTCCGTAAAGGGGACTGCTGTGTGGTCACCGCTGAGATCGCTCAGGGGAGGCCACACGGGGGCAAAAGACCCTTGAGGGTCTCCCCATCAGGCTCGCCCGGACTCCTTAGATCCGAAGCGGGTTGACGTGCGAAGTGAAGTCCAACCGGTCAGTGGATTGCGTTTCGCCATGCCTCTTTCCTCCTTTGTTGGGCCAGTCGCTCGCGGATGGCCTGAGACAAAGATAACGTGCGGATCGGTCCCGCGCCACTTTGGTATAAGGCCGCATGTCGTCGAGTAGGCCGGGCAGCGGCAAGCCGATTGGGGGCGGCCGGGGCGCGCGATTCACCGCGGAGATGGATGGAGCGGCGTTGGCGCTCAACGCCAGCATTGCATTTGATCGACGACTACTTTCCGACGATGTGCGCGGCAGCCAAGCGCACGCCCGGATGTTGGCGAGCGTCGGTTTGATTTCGTCCGCGGACGCTGACGCGATCGTCGCGGGACTCGACCAAGTGGCGGGCGAATTCGCGCGGGGCGAGCAGACGCTCGACGCCGCCCTTGAAGACGTCCACATGAACGTCGAAAGCCGCCTGACCGCGATCATCGGCGAGCCCGGACGGCGCCTGCACACGGCGCGCAGCCGCAATGATCAGGTTGCGACCGACCTGCGGTTGTATGCACGCGCCGCGGCCGCCGAACTGGTCAATCAAATCGACCGCGGGCGCGTGGCGTTATGCCGGCAGGCACGCCAACACGCGGAGACGCTGCTGCCGGGCTACACGCACTTGCAACGGGCACAAGCGGTGACGCTCGGACACCATCTGCTTGCATACGCCGAAATGCTGGGGCGCGACCGCGGGCGCCTGCTGGACGCCGCCCGGCGGGCAGGCCAATCCCCGTTGGGATCGGGCGCGCTGGCGGCGACCAGCCTTGGCATCGATCGCGCCGCGACCGCAAGCGCATTGGGATTCGACGAGCCCACACACAACAGCCTGGATGCCGTATCGGATCGAGACTTTGCGGCCGAGATAGCTTTCGCATGCGCGTTGCTCGGCGTGCACCTGTCGCGCCTCGGGGAAGAACTGGTGCTGTGGTCGACGACCGAATTCGGGTTCGTGCAACTGGGCGAGGGCTATTGTTCGGGAAGCTCGTTGATGCCGCAAAAACGCAACCCCGACATCGCCGAATTGCTGCGCGCGAAACCCGCGCGCGTGATTGGCGACGTGGTGACGTTGTTGACGATCAGTAAAGGGCTGACGTTGGCCTACAACAAGGATCTGCAGGAAACGCAGGAACCGTTCTACGACGCCGTTGAAACCGCCCGCGTCAGCCTGGCGGTGCTGCCGGGATTGGTCGCGTCGCTGGAGTTCAATACGGAACGCATGCACGCGGCCGCGCAAGATCCGGCGCTCGGCGCCACGGATCTCGCCGAGGAGCTGGTTCGCGCGGGAATCCCTTTTCGGGAGGGACACGAGATCGTTGGACGCTTGGTTCGACGCGCCGAGGAGAAGCGCGTTTCGTTGCGACAGCTCACCGTCGACGATCTGAAATCGATCGACGCGCGCCTGAGCGAGAAAACGCTTGAGTCTTTGGAACCCGCGCGTGCCGTCGCCGCGCGCACCGTGGTGGGGGGACCCGCGCCCGCATCGGTGCGGCGCGAGGTCGCACGACTGTCCGCCGAGCTGATGCGACTTGGATTCGACGTCTGACGACGCCGAAACAATCGTATCAGTCTAGAAAAAACCCATCGCGCCCAGCGTCGGCGTGATGCCGCCGCCCGGCGCGGGCATGGGGAGAATCGCGATCGACGGGGGCGGCGTCTCCGAAGAAGGGATACGAACGGCATCTACGTTCCGTGTCAACAAGATGCCCGCGACCACTCCGGCCGCGCCGCCCAATAACGCCGCTCCCGCCGTGCGGGCGCGCGCCGTCGAGCCAGGAGGAGCCGTCAAGCACCCCTTGTCGTCGGATACACACGCGAAGATTCCCGCGCCGAGAGCTCCAGCCCCCGCCGCGAGATCGATGAGCGCGATGCGCGTCCAGCTGGGGCCGTAACGGGATTGATCGGGCAGATATGCTCCGAGCAGCCCCGCGCCAAGGCCGACGTTAAGTCCGATGAGAGAGGGCAACGACAGGTCCAAAATAGATGCGTCCGCCGCATCGACGAAGGACTTGGCGTCGTCGAGCTGGGGCCTTCCCATGTCCAGGATCAAGGTGCCGTCCGGGTTCATTTTGTTCGGCGTTCTGATCTTCTGCCACCTGAAGACTTGCCATTTGAGAGCCACCGCCGCCAGGCTGCCAACCAAGGCGCCACCGACGGCGGCGCTTTGAATCAAG
The DNA here is from genome assembly GCA_017881245.1 of Pseudomonadota bacterium. Classification (GTDB taxonomy): domain Bacteria; phylum Myxococcota_A; class Polyangia; order Fen-1088; family Fen-1088; genus FEN-1088. Next base: position 49,362 of record JADGRC010000185.1, read on the forward strand.
GCGACCCGACCGTACGTAGGCGCCCGATTCGTCAACAGAGAGCCGGCCGTGGTGCCGAGCACGATTCCAGGCAGACTGCCGATGAAGGCCGCCTTCAGCTGAAGGCTGAGCTGCGGCCGCGGCAGATAGGAGCCTAGGCCTTTGTGGTTGGCGTCGACGATTCTTGTTGTCAGGGTCTGATTCACGAACATTCCGGTCAATGCGCCCTCGGCGACCCCGATCCACATCCCTCCAATGATGAACAATGCACGATTGTCTGGAATGTATGACGGCACGAAACGATTCCCGAACAACGCACCGCCGATACCTCCGGCCAGTGCCCCACCGAGCGTCAGGCTCAGCGTCGCCACGTTGGTCGGGTCGACCTCGTTGGCCGCGGCGATCGTCCCTGCGAGAGCGCCCGCTCCAATCAGCGCACCTATCGCTATGGACGCGACCAGCAGCTCGGGCCGGCCCGAGCGCTGGACATAGCGCAGTTGGAAAGCGTTCGGCCCCAACAGCAGGCGTCGATCGCCCGGACCTAGGATGAAGTCCTCCGTGCGGTCCGCGTAGTCAGGAGCCTGGGCAAACAATTCGACGTGTCCGGGTGCGACGTCTTGCCGGTAGGGGTTTCGCGTGCGGTTTCCGTTTACGAAGAGCGTGGCGCCCGCGGGGAGCGTCTCGACCTCGAGGCGCGCCGGAATCGGCTCCAGCTTGAAAAAGAGGGGTTTGGTTTCGGCGACCTCGACCTCCACGACTAGCTTCTGAGGCTGGTACGTCGGCCTTGACACCGTGATCACCCAACGCCCACCCGGCACGCTGAAGTTGTTGGGCGCTTGCCCGGTTATCACCGGTGCCGCCCCCGCCGCGGTCCGATCGGGAGACGACGTCGGCAACGGCACGACCACCGACGGACCGACGGTCGTCGACGACGGCTCACCGGACGGCGCAGCCGATATGATCTGCACGTCGACTTGGTCCGGCACCGTGTTGATCACCAACGTCGCGGGACGACGGTTGATGCTTTCGATGCGATCCTTGGCAACCTCCACGAACTCGCCGGTCGGACTGTCGCGCAGATAGGCTTCATAGTGGTCGCGCGCCTGCCGTAGCGCGCCCAGCAAGTACTCGCACTGGCCCA
>JADGRC010000186.1 GCA_017881245.1 Pseudomonadota bacterium
CGGGTGCGCCACTGTCACCGCGGTCACCCCCATACCCACCGCACGCGCCATGGCCCGGCGTAATCGGCGCTCGAGGCCGACATTCTCCTCGTGCCCGGCCAGGCACAGCGGATTGAGAAGCAGGTTGAATCCCATCCCGGCCGCCCGACACCGGGCTACGTGCCGTTCGAGTACGCGCCACGAGGTGGGCGGGATCATGGCACGCGGCCGCCCGTGCCCGACCGGGGCGTCGTCGCAGGAGCCGAACAGCTCGTCGACCTCCATCCCGGTCAGCCGCTCTGGAAGCTCATCGTCGAAATTGCTTGCCACCGAGAACATCGAAGCCCCCCAAATCTAGAATGGGCCGCAGCCTGACACGACAGAGACCCCGAGTCACGGCCAGGCTGGGCCAGGCAATCCCGCGACAGCCGTGAAGGTCGTCGTCGCTGGTTCGTCCCTGATTCCGCGCCTTGCTGCGGGCTCAGGGGGACACGCCTCCGCCGCGTGGTCCGGGCCCGCCGGTAGCTTCGCGCCGACACCGGAGCCACCGCGCTTCGGCAAGCGGCCGATGGGGATCCGCCGGAATCTAGAGATAGTCGCCCGGTAGGTGGAGAAGAAGCGCATCTACCATCCTCCTCCTTCAATTTGAGCGCGGCGGCACCTCATCTTGATTGAGCGGGCACAATTCTGGAAGGTTTCGCGGTGCAAGTACTCGAAATCTCATGGCTCATCAGTGGCCTGGAAGGTGCAGTACCCCAAAGCCAATCCGCCCACGCGAGGACCATCCTCTTTGACACACAAAGGCGTCGCCAGGTTCGTGAAGGTGGATGAAGTGAAGCTCCTGCCTGACAACGTCAGTGCCAAGCAGCCTCCTCGCCGTGGATCGCATCGTCGACCCGACGACCGCGCTGGCGGTAGGCCTGAAAGTGGATTCGGAGGCGCTTCCGGTGGCGGTCGTGGCCGGTATTCAGGACGGGACGATCAGCCTGACCGATCCCGCGACCACCGTGGTCCTGCTCAAGCTCGACGCCGTCGTCGGCGTCAAGGGCACGGTGGAGACCATCGGCGGTGTGGATTCGCTGACCCGGGTCGGGTTTGCCTGTGCTTTGTGCCATTCGAACGTCGACAACTCATTTGCGCCCGGTATCGGCAAGCGGTCGATGGTTGGCCCAATCGCGATCTCGACGTCGGTGCCATTGTCGCGCTCCTTCGACACGGGAGTCTCGGGCAATGGGGCCGAGGTAGGCAACCTCACCTTTGCCGTTCCCAGCACCGCCCCCGACCCGCTCTTTTACGACTGCTCCCTTCACGCCGCCATGACCGGAACGATCCACATCATGGATTAACCAGGACAAAGAATGCCTATCATGCGCAAGACCATAGGGTGACCCAATGAGCTCTATCGTTTGGCTTGGCTTCATGGTCATCTTTGTGGTCGCCGCGGTTCTCAGTCACCACACTCCGAAGGGAGGGAAACCGGTAGCGGGTACCCGCCTGATGAAAAGCGCACGCGGGATTCTAATCGTCGGAATGGTTGTCTGCGGCGCCATCGGCGTGTGGAGCGCGTTCAAACACTAAGTACGGATGATGGCTTATACCCGGAGACCATCGCACAGTTCGGCGGGTTTCCCGCCGTGGTAAGCGTGGCGTCGTCCCAGGGTATGGTCAACGCGATCGCGCACCTTGGCGAAGATGCCACCGCGCTCGTCGAGATCGCTAACCCGCACTTCGAGGGGCTCGATTCCAGTTCGAGTTATCGGGCACGAAGCCCGAAGGTGATGCGGAGGCGAGACGCCGCGCCAGGCTTGCCCGGTTGGACCCGCTTGGAGGTTACACCGGCTCGGTGGAGATGCCTGCCGCCGTCCACAGCACGGCCTTGCCCGGGACCAGGAGACGGCGGGAAGGGGCCGTACCGACGGGGGTGCCGGGACCAAACCCTCCTCCGGGGGGGACGGTGACGGCTTGGACGCTTCCGGCGGCGTTGTTCCAGATCACGACGAACGTGCCGGCGGCGTCACCCGCCACGCCAACGCCACCCTTGTCGTTGAGGGCTGAGAGCAGCGTGGGCGCTCCCCAGGCTCCGCCCGCCGGGCATCGCGAAGCGTAGGTCAGGGTGCCCGTTGTCTTGATCACCGCGAAGACCACGATGGCGTTGCCCGCGCCGTCGATCGCGGTGTCAATCCCCGCGACGTTGGGGCCGGGTAGCTGGGTGACGCTGCTCCAGGTTCCACCAGCGCTACGGGTGACGACGTTGTTGCTCGCGCTGTTCGCCTGCCAGGCAAACGAGGCCGCGCCAGCGTCGTTGAGCGCGACTTGCAGCGGCGGTAATGCATTCCTGGGAGCAGAGCCCAACGTAACCGGCGAGGCAAAGCCACCTAGAATGGTCCCGGAGACGACCTGGACCTGCCCGGAGTGGGTTTTCCAGCCGACGATGACGCCTCCGACGGAATTCGTCGCCAGGCCGATTCCGCCCCCTTGCGCGACCAGCGTCTTCGCCGCCGTCCAGCTTCGGCCGGCCAGCAGTGTGGCGGTCGCGACCGGTGTCGCGAGGGTCGTGCCGGCCCAGACCGCGATGGCGTTGCCACCGCCGTCCATGCCGATCAGGGGATGACCGGCAATAGTGCTGACGACAACCGGGACGCTCCAGCTCCCTCCGCTCGCCGGCCGTATGCTCGCCTGAATGTTGGGCGCAGTAGCGGGTCCCCCCTGCCAGACCACGACCGCCCGGCCGTCGGGAGCGATGGCGATCGCGGGGGAGGTGCCGAGGCCGACGGTGATCGGCCCGGACCAATTCACGCCGTCGTTGCTCGTGCAGGCCGACACGCTGAAGGCTTCGAGGCCGCTTCCAGTCTGGGCGTAGGCAGCGATGACCCAAGCCCCCGCGGCATTCAAGGCAAGGCTCGGATTCCCGGAGGGCGTCGAGCGGCAGCCGACCGGCGGCTGGACCGGCGTTGACCATGGGGACGCCTGCGCGGGCGCCGCGATGACGCACACGCCAAGCATGACCATTAGAGTGAAAACTGAAGAACCGTTATTGCTTGCAAAGCGAGACATAGAGACCTCCAGGTGCGACTTGATTGAGTATTTGGATGTCGGACGAATTCAAACGTTTCTCGCGATCGATTGGGGCATCTGCTCCATCTCAGGCTGCGGTAGCCGCGGCGATGCCCCGCTCCGCGGTCAGTTGGTGCAAGGAGCTGTTCACGATCTCGCGCAGATTGTCGATGTCGAGCGGCGCGTCCACCATGGCTAGCGCGCCAAATTGTTTCGCCTTCGCTGGCAGTTCCTTGTCCCCAAAGGAGACGATGAAGACGAACGGCGGTGCTTTTGCCCGGTTACCCAACTCGCTGAACACCACGGCTTCCCCCTTACCCAGCATGCGTGTCTCGGCGATCACGAGATCGAACTTCCCAGACCCGAACTCAGGCTGAAGCGAGACGGCCAGCGTATCCAGGAGATCGAGCCCGCTCGCCATCGCAACCAACTCATGGCCGTCCGCCATGAGGATTGCGAGCAGGTAGTCACGAAGGGCCGAATTGGCCACGCCAATCAGCAGACGGTGTATGAGGGAACCATTGGCTTTCGATGGTGCAGCTCGAAACTC
>JADGRC010000187.1 GCA_017881245.1 Pseudomonadota bacterium
CATCCTCCTCGTCATCGCAGTGCCGGAGATTCAAAGCGCGCTCCGTCATACCCCGTGGGATTTGAATATCGACTACCTGTCGGCCCGAGCTTATCGAGAGCACTATAGTCCGTTTACGCTCGAAGGAGCCCAACGATCTGGAGTAGCCATAGCCGGGCCGACTGGGTACGGCCATCCGCCGACCACCCCATTCTGGGCTCTGCCGCTCGCTTCATTGGAAATTCATACGGCTGGCAGGGTGCTTGCCGGCGTGACGTTCCTGCTCATACTGATCGAACTCCTCACTGTCACACGCTTGCTCAGGTTGCCTGCGCCTCTGGCGACAAGCTGGCTCGCCATGGCGTACATAGTCGGTTGTTCGTTCATGACCTATCACGTCGGCGTAGGCCAGATTTCTGGCCTCATAGGCTTTCTTGTTTTCTTGGGCTGGTGGGCAGGACGTTCAGGGAACGATGTTGTGGCTGGGGGCGCTCTCGGAGCGGCCTGTACCCTGAAGCTGTTCCCAGGAATATTGGTCCTCTTCCTATTGCTAACCCGCCGCTGGCGAGCAGTCGGATTCGCGATCGGCGTCTATCTTACCATTGCTGCAATCATGACAGCTCGTTTTGGACTATACAGTTGGACGCGATTCTTCTCAGCGCAGCCCGCCATCGCTGATCGATGGATGGGCGATGTCCAAAATCAGAGCATCCACGGAATCGTCTCGCGAATATTCGAACCGGTTTGCGTTCCCCATGGGCCGGTCCTTCGAAAGGCAATGGCGATTTCCGCGATGTTGTCGGCAGTTCTCATGGGGCTCGCGACCAAGTGGACTTGGAAACATCTGCGGGACGCGAATGCCTTCGACTTGTCGTTCGCACTGTTCAGCACTCTTTCGGTCGTCATGTCACAGTGGGTGTGGGAGCATTACACCATCATCTATATTCTCCCGGTGCTTGTCCTGGCCGCGGAATTGCGCAAGCGATGGCAGACAGGCTATGGGCGCTTAGCAACTGCGGCAATGATGCTAGCTCTCGCAGGAATCGTTGCATCGTGGCGCATCAATCTTCATACAAAGCAAGACCTTCAGCGGGCTGTGCAGAGTGGGCGTACTGCGCAGCATCTCCAGCTTCATCTGTTCGACGTCTTGAACTGGGCGCCTGGAATCGGCCTTTTAGTTCTTCTATTCATCGCCTGCTTTAGTAGAGACAAAGCGCTCAATTCTTACCAGCATGACCAGGCATGACCAGCAACCGGCTGGAGGTCCCACGCGACACTCCGCCGGAATCGGGTAGGCTTGCAAGGCCGTGCCCGATACGTCGCCCGCCCGCGTGCTCGAAGCTGCCCTCGCGAATTTTCGCGGTGAGCTGACCGTGGCTGACGCGTCGACCAGAAGCGGCCTTCCCTTGCGCGACGCGGAGGATGCACTGCGCGTGCTGGCCGCGGACTATGCGGGCCACCTCGCCGCCACGAGCAAGGGCGAGCTGATCTACAGCTTCCCTCGCGGCCTGGTGAAGCCGCCCGAGACCAGACTATCGCGCCGGGTGGGACGCGCTCTCCTCAAGGTCGCGTCGGGTGTCGTGCGGTTCGTCGTCAGGGCCTGGGTCTCGGTCGTCCTTGTCGGCTATGCGCTCGTATTCTTGGCCGTGCTGGTCGCGCTGGCTTTCCGCGGTGGGGACGACCGGGACAGTCCCTGGGAGGGTGTGGGAGTTGTGCTGCGGATGATTGCCGAGGCACTTTTTTGGACCTTCCACCCGTTCTCGCCGCTGGCTCTTCGGGCCGGACCGAGTTCGGGTATCGGTTTCGCGCGCCATCGCCGGGTTCCATTTTACGAACGCGTGAACCGATTCGTGTTCGGTCCGCCCAGCGCAAAAATCGACCCACGCGAAAGGGAGCGTGAAATTCTGGCCGAGATCCGACGTCACAGGGGCCGCATCGCTCCGGGTGACGTGATGCGCGTGACGGGCGCGTCGCGCGAAGAGGCCGAACGGTTGCTGTTGCGATTGGTCGTGGACTATCAGGGCGACATCGTGGTCAGCGAGGCGGGCGTTATCACGTACACCTTCGTCGATCTGCGGACCACGAGTGATCGCGCGGACCGTACGGACCGCGCCGGGGTGCCTGCCCCCGTGTGGCACCGGCCGGTTGCGTTGCCGCCCCTCACCGGAAACGGCGCGGGATCGAACCTGCTGTTCGCGGTGATCAACGGATTCAACTTGGTGGCGAGCGGTTTTGTCCTGGCCAACGATCTCACGCTGGAGCGCCTGACCGCCATCGTCACGCGCGTTGCGGCCGCGGATCCCACATTGGCGGCGTTCCCTTTGCCCGCGGTGGATGGCATTCCCTTGGCGCTCGGCGCCGTTCCGTTCGCCTTCTCGTTGGCGTTGTTCGCGTTTCCCCTGCTGCGGCTGGTGCGCCGCCGGGGCGAAGCCCAAGGGGTTGCGCGCCAGAATGGCTGGCGTGGAGTTCTTCGCCAGGTTCTGGGGCATTCGCCCGCCAAGGTCGAATACGGGCGCGACGAGCTCGGCAGGGCCTGGGAAGCGGCGAGTGGCCGCGCGGCCGCCGAGAGCGAGCTGGACGCCGCCGTTCGCGACCTCGGTGGAACGGTCGTGTTGCGCGACGACGGTGCCCTTGTGTACCAGTTCGACGTCATCGGGCGCGAGCTAGAGGAACTGCTGGCGCAGCGTTCCGCTGCCGGTGACGAGGAAGCCATCGCGGGACGCGTGGTGTTCTCCTCGGCCGACGAAGGATCGGGAATTCGCGAAGGTTCTCGCCGGACACCAATGGCCGAGTCGGTACCCGAACGTGGGGAGTCGCCCGTTGCACGTTCTGCGGCGGCGCCGCCGGCGGTGGTCGAGGGTGGGGGAGGGACGCGCCCCGAAAAGCTCTTGCTGGAAGAGCACCGCGACCCAGTCGAGTTTCTGGACCGGTTGATGGCCGAGTCAGAACGACGTCGGCGCGACTGAGAAACTGCCGACGTTCAATCGGACGATACCGTCCATGTTCTGAGGACGGGTTTATTTGCGAATGCCCTACAATTGGCGCGCCTCGGTCCGCGCTGGTGTGCATTGAATATGCGATGCGTCGCCGAGAGCGTGAGCCACCCGCGGCACAATGTGGTATTTGAGACAGGCCGTGTCGGTGTCTGGGATAGAGGAGCGGACGACGCAGCTCGCCGTGCGAGCCGAGCAGATTCGGACCCTCTACAGGCAGAGGATCTGGGTGTTCCTGATGAACCCCGTGAATGCCGTCATTTTGTCGATGGCGTTGTGGGGCTCGGCTTCTCGCGGATTCCTGGTCTCGTGGTCGGGTGTCATGGTCGCCGTGACGACGGGGCGCCTGCTGCTGAGACAGCGCTACGAGCGGGTGGCGCCCGCTCCCGCCGAGTCGGCAGTCTGGCGTTTCCGATTCGTGATGGGGGCGACCCTCACGGGTCTGACGTGGGGCCTCGGCGGGGCCCTGCTGCACGATTCGTTCAACCACACCACGCGGCTGCTCGTCGTCTTCGTGGTCGGCGGGATGACCGCCGGTGCCGCCGGTACGTTGGCGTTCTACGTGCCGGCCTTCGTGGGGTTCGCGGCGGGGTCGATTGTTCCGCTTGTCATTCGACTCGCCCTCGAAAGGGACACGACGAGTGTCGTCATGGCCGTCCTGGTCGCGTTGTTCGGATTGACGTTGACGATGGTCGCCTTGAACACGCAGCGCGCCCTCACGGAATCCATTCGCCTTCGTTTCGTGAACGAAGAGCTCTTGAAACGGCTGTTCGTCGCCCGGCAGTCGCTTGAGGAAGTGAACCGCACGCTCGAGCAACGCGTCGCCGAAAGGGGCTCCGCCCTGGAGCGACAGAGCGAAACGCTGCGGGATGCTCAGCGCATGGAATCGGTGGGTTTGCTGGCGGGTGGCATTGCGCACGACTTCAACAATCTTCTGACCGTGATCATGGGCAACGTCGACATTCTTTTGGCCGATCACGCGCTCGGATCGGGCGCGCTCGGATCCGTGAACGAAATCCAAGGGGCCACATCTCGGGGGGCTGCCCTGGTCAGGCAACTGCTGGCGTTTGGCAGGAGGCAGGTCATGGTTCCGAAGGTCCTCGACTTGAACGCCGTGGTGGGGAACATGCAAACCTTGCTCGGTCGGGTGATCGGCGACCACGTGGACATGGTCGTTGAGCCCACTCGGGGGAGGGTGCTGGTCACGATGGATCCGCGTCAGCTTGAACAGGTGATCATCAACCTAACCACGAACGCGCGGGACGCCATGCCAACCGGCGGCCGCCTGACGATCAAGACGGATTCGGCGGAGGTTGGCGACGGGGAACGAACACCGGCAACGGTTGGAGTCCGCGCCGGGCGATACGTTGTCCTGGTCGTCGGCGACTCGGGAGTCGGCATGGACGGTGAGACCAGACGGCAGATCTTCGATCCGTTCTTCACGACCAAGGAATTGGGGAAGGGGACCGGACTGGGCCTGGCCACCGTGCATGGCATCGTGCAGCAGAGCGGCGGCCACATCGTCGTGGATTCACAACTAGGTCACGGCAGTCGATTCCTGATCTACCTGCCCCGTGCCCCTGAAGATGCCGAAGTGGACTCCGACGACACGGACGGGATCGCCTCGGCGGGCAGGCTGGCGCCCAAGACGACGGCACCTGCCCGGATTCTGGTCGCGGAGGACCACCCCTTGGTCCGGTCCGTTCTGTCCCGCGTCTTGCTCGACCTCGGCCATGAAGTGCTGGTCGTCGGAAATGGAGAAGAGGCACTGAAGCTGTCCCGCGATGACGAAGGGCAAATCGATCTTTTGATCACCGACGTCGTGATGGCGAAGATGGGTGGACTGGAACTGGCGAAGCATCTGGTGGCGGAGCGAGCGGACCTGCGCGTTCTGCTCATCTCTGGCTACAGCCGGGACGTTCCCCTGCCGGCGGGCGAACCACATGAGGGCATCGACTTTCTGCAGAAACCCTTCACGCCGCAGGAGCTGGCTGGCGCGGTCGCCCGGCTGCTTTCCACAATTAGTGCTGGTCCTTCAAGCTTGGCGGCGCGGACGGGACAACCCGCCGGCGGAACCAAGTCCTGGACCGATTGACGGACTTTCCGCTTGGATCACTCGCCGTTGACTATCCTCTGCCTGGGCGGCGTCGCGTACAAGTCAGGGCTCGTTCAGGGGCTGAAGCGCAGCAACAGAAGCACGAGGCCAGGCCTGTGACCACGATGCCCACGACCTACGCCCCGGGCCTTGCCTGCGCGGCGTAGTCGATCTGCCGCGCGTCTTTCGCGACTTCGACTGCCGAGTCTTCCTTGCTCAACCTGAGCGCCGTGGCCCAATGGAAGATGGCGAGTGAGAAGACAATCACCACGCCGACATCGACCCAGTTCGGCAGGACATTTCGGCCGCCGCCATAGCGCCCCAGCCACGCGATCAGCACGTGGCCGCCCAACCACGGTCCCATCCAGATTGCGTTCCCGATCGTGCGCGAAGCCCTGGTGCGCATGCGCCAGGCGCCGATCGCGAATAGGGCGAGACCCGCAAGCATGGCGAGGGCGAGCTTCCAGTTCGTGTCGAACCCGCCCCAATACATGATCAGATTGGCCGAGCAGAAGGCAGCTGGCAGCACCAGCTTCGGCATCGGCACGCGATACGATCGCTGCCGGCCGCCGTCGACTTTGTGGAGCGCCGCCAGCGAAAGCGGAGCGAAGGCATACATGATGGCCGTAGCTGCGGTCACCACGCTGACGAGTGCGTTCCAGCTCTTGAATGGTCCGAACGCGGCCGAGCCAACGACGGCCGCCGTGAGAATGGAGACGACCGGCACGCCCTTCCTGGTCGTGGCCAGCGCGGACGGCATCTCGCGCTCCTCACCGAGGGCATACGAGAGTCGAGCCGAGGTCGCGACGTACACGACGCCGGCGCCCGCCGGTGAAATGACGGCGTCGATGAGGAGCAGCTTGGCGAGCCATCCCGCTCCCAACGCGAGCGCGAGTGTGTACCACACGCCGTAGTCAGACGGATCGGTGCCAAGCGGCATGGACCAGCCTTTGACGATGTGCGCATGGTCGAGTCCGCCAATCATCACCACCTGCAACAGCGTATAGAGCACGGCGCCGATCGCCATCGCGACCAGAATCGCGCGAGAGAGATCTCGTTTGGGATCGCGTGCCTCGCCAGCGAGATGGACCGCCTGTTCGAAGCCTTGTAACGCGAACACGACGCCGCCGGTCAGCGCGGCAAAGACGCCATGAAAGCCGAACGGCATGAACCCGCCGCCCGCGTGGAAGTTCGACGGATTGAACTGCAGCGCGGCCACGACCCCGACTGCGAGCAGGGGCACGGCCGTCTTCCAGATGACGACGATCACGTTGGTGTCGGAAAAAAATTTGGCGCTCGCGAGATTCATCGCGGTGAACAGCGCCATCAGGACGAGCGCGACGAAGAGTCCGCTGCCGTTCAGGAGCCCGGCTTTCTCTCCGACCTTATAGATCATGTTGAAGTGCTGATTGACCCAACCGACACTGTTGACGTACGTGATCACCGCCAGCACTTCGATGGGCGCGATGAATACGGCCTGCAGCCACGACGCCCATCCGGCGGTGAACCCCGCGATCGGGCCGTGCGAGTAGTAGGGAAACCTCGCGCCTCCGCCGGCCACAGGATAGGTCGCGCCGAGCTCCGCGTACACCAGGGCGAGCAGCGACAGCATTCCCGCCGCGAGGAGCCATGACAGAACCGACGCCGGGCCAGCGCGTTTCGCCGCGTTGAGTGCCCCCAGCAGCCAGCCCGATCCGATGATCGATCCGAGCGAGACCATCATCAGCCCGACGAAGCCGACGGACCGTTGCAGCCGGCCGGCCCGTACGAGAGGAGGCTCGCGCTTATTCGTGCTCATCTGAGCCTTCTACCTCGACGACGCGGGTATGATGATCTCTTTCAGTCACAGCTCGAAAACGCAGCCGGCCGTCTGACATTCGGCCAGATTCTGGCTGCCCTCCGCGAGGCGGACGGAGGAAGTCTCGCGCCGTTCGCGGACAAACTTGGCGTATCTAGGCAACACCTGCATCAACTCGAGAGCGGTCAGAAGCACGTAAGCCCGGAGCGGGCGGTCCGATTCGCGCGTCTTCTTGGCCAGAGCGAAACGTTCTTTTTACAACTGGCCCTGCAGGATCTTGCCAACGATTCCGGAATCGCGCCCAGCGTAAACGTCAAGGTCGCGTAGAGATGTGAAAGGGACGCGGGGACGGAGGGACGGTGTGAACAAGCCGGGAAGTCTCTGCGCGTCCTGCCCGAATAGCCCCGCTTGGGGGGCAAAAGGAAAGCGCCGTCGTGGAGGGACACCTGATGTCCGATCACGTCCACATGTTGATCTCGATTCCACCGAAGTACGCGGTGGCGCAGGCAGCGCAACTTTGCCGGACAAGACTTCTGGGCGCGAGGCGACGATCCGTGGCTAGGCTTGACCCGCCCGGCCGCCACGCCCCCTCCAGGCACGGAAGTAGCGCTATCATGCCGGTATGAACACCCACGCGGCAGGAACCTTCGATATCACGATAAATCCGCAGCTCCCCTACGACACCGCAAGCGGGGCGATCCTGAGCCGCGTGTCGATCAGCAAGGTGTTTCACGGCGATCTGCGGGGGGTGAGCACCTTGGAGATGCTAAGCGCGATCACCACCGTCAGCGACTCGGCCGGCTACGTGGCCATCGAGCACGTAACTGGCACCCTGCTGGGACGGGCCGGCGGCTTCGTCCTGCAACACTCTGGAACGATGACGCGCGGGAAACCAGAACTGCGGGTTTCGGTGGTGCCTGACACCGGCACGGGTGAGCTGACCGGAATTCGCGGTTCCATGGTCATCGAGATTATCGACGACAAGCACGTGTATGAGTTCGACTTCACTGTCGCGCCCGTGAGCTGATTCGTCAGCCTGAAAGCGATAGGCTTCCTTTCAATCCGCGACCCTTTTTCGCGGGCGTTCTGCGGGGCGCTCTGTGCTCGGCGGTACGGCGCAAGCGCGAGTGCTGGTCCGGCGTCTCTTCAGTCTATACGCGGAGCCGGCGGTCGCTGACGGACGGTGGCGAGGAGACCTGGCCTTCCACCGCCGGAGAGACGTCCGAGGCGCCCGATATCTCAGCCAACATCTCGCACTCAGTTACTCGATCCGCGTCGCTCCAGCGCCTTGAAAATTCATAGTCTACATATGAAAATACAATGGTCATTCGTAGACGGAGGGACGAGCTGAGTCCGACACTCCGCCGACGGCATCCCTGAGGCGGTAAACCCTCCGGGACATTCGGCATTCATGCCGAAGCACGTGCGATCAAAGCCGCGGCACCCCGCCGTCGGGCGTCGAGTGACGGCAATCGACGTTCGGGCGGGAGCGCACGTTCCACTGCGCATCGTTCCTGGACGAGACGGACGCGGGATCGACGACGGTCCGGCGCGGCACGACCACGCAGCCGCGCGCAGTGCTGAAGGCCGCCACCGCCGAGACACACAGAAGGACCCGCTGCGCAGGACTCACGACATTCATTTCCGGGTGGACGAGCATGCATAGGCTTCGAACCGCGGCGCTAACGTGACAACCTCTGTGATGGCCGAGACTAGGCCGTTCAGCGTATCCCGAACTGAATTGTCCAATGCAAGCTGGAAGTTGCTCTCCAGGCCACCGCCGTTCCAATCACCCAGACCCTTGAAATAGAAGCGGCGCTCAGCCTCAAATTGCCTACCGCGGGCGACCAGTGTCACCGCTATATCCGCCTCGGGGACGTATCGTCCACCACCCGGCCAGGCCTGGACATCGGGCTCGATAAACAGCTGGCTCAAGAAGCCCTCGATCCGTATCACCGGTCCCCCCGGCGGTGCCTCGTTCTCAAAAACGAGAAACCCCGCGGTTCGCAACTGTTGCGCGACCAGCCCTGCCAGCCACTGGGCGGGAGGCGCGCTGCAAGTTACCGAAGCGGATTCGCTGCTTGCCGCTTTCCTCACACCGCAACGAGAGCGGTCTGGACGCGCGTCAACGAATGGGGTTGTCAAGAGCACCGCAGGCGCGCCCCAGACCCGATAGTCGCTGGCGACCTTGCCTGCGGCGGGGACCCTCACAGTCGCGTTTTGCCAGGGACAGCCTGTCCCCAACGCGAAGATGGCCAGTCCGGCCAACGCCCTCGCCACGCCCATCAATGAAAGATTAGAGCATGCGAGATTGTGGCGCCGCAAGCCACGTCCACCGGACATTTCAACTTTGTGGAGAACCGGACATCTCTACGCGTAGTCGATTCGAAGGGGTAGTGGGCCGATTCTGGCGGAAGGGGGGTGGAATTGGGAGGGGTGGGCTCAATTTCTGGCCAAACCGGGTGCGAAGGGCCGCCCGATCGGCGGTAAATGAAGGTGATCCGGAGGGGATCCGGACGGGCGAAGGTGGTCTCGGGCGGATCTGGGCCTCGTGCGACTCGGGGGGAAGGTTCCGAGCGCGACGGCGACGGGGCGATCGCCGGCTACGGCGATTCGTCTATGGGCTCGGGGGCGAGAGCCGCGGCGTTCTTTGCGCCCCGGGAACCCGGGACGGTGAAGTAGGGCGGGCCTCTGGCGGGGGCGAGCGGCGGGAAGTCTGTGGACTGACCGATGCCCCGCAGGAACCTGTCGATGGATTGTTGATCTTGCATCAGTGCGACGAGGCGCATGCGGCCCCCGCCGCGCGGGCATGCGGCAAGATCATCGCCGAAGGTGCGACGGAGAAGCTCGGGGAGGCGGGGCGGAGGTCGAGTGCGCCTCGTCGGCCGCCGAGGCGCTGGCGCGCGTTTCGCTGCTCAAACCCCACGTCATCGTGAGCGACATCGGCATGCCCGAGCAAGACGACCTCACGTTCATGCGCAAGGTTCGTGCGTTGCCCCCCTAAGGCAGGCGGTGGATCTGGCACCGTCCCCGGTCCGCGGGCGAAGGCGGATCCCGTCGCGCGTCACCAACCGGATGATCGGAGTGCATGGTCGGTCGAAAGGCGGTTACACCGCGGCAACATCTTGGCGATGCGGTGCCCGCTGGGCGGCCGGCGTTTTTCGCAGCCCTTGACGAAGCAAAGCGCAACCCGCACAATCCGGGCAGGGTTGTTTGTGTGGTGTTGGTGACTCTCAGCGGGAGGGTCGCCGAGCGGACAGGAGAGGCGGCGATGATTCATCATTATGAAGGCCCGGGCGAACCTTTATACGGGGGCCCTGATGCCCCCAAGAAACGTTGGGCGCTGCTCCGTGGGGTCAGCAAAGGTCGTGTCCTCGTCGTCGAAGATGAGAAAGACGTTCGCGACTGCCTAGAGACGGTGTTCAAGGATGAGGGCTATGAGGTCTCGTTCGCCGAAAATGGACGTGAAGCCCTGAAGCTGCTGTACACCGAAAACCTCCCCGACGTCATTCTGCTCGATCTGAGAATGCCCGTCATGAATGGATGGGAGTTCAGAGCGATTCAGAAGGACGACCCGAAGCTGAGTCTCATCCCCATCGTGGCAATTTCCGCGGACAAGAGCGCGCAAGCGGCAGCCATCTCCGCGCAGGCTCATCTGCACAAGCCAGTCGAGGGAAAGGAGCTCGTGGCCACCGTCGCGCGCGTCCTCGCGGAGAAAAGGCGGCAGGCATCCGTGCGGGTGGATGAAACCGAGCGGCTGGCTTCGTTGGGGCGCCTGGCCGCCGGCGTGGGGCATGAAATCAACAACCCGCTGGCTTTCGTCATGCTGAACCTCAGCCAGTCGCTCGATAAACTGCGACCTTCGATTCGCGCTGTTGGAGCGCCCTCGGGCGGCCTTCTACCCGAGAATGGAATCGAGGAGATCAGGGCCCGCCTTGTGGACGTCACCGACATGTTGGAGGACTGCCAGGTCGGTGGCGAGCGAATCCGTGAAACCGTCAGCAACCTCCAACGGCTGGCTCGCCAGGGGGAAGAGCATCGAGGTCCGCTCGACGTACACAAGCTCATCGAACAGTCCGTGTCGATGGTATTGAATCAGATTCGCCACCGCGCCCGACTGGTGAGGATCTTTGGTGACATCCCTTCGATCCGTGGAAACGGCACGGCTCTTGGGCAGGTCTTTCTTAACCTCTTAGTAAATGCCGCCCAAGCCATCCCGGAAGGGGACACGGAGCGAAACGAAATCAGAATCTCCACGAAGGTCGAAACTGACGAAAACGGCGCGGAACTGGTAGTGGAGGTCAAAGACTCCGGGAACGGCATCGCTGCTGATGTCGTCCAACATGTGTTCGAACCTTTTTTCACGACCAAGCCGATCGGACAGGGCACCGGGCTCGGACTTTCCATCAGCCGCCAGACAGTCAGCGATCACGGGGGCCGCATGACGGTCGAGAGCGAGCTGGGCAAGGGAACCATATTTCGCGTCTTCCTTCCGATCGGCGAAACCCCGGTGCCAACAGGGTCCGTCGTCGCGTTGGCCAGCCAAGTCGGGCTGCATCGGGGACGCGTCCTGGTCATCGATGATGAGCCGCTCATTGGCCGCATCATTCGAACTGCATTGCAAAACGAGCACGACGTGTTCGTTGTTCAACGCGCCTCGGAAGCGCTGAGCCGCTTGGAGCACGGCGAGACGTTCGATCTGCTGCTTTGTGACGTCGTCATGCCAGACTTGAGCGGGCCTGAGTTCTACACAATGGTTGCGGCACGCTGGCCCCAATTGTCGACGCGAATGGTGTTCATGACCGGCGGCGCGTTCACTCCCGGGACGGTCGAGTTCATGGAACGCGTGCCGACTCGCGTCCTTTCCAAGCCTTTCAAGATCGACCAGCTGAAACGACTGGTCCGTGAGCGCATGCGAGGGAACTCTTGACGATATCGCGCCCTGCCGGACCCGCCGGGCCTTGGACTTTCGGTGATGGATGGATTCGAGCTCGCCCGCCGCGTGAATGAACAGAAGGCAGGCTCACGGCCTCGTCTGATCGCCCTGACGGGCTATGGTCGAGATCGAGACACGTTCCGCGGTTACCGCGGCGTAACGCGGATCCAAAACTGTTTCACTCCACGGACCATCCAAGGTCGCCGAGCCGAGCGCGTGTTTGTTCGGCTGCTGTGAATCAAGCCCGGTTGCACACGGTTTGCGTGGGTGAACGGTTCCGGCGGCGGGACCTCTGACCTGGCACGGTGATTGAAGACCATCCCGGCATCCGCGGCGAATCCGGCGCGATG
>JADGRC010000016.1 GCA_017881245.1 Pseudomonadota bacterium
AACTCCTAAAATCTCTCGTTTGGCTGAGCGAACCTCCCACGGACCGCGAGGTCCCTCGCCGCCACACACCTGTCACACGCGAATCTGTGGTTGGGCCATCCCCGCTGTCGCCGCTAGTGGTACTGTGTGCGCCTTTCAACGCGGAATCATCAGAGAAAATCGTAACGTGCCCCTTACAAACTCGTGGAGAACCAGAAAATGAGACGACAACCCATCCTTTCCTGTCTTGCCCTGGCGCTGTCTTTGATGTCCGTCCTGTCTCTGACGGTCGAACGGGTAGCCATCGCGCAAACGCCGCCGCCCGCCGCCGCGCCCCCCATGCCCGGACAGCCGATTGGCATGCCCCCCGCAGACGCCATTCAACAGCCGATGCCGCCAAGCGAGGTGATGCCGCTGCCACCCCCTCCCCTTCCGCCCCCACCGATGGTGGAAGCGCCGATGCCACCCACGGCCGGGCCCCTGCCGCCCCCGCCGCCCGCACCGAAGGCGAACGTGAGCGCGAAGTTCTCGACTGATATCTACGGCTTCGTCGAGTTCGATTCGATCTTCGACTCCACGCAAAGCTTCCAAGAGATCGCGGGAAATACGATCATCGGCAAGAAAGGGACCTTCACCGGAGATCACGGCCGCACCACCTACTCGGTTCGCAATTCGCGGCTTGGGTTCAAGTTCAAGGGCCCCGAGTCGGAAGACATTCATCCGTCAGCGCTGTTTGAGCTGGATCTCCTCGGCAATCAGCCGCCCACGGCCACCGAAGCGCAGTTGTTGACGAACCCGACGGTCAGAATTCGTCACGCGGCGTTGAAACTGGAGACTCCGTACATCGACGTGCTGGCCGGACAGACCTGGCAGCTATTCGGATGGCAGGGGTCCTTCTTTCCGTGCGCCGTGCAGATCATGGGCTTGCCGGCGCAGGTCTTCGGCCGGGCGCCTCAGCTGCGTCTGTCGCACCCCTTCAAGACCGACGACGTGACGGTCGAGGTCGCAGTCGCGTCTGCCCGCTCGCCCCAGCGTGACGGTGCGATTCCCGACACCCAAGCAGGCATCCGTCTGCTCGTGAACAATTGGAAGGGGGCTCACACGGCGAACTCGACCGGGACGGCCGTCGACTCGTTGGGAATTGGCGTCTCCGGCGTCTACCGGAAGTTCCGCGTGAACGAGCTCTCGGCCTCGCCCAAGGCCACGAACTCAAAGGACGCGGGCGGCATCTCGGTCGATGCGTTGATTCCGGTCGTTCCGGCGACCGCGGAGAGCCGAGCCAACGCGCTGACGCTGACCGGTTCGTACGTGCGAGGCACGGGCATCGCCGATCTGTTCACGGGTCTGACGGGCGGTGTTACAAACCCGGCGCTCCCGAATCCTATGATGCTGGCCACCGCGCCAGCGTACACCCCGAACATCGACCCGGGTCTGGTTACGCATAACCCGCTGACGGGCGACCCGACCAACCCAGGGGGGGACGCGCATACCATCGATTGGCAAGCCTTCATGGTGGGAATTCAGTACTACTTGCCTCCGTCGGGAAGCGTATGGCTCTCGGGCAACTACACTCAGTTGAATTCGCCCAACATGCACCTTTACGCGGAAACGCCTACCCACAGCGCAGCAGCGGCGGCTGGAGCCATGAAGAAATCCCAATTCGCCGACGGAAATATTTTCGTCGAGGTCAACAAGGCGGTTCGGTTTGGCGGCGAGCTGGCCTGGTACAAGCAGCGGTTCGTGGACGAATCGACGTCGACGGATTGGCGGGGGCAAGTCTCGGCCTTCTATCTCTTCTAACGCGGCTGCGCCGCCGCAAGGGGCCTGGGAAGGCCCCCTGCGAGACACCCTCGGAGTTGCTCGACGACGAGGCCGGTCCAGCCGCGGCTTCGCCGCCGCAAGGGGGCCTCGGAAGGCCCTGCGTGACCCCACGGAGTTGCTCATCGAACAGGCCGGTCCAGCCCGGGGTCCCCACGCGATTCCCATCGCGTGGGGTGGAGCGAAGCTGGACCTCCCCGCGCTGGATTGGCCAATCGATCGCCTGAAATGAAGATGGGTCGGGTCGGCCCCTGTGATCACCTGCCCGACCACCGATGTTAAGTTGGTGTCATGGCGAACATCCTGAAGATTGTCCAAGCGGGGCACCCCGTCCTCCGGCAGCGGGCGCGCCGTCTGACCATGGATGAGATTCGCGGCCCGGAGATCTCGCGCTTGATCGACGAGATGCGCGAAACCATGCGTGACGCCCCGGGAGTCGGGTTGGCCGCCCCCCAAGTCGGATTGCCCATTCAGCTGGTCGTGATCGAGGACCGTCCCGAATACATCGACCGTGGCGATCCCGACGAGATGACGGCGCGCGAGCGGACGACCGTGCCGTTCCAGGTGCTGGCCAATCCGCGGTTGACCGTGGTCGACAAAACCCCGGTCGAGCTGTTCGAGGGTTGCCTCAGCGTGGCGGACTTTGTGATGGTGGTGCCCCGCGTGCGCGCCGTCAAAGTCGAAGCGCTCGATCACCTGGGCCAACCGGTGACCCTGTCGGTTCAAGGGTGGCCCGCGCGCATCTTGCAGCACGAGATCGATCACCTGCGCGGTGTGCTGTGCATCGATCGCATGCTTTCCCGCACCATGACGACAGCGCGCAACCAGGCACGCCATTGGGATGAACACAGCATCCCCGACCTGTTGGCCGCCGTCGGAACGACCGACGAAACCGACGCGGAGCTGACCTGATGGACCCGTCGCAGAACCAGCATGAACCGGCCCCGGTTAGCGTCGCACGGATTTTGGCGGGCCGCGTGCCCGTCGGCACGGAAGTCGTCGTCCGCGGTTGGGTTCGCACGCGCCGCGACTCCAAAGCGGGCGTGTCGTTCATTCATCTGCACGACGGCTCGTGCTTCGATCCGATTCAGATCGTCGCCCCGGGTAGCCTGCCCAACTACCAGGGCGAAGTGGCCAAATTGAGCGCGGGGTGCGCCATTTCCGCAGTTGGAACCGTGGTGGCGAGTCAAGGCAAGGGGCAGGCCGTGGAAATCGCGGCCACACGAATCGACGTCGTCGGCTGGGTGGACGATCCCGAAACGTACCCGATCCAGCAAAAGCGCCACACGCTCGAATACTTGCGCGAGGTCGCCCATCTGCGACCGCGCACGAACACGCTCGGCGCGCTGACGCGCGTTCGGCACTGCCTGAGCATGGCCATTCACAGGTTCTTTCACGACGAAGGCTTCTTCTGGATTCACACGCCCATCATCACCGCCAGCGACTGCGAGGGCGCGGGCGAGATGTTCCGCGTCAGCACGCTGGATCTCGCCAACCTCCCACGAACCAGCGCCGGCAAGGTAGACTTCGCGCAGGACTTTTTTGGGCGCGAGGCGTTCCTCACGGTCAGCGGCCAGTTGAATGTCGAGGCCTACTGTCTTGCGATGTCCAAGGTCTACACCTTCGGTCCGACGTTCCGAGCGGAGAACAGCAACACCAGCCGACACCTGGCGGAGTTTTGGATGATCGAACCCGAGATCGCCTTCGCCGATCTGGCGGCCGACGCGGATCTGGCGGAACGGTTCCTGAAGTCGATCTTCAAGACGCTGCTCGACGAGCGCGGCGATGACATGAAGTTCTTCGCCGAGCGCATCGACAAGGACTGCGTCGCGCGCCTGGAACGATTCGTCTCGGCCAGCTTCGAACGCTTGACCTACACCGACGCGATCGCCGCCCTGGAAAAGAGCAGCAGGACGTTCGAGTTCCCGGTGCGCTGGGGAATCGACATGCAGTCCGAGCACGAGCGCTGGCTGACCGAGGAACATGTCGGCCGCCCGGTGGTGGTCATGGACTACCCCAAGGAGATAAAGGCGTTCTATATGCGCCTGAACGACGACGGCAAGACGGTGGCTGCGATGGACGTGCTGGCGCCCGGGATCGGCGAGATCATCGGGGGTTCACAGCGCGAGGAACGCCTGGACGTCCTGGATCGCCGCCTCGGCGAGGCCGCGCTCGATCCCAAGGCGTACTGGTGGTACCGCGATCTGCGTCGCTACGGAACCGTGCCCCACGCGGGGTTCGGCCTGGGTCTCGAGCGCACGATCATCTACGCGACGGGCATGGCGAACATCCGCGACGTGATCCCCTTCCCACGCGCGCCCGGACAGGCTGGTTTCTAACGGCAACCGAACGAACAACCGCCGGGGGCTTGACCCGCCGTTGGATGAACGTTCGTTTGCCTGGACACGATTGCGTTCGTCTTACTGGGACATGCCTGGATATGGGCGGGCCTGTTTGACGTAGAGAGTAGCCGGCCCTTCTGGCGGGCCGTCGAACTTGAACTCGATGTCCATCCCGTAAAAGCCGGTGTTTCCGCTTTCCGGGCCGTAGGCGGGTGAGAATCGTTTGTGGATAGCGGCGAGCGCCATGCCGAGCTCCAGGGTCTGCTCGAGCGAGAGCACGGTCATCCCCTTGGGAATCAGATTGGAGTGCGACAGATACACGAGTGGCTGGCCCACGTAGGTGTAGTCGTAAAGGAATTCGTCGCTGATGGCGCCCGCGGGGGGATGGACCACTTCCGCGGTGCCCCCATACTGCACATTCACGTAGAACGCCGGCTCCAGGCCGGAGGGGTCGAAGGGGTTCGCCGTTACCGCGACACCGTTCGCGGTCTCGGTGGAAAAGTTCTGATGGACTAGCAACGCCATCCCTACCCCAGTGTGATCGATGGAGTGAATCGACCGTTCCTCGAAGGTCCTGAAGTTCCAAACGGTCGCCCACGTTTGCCGAATCGCAAGCAGCAAGTCTTCGTCCCAGTTGGCCGGATCGCCCGTGTGCGAGTCGTAGCATCCGGCGCACGGGAATCCATCCAGATCCTCGGCGTTGGTGCTGGAGCGAAAGCGCAGGGTCAGGCCAGGAAAGTCGGCGTCGAGCTTCGCCCTCAACAGCGCCTGGAACCCCGCATCGATCGGAGCCTGCGCGATATCCGCCCGCAGCTTGGCGAGCGCGGCGTCGCGCACCTCCGGTTTGCCGAGGAACTCTGGGTCGGCCAGCAAGGTGTTGACCCGATCATAAAAGCCATTCTGTTCCATGAACTGCACGTAGTAGTAAACCGGGATCCCAAACGCCGGGCGCGACGGCACGCCGTCCGTGTTGCTGAGGACCGAGTAGCCAGCGGTCTTGGCCCCGAACGCGCGGATCGCCGTTTCGATCGCGGTCCGCAGGGGAACGGCCCCCTCGACGACAACGCCGTGCACGTCACGCAGATCGGTGACGGACTTGTCCAGCTCCGGCAAGGTCACGGGCGTCGGCTTGTGCGCCTCCCAGAACTGGTCGGCCTCATCGGTGGTGGCTTCCCTGATCGTGTATTCGAAGGGACCGACCACCAGATCCACCCACTTGCCCTCGAGCGCCCGCAGCGCCGGGTTCGACATCGCCATGCGGAGGCCCATGTTCGGCGTGCCGCGATTGCGCGCGAGCACGTTGATGTGAGACAGCGGCGTTTGGAATTCCTCCGATATGATGCCGGCGGTCGCGGAAATGTCGTTCGGCACCATGTCCAGCACCACCACGTCGCGAATGCCGACGTACACGGATGCAAGGTCCGCGGCAGGAACGAATCGGAGAAGGCCCACCGTCTCCCCGGTGTTCAGCGGCTGATAGTCGGTCGCCGCGAAGATGTCGTCCGTGGTCTTGATCGGGATGCGCGCCGGCAGCTTCGCCGCTTCGATTTGGACCCCCTGCGACGTGGGGTGGAAGGTCAACGGCGCCCCCAGGGCAAAGGCCTTTCGCACGGCGTCGTACAAGAGCGTGATCATCGCGGCCGTAGCGGTGTCATAGGGCGCGATTTCGAGCGCCCAGATCTTCGGCCCGTCGTAATAGGTCAAGGCGCCGAGCACGAAACGCCGATCGTTCGACGAATACTGCACGCGGTTGAAGTCCACCAGCTCTCCGACGGGCGGCAGAGGCGCGTGTGAAAGCTGATCCGACGCGAACGCGTAATGAATCTTGTACTTCACGCTGTTCTGGAAATACAGCGCGTCGCCGTCCCGACGGTCGAGAACCACCTTCACCGATCGCGCCCCCGAGATCGACGCGTCGAGCGGATCCGACGCCAGCGCCGCGAAATCACCTTCGCAACCGATCCGATGCGCGAAGTCGGGCGCCGGCGCGCCGGCCGGGATCTCGCAACGGATGGCGGTGCTCTCACTGCACGCCGAGCCGGCCAAGGCGCCAAGCAACCAGACGACACTCATGTACCGGAACATCGACCCTGATGGTTGACACATTCTTTTCACATCTTCTTGCTGGCTGTTTGCTTCGTCCAGACACCCAACCCGCGGGCCACCGACGATTGCATCTACTGCTGACAAAGCGAGTTTTGCATACACGCCCCGGCCCCGGCGTCCGGACAGTCCTTGTCATCGTTGCACGAGGTGTAATCGGCGAGCTCGACGTCGCGCTCCACCTTCGAAATCACCTGTAGTGTGACGGCCCCGGGCGCGATAGCCACGATCCCCGTCGATACGCGACTGAGCGTAATCCGGTTGAAACCCGCCACGCCGAGATCGAACAGCTTCGTAATCAAGTC
>JADGRC010000188.1 GCA_017881245.1 Pseudomonadota bacterium
AGGGCCGGCCCCGATGGTCGGATTCGTTCCCGCCAGTACCCAGACCGCCGCCGACATGCTGGACGATTCACCGGCGATGTTCACGGTCGCCGTCGTAACATCCGATCGCTTGTTGATGGCGACGATGACCAGCCGGGAAGGATCGGAGGCATCGACGCTGGCATAGACCGACGACGAATAGATGCTACTGGTCTGGGCGCTGACGGAGGTGTCACCAAATCGCGCTTGGGCGCCGTCGTAGTTCCGGAACACGTCGAAGGCGGCCTCGGTGAATTGCTCGTTTCCACTTGGCCACACGGTGGCCAGCTCAACGCCCTCGCGCCCGAATATCCCCAGCACGTCGGCGGTCGCCACCGCGCCGCTGATATCGCGTCCGCCCCCGTAGTTCCACTCGGTCAGCGACAGTTTCGTGCCGGGATAGTTTCGCGCGATCTGAGTCTGTGTCCTTGGGATGAGAGCGATCGGTCCGCCCGCGACGCCCGCGACCCAGCTTTGCTCGCGATAGGTCGGATCCCACAGGGACCGCGGCGCCTGAACGCGCGCCTCCACAACACCCGGGCTGTTGTCGTTCGAGAACACCACGCGCACGGGCATGCCATTCGCGCCGGTTCCGGTCGCCTCGGGGTACCAGTGCAAATCCAGACAATCGATCAAGCGTTTACCCCCGCTGACTTCCGCCGCCTGCATATGTTTCAGGTAGTAGTCGATGAAGTTGCCCTTCCCCGAATCCGGGGCCATCTGCAGGCTGACGTAGCCTTGCCAGCCGTAACTCACGAAGCCCAACACGGGCGCGTCGGGCAACACCGCCTTCACGGCGCGCGCGTAATCGGTGTTGCGCTGGATCAACTCGTCATAGGTGACGGGGAGCGGATGAACCTCCCTGTGCGTGCCACTCCACAAATCTGGCTCGTTGTCCATGGAAAACCAAAGCGGGACGTCGGGGAATTGTTCAGCCGCCCATGAGACGAATTCGTCCTGATAGACGAAATCGTCGTCGGCGTCGGGTGGAGTTGCCGTCGCCGGTGGGACACCCCTGCTGGCGCGGTTCTGTCTAAACCGAGTCGACAAATAGTCAGCTCCCGACTTCGAAACGTCGCCTCCACCCGCCTTGTCCTTGGAGACGTAGTCAACGATGGGAACCGTCAATACCGCGGCCGCGCCGATCTGGCGCGCGGTGTCCAGCATGGAGCGAACGGCCTCGCCCGGAGCGTCCGGATTCGCCGCCCCTTGAACCAGATAACCGTCGTTCTGGAACATGAAGTCATTGCCGGCGTTGGATGCGTTGTTCTCCCAGTTGTAGGCGGTGAAGCGGTTTCCCCCCGCCCGCAGCGCGGTGACTCCATGGGCGGCGGGATCGGAGATCGCGTTGTACCCATAGATGAGCGGCGAGATGGCGCGACCGACCTTGGCGGGATCGATGACGAAATCGACGTGATCGACGGAGGTACCCCAATCCTTGGTAGTGCCGACCGCCCCGTCGTACGGGATCGCGGTCGAAGGTGGCGATTTCGCGCAAGCGAGAGCCGTGGTCGCAAGGGGGATGACGAGGACGAAAAAGCGGTTCATGGGGTACCCCCTCATAGAGTCGCTGGAGCGCCAAGACAGCACAGAATTTCTCGCTCTTGGGCTCCAAGCGTCGCGCAGGCGGCCGAATTTCGTACGGGCGCGGGGTCCCAAATGCGAAGATCGGGCCGCGGTCGCGGCAGTTGCGGCGAGATTCCCTTGTGATGCCACCGCCAACCAGCTACAGATCCGTTTCGCCATGCGTGTTCGCTCTGTCATGCGTCTCCGCCGCCCACTCGATTCGCGGCCGGTCAAGCCAATCGGGAGCTGGGCATTGGCCTTGGCCGGATGCGTGCTGGCGACCTGGGTCGGATGCGCTGGATGGCGACCACCCGTCGAGAGCGTGCCAGCGGCCGTCGTGCCCTCCCCCAAACGGGTGATCGCCGACCGAGCGGCGGTTCACGTCCTGCCACAGGGTTGTGGTCCCGCAGGATCGAAGTTTCAGTGTAATCCCGTCACGAATCAAGGGTGCGAAACGTCCAAGGGTGAAGCCTGCGATGATGACGAGCACAACGGTTTTGGTTGTTACCCTCCTCCGAACGCGGTGGAAGAAGGGGGAGAGTGCAACGACGCCGAGGGTCCATCCTGTCGCGGCGGACTCGGGTGCGACACCGGCGACGACGAAGACGGTGACGGAGTTTGTCGCCCCTATTGTTGCAGCGACGCCGACTGCGGTCCCAAGAAGTGCGTCGTCATCGAGAAAAAACAAGGCACATTGGGCTTTTGCAACTGAATCCCGCGCCCGACGCGGTTCGGAGCAGAAATCGCAGTGCGGAGCGCCGCGCTGTGGGAGGAGGTCGAGGCTGAGCAGTGCCTACCAAGAAGACCGCGACGACAGGCCGAGATTCAGCCTGGAAACCTGGACAGCAGGGGTTCGACCATGTCCCACCAGCTGTTTTCCGTCTGATCGAGCGTTCCGATCCACCAGAGGCGCCCCTTCGGCCAATAGAACATGAACGCGTTGCCGTGCCCGTCGTGCCCCCACATTTCACCTGCGTTCCTATCAAGCGCAACGCGAAACAGGCCCAGGCCATACTCGATTGCCGGCTCTCCCGTTGACTGCCAGGATTGCATCGTCGCGAGAGTCTCCGGCCGTTTGAACACACGCCCACTAAGCAGCGACCGGGCGAAGGAGCCAAGATCCCGCGTCGTGCTCACAAGGCCCCCACCCCCCCAGTCGGCGCTCTGTCGCCGCTGACCTTGCAGATCGATGGCGCCCTCGTAGCGATGAGCTTCCCTCGTCCCGCTGACGGGTGGCTCGCGGTACGCCCACCAGGTCTCGGTCAACTTCAGCGGCTCGATCAGCGCGGTCCGAATGTGCTCGTGAAGGGGCACGCCAACGGCGTGTTCGATCAGCAGACCGAGAATGACGTAAGCGCTGTCGGTGTAGTGATATCGCAGTCCAGGCCGCGCAATCGGAGTCAAGCGCGGCAGGTAGGCGACCAGTTCGCCCGGCGTCCAAAGTCGATTGACGTCACGCAGGAAATCGACGAGGAATGCATTCGTCCCATCCTGGCCCGGGACGAACGGTGGATCCGTCCAATAGTCCGGGAGCCCGGCACGATGGGCGAGCAGCTGGCGGACCGTGATCGACGGTCCGTAGTCAACTCCGTGCAGCTTGACGATGCCGCGGGTCACGTCGGGGGGCAGGTAGCGACCAATTGGCGCGTCCAACTGCACCCGTTCGTCCTCGACCAGGCGCAACACCGCGACCGCGACAAAGGTCTTGGTCACGCTCGCGATCTCGAAGGCATCGGTGGGCCGCAGGGCCGGGCCATTGGACGCCAGTCCACCCGATGCCCCCTGCCAGACCAGCTCGCCGGTCGCGGACTCGATCCTCAAGATACCACCGCCAAAGCCGCGGTTTCGCGCCACCGCCGCGTCGAGCGCCCACTGAAACTTGGCACCCGAGGAGTCGCGGCGATTCATCGCCGTCTCAGGTGCCGCGAACGACCGCGACGGCGTACGGGATTGCGGAGCGACGGTGCGCGCGGCGTGACACCCCGAGCAGGCGAGCGCGAGAGCCAGGGCACGAATGACAATCGCAGACATGAGGGCGCGACGAATCGCGCCCGCCATTGTGGACGCCGGCCGCGATGGAATCCACCAGGCGTCCCGGGCGGTCCGACACATTCCGCGCGAGTCTGTCTCCTCACGGGGACCTGCACGCAAGCGCGCATCGGCACGCCGACGTCCGTTCGCCCGAGGCTCACCTCGGTGACTTGCGGGCGGGCACGCCCTGCCATATGGGGCCGGCGCGCAAGACCTCCCCCTTCATCAAGAGGGACAGAGGACCGAGCTGCGCCTCCGATTCCATCCGTGTGTCGTAAAGGACAATCGATCCGGCCCCCACGCTGCAGCGGTTCCCGATGGTGACCGTGGACATCTTCATCACGCGATCCTCGAACAGGTGCGTCTGCAGGGTGCAGTCCCCGTTGAGACAGACGTCGTCGCCGATGGACACCAGGTCGTATTCGGTGATCTCGGTGGTGTCCATGTAGACGCCCCTGCCGATCTTCGTGCCCATCGCCCGGAAGAACCATGGCAAGTAGGGCGTCCCTAGCAACATATCGAGGAGAAAGGGATTGGCCAGGTTCTCTTGCACCGCCGTGACGAATTCCGAGCGCCACACGGCGCCGCTCCACAGGGGATTCTCGGCGGGGCGATAACGTCCGACGACGGCCCATTTGATAACCACGGCCACCATCGCGGCCATGACGCCAAAGCCGGCAAAGAGCACCGGAATCATCGCCAACAGGCCGATCCGGCCGGTGATGTGCGAAAGTTGAACCACGGAATTCAGCAGCAGGCACGTGAACGCGATGACGCCACCGCAGGGCACGAGGACCCTCAGTGTCTCCATCGCCGCACGCTGTACGACGAGACCCCGGGACGGTTCGTAGGTTCGATCTGACGAGAAAGCCACGCTCCTCTGGCGTTGGGGAAGCTCTATGGCTGGAGAGCCGAACCACGAGGCCCCCGATCGACCGGCGAGCGCGAGATCTCCCGGGGTGGTGGACAGACAACCGATCAAACTGTCGTCGCCAATATGCGTCCCGGCGGCGACGAAGGCGCTGTTGCCGGCGAACGATCGCTTGCCGAGGGACGTCGGC
Source organism: Pseudomonadota bacterium (assembly GCA_017881245.1). GTDB lineage: Bacteria > Myxococcota_A > Polyangia > Fen-1088 > Fen-1088 > FEN-1088. Next base: position 4,677 of record JADGRC010000188.1, read on the forward strand.
TGAAGGTCGAGATATCCGTCCCCGAGGTGGCCATTGCCGAGGGACACCGCATCGGCCACGAAGGCCCCGTCACCGATGTCGAGGAGGCCGGGCGTGAAGCCCGACGCGGTCGAGATTTCGGCGAGCTTGCCCACTCGAATTCCCAGAAGGCGATACCAGGGGTTCAGGAACATCGTGCCGTAGAGCTCGCCCGCGACCTCCATCGTGAGGCTCATCGCCTGGTCGAAGATCCACCTTCTGAAGTAATAGCCGCCCCACACGGGGTAACGCCCCGGGCGGGATTTCGGCAACAAGACCCATTTCACCAGAACCATTTCTCCGCACAGACAAGCGAGGAAACAGACGGCCGCCAGCGGAACCGCCCACAGGTAGCGAAGATCTCCACCGAGGGCCCAGAACTGCAGCGCCGTGCCAGACGAATGCGGTGCCCAACGCTGGTGCAGATAGACGAGTCCGGCGAGCGCCGGCAGGAACGCGAGCACGATCAGGGCGGGCAGACACAGGACGGTGAGCGCGTATCCGGCCGTCAGCAACGCGCGTCGCCCGATCGATGGTGCGGAGGCGCGGTCCGAACGGATGCTTCGGCCGCGGGGCACGCGTACGGCCGGCGAGCCCCCCCACGTCTCGCCGGTGGCGATGCGCGACCCGACTGGGAGCAGCGACATATCGTCGAGATCGGCGTCATCCGCGAGGCTTGTTTCACGGCTCAGGATTACGCGACTTCCCACGACACAGCCCTTGCCCACCCGGACGCCTCCCAGAATCAGATAGCCGCGCTCGACACTCGCCCCGGTTAGCAAGCTCTCCGCGCCGATCGTGCTGCCATCCCCCACCTCAATCAGGTCAAAGCTGCGCAGATCCTCGGTGGCAATCAGAACTTCGTCACCGATCCGCGCGCCCAGCAACCGGCAATACGCGTTCATCAGCGGTGTTCCCGCCAGAAACCCCATCGGCGTGAGATCCAAAACGCGTTCAACGAACCACCAGCGCAAGTAGTACCAGCCCCAAAGCGGATAACGCCCGGGTCGATATCTGCCGATGACGGCCCATTTGATCGCGAGCGCGAGGACGAGCATTGCCGGCGGAAGCGCGAGCAGAACCGCTGCGGCCGCCAGCAAGGCGGAGCGATCCCCGGCGCCGCGTTCGATCAGCCAGACCAACGCCCCGTAAGGTGCGATCCACTCCAGGGAGTAGAGCCCGATGACCACGTAGAGGGCACCCAGCTGGAAGATCGCGAACAAGCCGCGTTCGCTTTTGCTGCGCGCCGCGGCCGGAGCGTCCGACGCCACCGCGCCAGCGGGCGTGGTCGCGGCTGACCCCGCATCGCGCTCGGCTTTCGCTCGCAGGCCTTCACGCACGCGGTCGGCAAGTTTGGCGACCGAAGGGCAGTCGTAGAGATCGCCAATCGACACGTCGTCAAACTCCGAATGCTCCCGGAGGCGCGAAACGGATTGGGCCACCAGCAGCGAATGTCCGCCCAGATCGAAGAAGTCGTCGTTGACCCCGACCCGAGGCAGATGGAACAACGCAGCCCACACGTCGGCGATCCGCCTTTCCAAGGTATCGCGTGGCCAATCATCCGCGCCCTCGCTCCTGTCTTCGTCGTGTCCGTCCGCGGGCAAGGCGCTTCTGTCAATCTTGCCGCTCGTAAGCAATGGTAGGCGCGGCAAGAACTGAACGCGGGAAGGAATCATGTACCCAGGCAGAACCGTCCGCAGTCGATCTTTGATGGTCGTAGCGGACACCGGGACGTCCGGCTGGCACACTACGTACGCACACAACCGCCGTAGCCCGGGGACGCTTTCGTGAACGGTCGCGGCGGCCAGGGCGACGCCGGGACAGGCCATCAGCGCGGATTCGACATCTCCCAGCTCGATTCGAAATCCGTTCATCTTGACCTGCAGGTCAATCCGACCGAGAAATTCGATCTGGCCTTCGTCGTCGTAGCGGCCGCGATCTCCTGTCTTGTAGATGACGGGCGCCAGGTCCTGGTGCTCCCGGATGGGATTCGGGACGAATGCGCGCGCGGTGAGCTCGGGGTTCTGGATGTATCCGCGCGCCAACCCGATCCCCGCGATGCAGATCTCACCGGGAATGCCCGAGGGCAACAGGTTGCCATCCGAGTCTAGGATATAGACAAAGTAGTTGGGAACTGGCCGGCCGATGGTGACCTTTTGGCCCGCGTGCAGGCGCGCGTACGTGGCGATCACCGTCGCCTCCGTCGGACCATAGGTGTTGAACATGGTCCGCTGTGATGTCGCCCAGCGATTCGCCAGTTCGTCCGGGCAGGCCTCGCCCCCGACGATGAGCAGACGTACCGTCGGCAAGTCTTCGCTGATGACGGCCAACAGCGCGGGCACGCAAGAGAACACCGTGATGCCGCTGTCGTTCAGGAATGTCCCGAGCCCAGAGAGGAGTACGTCCCTGGCCGCGACCACCAGCGTCGCGCCAGACGCGAAGGCGGCCCAGGTTTCTTCCACCGCGGCGTCAAAGGAGAGCGAGAAGCCTTGAAGCACACGGTCCGTCGGCCGAAATGCGAACAGATCTTGCTCGGCTCGGACCAGATGGATCGCGCTCCGATGTTCAATGGCGACGCCCTTCGGTCGTCCCGTCGATCCCGATGTATAGATGACGTAGCAAAGATCATACGGCCTCGGCTCGCGAGCGGCGGGCGCGCCATCACATGGCGGCAACCTCAAGTCGAGCGCCGGCGTCACCATCGACACCCCGCACGTCGCGGGAACGTGCCCGCCCATCGCCGGGTCGGAGGTGACCAACAGACGGGCTCCGCAATTCGAAAGAATGAACGCGGCCCGCTCGACGGGTGTCTCGATATCTATGGGCACGTAGGCGGCCCCGGATTTCAGGACTCCGATCAAGATCGGATAGACCTCGAGCGATCTATCCATCCTGAACGCCACGAAATCTCCCGGGCCCATTCCACCCGCCCGCAACTGCCGAGCAACCCGTTCGGCGGCCCGATCCAGCTCCCGATACGTCATCCCTTGTCCTTCGAACAGCACGGCTGTCCGCTCGGGATGCCTTCGCGCTTGTTCCTCGAAGGCCTGGTGAAGCAGGCCAGTGCCTCCCAGATTCGGCCGTACGTCACCGCGAGTCCACTGCGTGATTTGGCGGAAGCGATCGATCGCGCCAATCAAGGACGAGGCGCGAAGCGTGGTGTCTTGGGATACCGTCGGCATCGTCACATCTCCAGGCCCAGGGTGAAGCCCGTGTTCAAGAGGAAACTCTCGTTCGCAGCGCGCAGGGAAGGTGCGACGAGCTCACTCGCCTCGATATGCATCGCTACGAAGAACAGCTCGTTGAGCTCGTGGCGGGCCACGGCTTCGGCCTGAACAAGATCCAATGTGCTCACCGATGGGCCGAAATAGAACTCATTGAATCGCGCGCTGGCCGCTCCCAGCGCGCCGCCGAGCGTGAAAGTCCAAGACCCGATCTCCCTTTCGCTTTCGACCCCCAGTGTGCCGAAATAGCCTCCCCGACAAGCCTTCACATCGATGTGATTGGCGGCGGCAAATCGCAGGGGACCCCAATCGACGAACGCCAACGCGTTCGCCTCGACGGTGGTGAAGGCTCCCCCACCGCGTTCCTCCTCCGAGCTCCAATAGTACGAAGCGCCTGGCTTCAGGGTGAAACGTCCAACCTTGATCGTGTACGAGATATCAGGCACGACGGTCGAAAGGCCGTTGCGGCCGTTTTCTTGTGTCAAAAGCTCATTTGCGAAAAGCGAAGCGGAGAAGCCCTGAAATGATGTCCCCACCGCGGCTTGCAAAACCGGCCCGCGACTTAAGGCCTGGCCGCGCCAGATGAAACGGGAATCGAGGTCTGACTCGGCACTGAAGGTCCACTCCGACTGGGCCTGAGACGGTCCGCGAGAAAAGGCTGCCCTGCCTGACCCCCTCGTCGCGTCGGGTGGTCCCACCGACGACTCGGTGACGCCAGCGAGTCGATCCCCTTCGCCAGGTGCTCGGGCGACGGGATCGGGGGAGCCCGCGGACAACGATTCCGAAGGGCGCTCCGGGGGCAGACATCCCGCAGGCCCGGCATCTGAACGGCGAGGGCCACCGTCGTCGCCACCATCATTGGCCTCCGGCCCTATACATGGCATCAAGGCAACAACACGGGACGGCGCGACTTCGCAGATGGACGGCCCTCCGCGCGAATCCGGGGCCTCCGACCGCGGAGGCGCCAACCCCCACGCGGACGCCAGGCACAGACGGGGCAACACTAGCACTGCCGCGCTGAGAAGAAGCGCGGTCGCCCCCGCGCACCGCACCTGGGATTGACACAGGGAATCGGCGACAGGTCGTCGCGAGCCTGTCGTAGCAAAAGATCGCAAGGGGCATGCCTATGAAGACCAAATCCGTTTGAATCGTGAGTGCGCGCATCATTCTTTTTCCGCCAACAAAAGAACGTGCGCGCAACATCGCCCGATGGAGTTCGCGATGCGGGCCGAGGACTACGTTCGCGACCGTTTGACTGGCTGCACGGTTCCGGGCCGTCTATTTAACTAATATTGACTTCGGGCGAGATCCTCCGGACCATCGCCAGGTGCGTGAAAAGATCGGCCGAATCGTGTGGATCGCGACCCTCCTCGCGAGCGGCTTCGCGTTCGGTCAGCAAGCGCCGAGGAACAAGCCTGACGGCATCGGCCCGATCGCCATCGGAACCATTGGTCCGCCGGGCCTGCCTTCCGACCTGAGGTCGAAGCTGGAGGACGCGACGGCGTCCGGCCTGATGGCGTCTGGAGCCGACGTTATCTCCCCAACCGAGATCTCACGTGTCCGCACGAACGCCGGTCTCGGATCCTGCAGCGACTCGATCTGCGAACGGCGGACGGCCGAGCTCGCTCGCGCACAGTACTGGCTGCGCGGAACTTGTCAGCTGGATGTGAGCACCTATCACCTGCACCTGGAATTGGTCGAAGCGCGCTCGGGCACCGTGCGAGTTGCCCGTGACGACACCTGCGACATTTGCACGGAAAATGATGTCGCCCTGATGGCGAATGTCGCGGCGTCGGCGCTCAAGGTGTCGCTTGCTCGGATGCAGCCGGCGCCAGCGCCGGTCGTCTCGCCAACGCCCGTCCCGCTCGTTTCGCCGTCGGGCCAGACGCCGATTGGCAAGGGAAGCGGCGGTTCAATTTCGACGGCGGCGATGAACACGGGGGCCGCGGACGGGGCGCGCCCTTTGTGGCGGCGCCTCCTGCCGTGGGCGGCTTTCGCTGCGGCGGCCACGGCAGGCGCGGGGGGCGCATACTATCTTGCGATCAATAACCGCGGGGTTGAACGTTGCAACGTGGCGAAGAGCAGCTGCGCCTACGTCAACGACACCCTCTGGCAGTGGGGCGTGCCGTTGCTCGGCGCGGCCGCGGCGCTCGGCACCACAGGTGTCATTCTGCTCACCATGCGCGACAGGCCACCTCGGCACGAACCGCCCGAAACCAGCCAGCTCGCCGCGGCGAGCACCACGCCTCAAATCATCATCTCGCTTGATCGAATCGCGATCTCCGGCCGCTTCTAGGTGGCGGGTGTGAATCGGCCGTCCCTTCGGGTTAAGGCCAAAGTTCGGCCTCGCGCGCCGGCCACCGTGGTCAGTTTCGGAATTTCAGGGCATATTGCGAGGCCCTCCATGAAGCCCTGCCCGTATTGCGCCGAGGAAATCCAGGACGCCGCCATCAAGTGCCGGCACTGCGGGTCGATGCTGGACGAAAGTTCCTTGCGGGAAGCGGCGACTGCTCGCGGAGGGCCCGCGCTCGCGGCGCCTGCCCTGGCGCCCGCGCAGACCATCTTCAAGGGACGACCGTCGTGGAAAGGCCAGTTCTGGTCGGTGGTGGGGGCGGTCTTGATCTGCGTCGGTGGGCTGGCCTTGGCGCCGGCACTGCATTTGTGGTTGGACGTAGCGTGGAATCCCGCCTTCATCGGCGCGTGCGTGACGTTGGGCCTAGGATTGATATGGCTCCTGTCGTCGTGGGCCTCGCGGACGACGTTGGATTTCCACGTCACCACGCGCGCCATCGACGTCGAGTCGGGATTCCTGTCGAAAAGCGTCGAAACACTGCAACTGTGGAAGGTGCGCGATATCGAGTTCCACCAAAGCCTGACCGATCGTCTGACTGGCGTCGCCCGTGTCAAAGTATTCACGCATGACGTGACGACGCCCCAGTTGTTGCTCTGGGGCCTGCCCGGCGCGCGCACGGTCTTCGATCGCCTGAAGGAGGCGATTGAAATCACGCGACAAGCGCGCAACGTTATCGGAATCGTCGACTGAGTCGGTCCGCTGTGGGCGTTTCGGTCATGCCTACAAATATCCAGACGCCTGTAGGGCGAAGAGCCGTGCGTAACCGGCACCCGCCGCCAGGAGTTGGGCGTGGCTGCCGTCCTCGACGACGCGGCCTGCTTCCAGGACGAGGATCCGATCCGCCATGCGCACCGTCGGAAATCGATGCGAAATGAGAATGGTCGTGCGCCCGGCGGCCAGCGCGCGAAACCGCTGGAAGACTGCGTGCTCGGCCTCGGCGTCCAACGCCGCCGTCGGCTCGTCGAGTATCAAAATGTCGGCCTCCTCGCGCATGAAGGCCCGCGCAAGAGCCACCTTCTGCCACTGCCCCCCCGACAGCTCGACGCCCGCGCTGAACCAACGGCCAAGCTGCGTATCGAGGCCCGCCGACAAGCCCCCAACCAACTCGCGTGCCCCGCCCTGCTCGACGGCACGACCGACGCGCGGCTCGTCGTTCAAATGTTCGACGCTGCCGAACGCGACGTTTTCCCGCAGGGCCAGCTGGTACTGGTTGAAATCCTGGAAGATGACGCCGATACGTCGCCGCAACGCGGATTCGTCCCACGCGCGGAGGTCACGTCCATCCAAAAGAATGCGTCCTTCCGTGGGCTGGTAAAGATTCGTGAGCAACTTGATGAACGTCGTCTTGCCGGCGCCGTTGGCGCCCACCAAGGCCAGGCTTTGCCCCTTCGGGATGAAGACGTTCACGCCGCGCAGCGCCCAGCGTTCGGCCCCGCTCTCTTGCTCGCGCTTTTGCCCGCTTATTTCGCCCTGGTCGCCCTTGGGCGCGGCGGGCGTCGTGGCCACCGGATAGCGAAATCCTACCGATTCGAAACGGATCCCCTGCTCGGCCACCGGCGGTTCATCAAGGTCGGCCACCCGCGCCGTCGGTGCCGACAACGCGGTGCCGGCTGGCCCCGCCACGCCAATCCCGTCATCCGCGGTCGCATCGCTCGAGGCGTCGCCAGAAGTCGGGATCGCGAAGTATTCGAACAGATTCGACATGTACAGCGTGTCTTCGTACATGCCGCCCAGCGCCGACAGCACCGCTTGAAAGCTTTGCTGTCCCTGACGAAACGCGACCAGATACAGCGTCATCCCACCCAAGGACAATCGCCCGCGAACCGTGGCCACGACGATCAGGGCGTAGCATCCATAGAAAACGCCCGTGCTCAAGAGCGAAAGCGCGTAGCCCCATGCGGCCCGCCGAAACGCCAGCCGCCGATCACCCGCGAAGAACGATTCGGCCAGTTGCTTGTACCGATCGAGCAGCAACGGCCCGAGGCCAAACAGTTTAACTTCCTTAGCGTGTTCGTCGTTCGCGAGAACGTATTCCAGATAGGTAAGACGCCGCGAATCCGGGGAGCGCCAATTCCGCAACCGGAAGGCCACCCCGGAGAAACGCGCTTCGGCGATGAACGCGGGAACCGTCGCCGCCAGTACGGCGACCGCCATCCAGCCTGAGAATCCAACCAGAAGCGCCATGTAACCGGCCAGGGTCAGCCCGTGGCGCACCACCTGAAAATTGCTCTGGATCAGCGACAAGGGACGCGTCGATGCTTCGCGCCGCGCCCGCGTGAGCTTGTCGTAGAAATCAGCGTCTTCGAAATGGCGCAGCTCCAGGTGGCGCGCCTTTTCCAGGATGCGGACGTTGAGATCGATCCCGAGCCGCAATCCCACCAGCTGGCGAGCCAGCGCCAGAATGCGCTCGCAACCCGCCATCGCGACAATGGCGCCCAGCTCGATGGCGACCAGTCGCACGGCGCGCGACTGCACCAGCTCGCGCCCGCTCCCCGAGGCCGCGGACGCCGCCGCGATCACGGCATCGACGATCAGCTTGCCGACATACGCGACGAACGGCGGCAACGCCGATGCCACGATGGTGAACAGCGCCAGCACCACCACGCCACCCGGAGCCGAACGCCAGACCAAGCCAAGGGCTCGCCCCGAATGAGCGGCGCTGGCCTTGAGGCGCGCGGCCAGCCCCGGTTGCGCCTTCGAGGGACGCGCGGACGCGGGGGCTGGGTGAAAGGCGGCTATGGGAGGTCCGGACATAACTGAATGGATCGCTCGTGCGGCGTTATGGGTGATTCGTCCGTCGCCCACTTCGAGTTCGTGCGGGAGACGAGGCTACGGGCACGGCGCCCCGCAGGTCGTGGCATTCCCACCTGGGCAAACAACCGCGGCTCCGGCGGCGCACTGGACAATGTCGCAGCCTTGGGTTCCCGCCAGCCCCGAAGGACACAGAACCACGCAGCGCGATCCCTGCGCGCAGGTTGAATGGCATGGCGACGCGGAACAGGTGAAGGTACACGTGCTGTCCGTGCCGCAGTCACACTGCCCGTCGGCGCAAGTGCCACTGCACGTTGTGTTGGCCGAGCAACTGACGTGGCACGGCGGTGCCGCGCATCGAAAGGCGCAGTGACTTCCCCGGCCACAGGTGCAAGTGCCGTTGGCGCACGAGGCGCTGCAGGACGGATTGTCTCCGTCGCATCGCACGTGGCACGGTGGCGCGCCACACGTGAAGTCGCAACTGTCTCCCGACGGACAGGCGCAAACGCCGTTCTGGCAATCCCCGCCGGTCCGACAGCCCGGCATCACGGCGGCCGTGACTGCCACCGCGGCGACGACGACGGCGAACAAGATGCACTTCATGGGTGGCGGCCACGCGCACCATAGCGCGCGACTCCGTGCTCGGCCACCAAGCCGGTCGCGGGTTCAACCGACCGCCGAAGGTCCCGGGTGGCCCTTTGGTTTTCCAGCGCTAGATTTCCCTCATGGGTATCGCGACAGCAGCCCCGATCGAGATGCTGACGGAGGGCGCGTCCTGCAAACCAAACATCTCAACCGCGGGGCGTCGCATGCGGATGCGGTTCGGATGGTTGTGGGCGGTGATCGCGCTTGCGGGGTTGACTGCATCCGTGGTGCTTCGAGTGCCGTGGTTCTGGCGAGCGCTGTCGTTTGTTCCCGCTTCGCTGTCCGCCGTCGGATTCTTGCAGGCCCGCCGTGGCACCTGCGTCTCCCGCGCCGCGGAAGGCACGTTCGAGCACGACGATTTCTCCAAGACCGACGCCAGCGCTCCCGACGCCGCGCGCAGTCGCCACGCCGCCGGCACGATCGTTCGCGACACCATTCTCATTGGGATTCTGTGCGCGGTCGCGGGCGCTGCAACCGCCCTGATTCGGTGAGTTGCGGCGCCAGCGCGGCGCGGTCCGGCCCGGCGGCACGGCGATCCGGAATCAGAGCAAGAAACGCACGAAGAGGAAGACATCGAGGAGGCTCTCCGAGAAATTCTGGCCGAGCCAGATTCCCGGAGCGATCTCCAGGCCGAAGGTCACCGGGGCTCGACTGAGGCGCGCCTCGAGTCCAAAGGGAACACGCACGCCGACGAACGCGCCACGTCCCCCGCATGCATTGCCTGGATCGTACGAGCTGCCACACCAACCGCGCGCGATTCCCAAGACCGGGCCCACGCCCAAGTAGATGTCCAGGCTGAGCGTCGACGTGTTCGAAAGGAGCTGCGCCAATCCCCACAAGTAGTCCGCGTGCAGGCGCACCCCCGGACCGATGCCCACGCCCAAGTCCCAGGCATTGGCACCACCCAGTGTCTGTTTCAACGTCAAGCCCGTCGGATCGCCCAGCATCAGGCCGATCCCCAATCCCGCGGGGTGGGAAACAGGTGCCGCACGGACGGGGCGCGCAGGGATTGAAAACATCAAAGCAACGACAAGAACGACCGGAGCCAATCGATGAATCGTGAATCTCATGTTCATTCGTTTACACGACTCCGGACTGGCCGATCACACACAAACGCACCGATGGGAACACACCGACGAAAGACCGAAGGAGCGAGCGTATGGCTGGCGTCGACGGGCGATACTTCACGTGTGACGAATCAGCTCCGCCAACACGTCCAGGTCGACCGGCACCGGAGACAGGTTCCAGATCTCGGACGCGTACTGCCGAATCGTCGCGTCGCTGGAGAACCGCGACGCCCCCGCGATATTGTGCAGCGCCATGCGCGACCATGCCATCTTGTCCTCGTAAGCCAGCGCCGCCCGTTCCTCGGTGGCCACATAGTCGTCGAAGTCGGCGCAAACCATATAGGGATCGTGGTCGCGCAACTTCTCGACAATCGGCGCGAACCGCGTGGGATCGCCCAGGCTGAAGAATCCCGATTCAATCAGCGCCAATGCCTGTTCGAGCGCCGGACTGCGCGCGATGTAGGCATTCGGGTCATATCCACCCGCGCGGACTGCCTCCACTTCGGGCGTACGCAGACCGAATAGAAAGAAATTTTCGGGGCCAACCTCGTCGCGGATCTCGACGTTCGCGCCGTCCAGGGTGCCGATGGTGAGCGCGCCGTTCAGGGCCAGTTTCATATTGCTCGTACCCGACGCCTCCGTTCCGGCCAGCGAAATCTGCACCGACAGATCCGCCGCGGGAATGATCGCCTGCGCCAATGTGACGCCATAGTTTGGAATGAAGCAGACCTTCAGGCGATCACCGACTTCCGGATCGCGGTTGATGACATCGGCGACGTCGTTGATCAGCTTGATGTGCAGCTTGGCCATCGCGTAGCCGGCCGCGGCCTTCCCAGCGAATATATACGTCCGTGGTGTCAACGACGCGGATGGATCGGCCTTCAAGCGCAGGTAGTGCGAGATGATCTGAAGGCAGGCCAAGAGCTGCCGCTTGTATTCGTGAATGCGCTTGATCTGCACCACAAACATCGACTGAGGCGACAGCGTCAGGCCCATCGACGACTGAATCAATCGCACGAGATCACGCTTGTTCTCTTGCTTGACCTTCCAAAGCTGATCCAGCAAGCCGGCGTCGTCGGCCATGTCGCGCAACCGACCCAAATCCGCCAGATCGTGATTCGCCCAACGGGCACCGAGCCGATCGATCAACACGCGCGACAGACGCGGATTCGCGTACAGGAGCCAGCGACGAGGCGTAACGCCGTTCGTCTTGTTGTTGAACCGCTCCGGCCACAGGTCGTAGAAATCAGGAAGCAGGTGCGACTTGACCAGCTCCGTGTGCAGTCGCGCCACGCCGTTCACGCTGTGCGATCCGACCGTGGCGAGGTTCGCCATTCGCACGTATTTCTGGCCACTGTCGTCGATGATCGACATCCGCGACATGCGATCGAAATCGCCCGGCCATCGTGTCTGCACCTGGCGCATGAAGCGGTGGTTGATCTCGTAGATGATCATCATGTGACGGGGCAGCAGAGCCTCCATCAGGGGAATCGACCAGCGTTCCAGGGCCTCCGGCATCAAGGTGTGATTCGTGTAGCCGAGCGTCCGCTCCGTGATGGACCACGCCTCATCCCAGTCCATTCCCTCGACATCGACCAAAACCCGCATCAATTCGGCGACGGCGATCGACGGGTGCGTATCGTTTAGTTGGATGGCGATCTGGTCGGCGAACCGCTCGAAGCCGACGTGGCGACGCTTGTAGTGCTTGACGATGTCGGCGATGGAACAGGCCACGAAGAAATACTGCTGTTTTAGCCGCAGAGCCTTGCCGCCTTCGGTCTGGTCGTTCGGGTACAAGACCTTCGAAATGTTCTCGGTGTCGATTTTTTCCTCGACCGCCCGCAGATAGTCACCCTCGTTGAAGAGCTGCAAATCGAAGTCCCGCGTCGCGCGCGCCGCCCATAGCCGCAATGTATTCACCGTATTCGTTTCGTGACCGACGATGAACGAATCGTACGGAACGCCCAGCACCTGCCGGGCGTCGACCCAGCTGTACACCACCCGACCATCGGGAGCCCGATGCGTCTCGACCCGACCATAAAAATTGACGGTTTGCGCGTCCTCGTGACGTGGCATCTCCCAGGGGTTGCCGTATTGCAACCAATTGTCGCGCCGCTCGACCTGCTGCCCATCCTCGATGCGCTGCTCGAAGATCCCGTACTCGTATCGAATTCCGTAACCCACCGCCGGCAGCTCCAGGGTCGCCAGAGAATCCATGAAGCAAGCGGCGAGGCGCCCGAGGCCCCCGTTGCCGAGCCCCGGATCGCCCTCGCGTTCCAGAACGTCGACCAGGTCCAACTTTTGTTCGGCTACCATCTTCTCGGCGGTTGCGTACAAGCCGAGGTTGATCAGACACAGGCCCAGGCTCCGCCCCGTCAGAAATTCCGACGACAGGTAGTGCGCACGCTTAACGTCCTGCTCCAGGTAGGTGCGCTGCGTGGCAATCCACCGCTGCACCAGTCGATCGCGTACGGTGTGCGCCATGGCGCGATAGAAATCGACAGCCGTCGCGTCGCGAACGTCCTTGGCGCACGTGTACAACAGGTGTTCCAGGACGAACCGCTTGAAGGTGGCCGCGTCCAGCGTGACCGCCGGGCGCCGGCCAGGAACGGCACCGGCGGCCCCCCCCAACGATGTCTGTTCTGACCCGGACGTTATTGATACCGCCATGTTTTCCCTCTGGCCGCGGCCGACCGAAAAAAATGACCACCCTCTCCTATTGATTCTCTTGCATCACGACGGCTTCCACCGGCGCGCCGGTCAGACCCTGCATGACCTCGCCGCAAACCCGCGAGACCTCGTCGACCACGTGGGTCAACAAGGGGTGGATGCTCGCGGGCAAGGTGTCCTCCTCGTGCTCGCCGAGCCAGCGATCCAAATCCTCCATGCGCGCGATCGCCGGCGCCGCAACCCCCTGATCGTGTTCGGGCCAGATCCGCCGCATCACGCTCAGGGCTGACCGCGCGCAGTAGCGCAATGATCGGGGGAACATCGGCTCCAACAACAAGAACGACACCACCGACTTGCGCGTGACCCGTCCCTGATGACGCCGCATGAATGCCTCGAATCCCGAACAGGCGCGCAGCAACGACAACCACAGAGCCGTCTGCAAAATCTGATGCTGGCCTTCGCTGGCGCCGAGCAACATGTGGTGATGCATATCCAGGATGCGGGCGGTCTGCCCGACGCGTTCCAGGAGCACGCCCAACCACAGAAAATCCATCGGAGCATCATGCAACATCGTGCTGCGTACGAGGCCCAGGCAAAGCTGCGTCGACGCCCGGATTCGCCGGTAGACTTCGTCCCGATCCTGGATGTACTGGCGGCTCGCGTCCTCGCCCATGAACCACAGGAAGAGCTGGTTGGTCGATTGCCAAATGTCGCCGCTCAAGACCTCGCGAATCGACCGGGCACTCTCGCGGGCGCCGCGAATCGAATTGCGAACCGACACCGGATTTTCGGGCGCCCACGTCAGATACTTCTGCACGATCTCGCCGTCGTTCGCGGAGCCCTCGTCGAACCGCTCCAGAAAATCCGGATACTGTCCGGATACCGTCACCAGCGGCCGCCAGCACTCCAGAGCCGGCAGCTCGGCGTCGAAAGCCAACGTCCGTGTCACCTGCAGCAGGCGCGCCGTGCTTTCGGCCCGGTCCAGATACCGCCCGACCCAAAAGCAGTGGTCCGCCACGCGAGAGATCATCGTGATGCCTCCACCCAGGTGTCCTTGGACCCGCCACCCTGACTGGAATTGACGACGTACGATCCTTCGCGCAACGCCACGCGCGTCAACCCCCCCGGCAGGACCCAGGTTCCCGTACGGCTGGTCAAAATGAACGGGCGCAAATCCACGCGCCGCGGTTCCAGGCGCCGTTTGTCGGCGATCCAGGTCGGGCAGGTCGACAGCTCGATGCGCGGCTGCGCGATGTAGCGACGGGGATCAGCGATGATCTTCTGACGAAATTCCTCGCGTTCCGCGGCCGTGGACTGCGGCCCCATCAGCATACCGTATCCTCCCGCCTCGTCGACCGCCTTCACCACCAGTTGTCCCAGGTGCTCGAGCACGTACTGGCAATCCTTCGGCCGCGTACACACGTAGGTGGGCACCTGCGCCAAGATCGGCTCCTCGCCAAGAAAGAACTTGATCAGATCGGGAACGAACGCGTAGGTCGCCTTGTCATCCGCGACGCCGTTTCCGGGCGCGTTGACCAAGGCCACCTTGCCCGCGGCGTACGCGCGCATGAGGCCCGGCACGCCCAACAGACTGTCCGGGCGGAAAAATTCCGGATCCAAAAACGCGTCGTCCGTCCTACGATAAATCACGTCCACCCGCCGCGGACCTTTGGTGGTGCGGACAAACACCTCGTCGCCCTTCACGAACAGGTCGCTTGCCTCCACCAGTTCCAGCCCCATCGATCGGGCCAAGAAGCTGTGTTCGAAATACGCCGAATTGAACGGCCCTGGCGTCAGCACCACGGGCGTCGCGCTGTCCGGATCCGTGGGTGACACCGATCGCAGGGTCTCGGCCAGTTGCGTGGGATATTCGTCGACGCGCCGGACGC
>JADGRC010000189.1 GCA_017881245.1 Pseudomonadota bacterium
CTCGAGACCGACACGATCGCATCGTCTGACCCGAGCACGGCAGCGCGCAGCCACCCCGAGCGCCCACTCCGATGTTGCTCTCCTATCGCCATCAATAATCCATTGTGCACGGTATGCCCGCGACCTCGTCGACGGATGTAACTTTTGACACAGCGGGTGCTGTTGACCTCGGGCATCCATCATCGTGTTCATCAGGCACGAACGCCGTTCTATTTCAAATATGAGCGGATGATGTCGACGAGATCCTCCGCCGCTTGTCTCTCTTCGGATTTGGCCCTGGCGCCGCGGAAGGCGTGGTCGCGGATATGCCCCTCGATCACCTCCGCCATCAGGCTATCCATGGCGCCACGCGCGGAGGCGATGAGGCGGAGCACATCACCGCACTCCGCCTCGCCGTCCAGCGCACGCGCCAGCGCCTCCACTTGGCCACGAATACGGGCGACACGATGCGCCAGCCGTTTCTTCTTTCGGATCGTGTGCGACATACCGGCCAGTATACCCCGGTGGTCTATATGTATACCTGGGTGGGCTATGTGTAACTTCTTAGGAAATCACGGCGCTTTGCGCTTGACAGTGCATCGTGAGACGTCGACAATGAAACAGATGTGAGGCTGCAGATGCAGCGCACATCGGACCTCGGTAGGCGAGGCTCCCGCGCAACACACAGGCCACTGCCCACCAGGTTCGAGAGAAGCTGGTTCGGGGTAGAACAGGAACTCCCGCATCAAGGGTTTTTCTAAAGCGGCTAAGGCCCCGACCGATGGGGACCTTTAACGGAGCGCGGTGCTGAAGCTTGGACGAGTGGACGCTCCGGTCGCGTGCTCGTACTGAACGCCGCCGTTCGTGTTCCCGCCCGCCTCAGCCTCCCTGTCAGAAAGGGCTATGCGTACTCAAGACGACCACCCTCCGAGTAGGGGGCCGGCCATCGGGCTGGGAGACACGCGGGCGTAGGCGGGCACTAAATTTTGCCAGTGCCTCACCCGGCGTTTTCACAGCAGTGAAGATCGGGGGGTGAGGCGATCCCGTGCGAGTTCTCGCGCGGCGTTCCTTCAACACCACGACGACGACAAAATGGTCGGCGCAGACCGCACATGCGGAGCCTGCCCGAATGAAGGTGAGTCAGGAGCGGGACCAATGAATCTGTTCGCCACGTTCTTCAGCACGGCCAAGGGCATCGTCGGCCAGACCGCATCCGGATGGTCGCGACCGCATGAAAATGGCGCGACTTCGGCACTCCTCGATGCCTCGAAGGGACCCGTGGGGTCCGTGTTCGAGGCGCTCGACACCGCGCCTGAGGGCCTGACTGAGCCCGAGGTGCAGGAGCGCCTGGAGACCTATGGGCGCAACACCGTCGCGCGAGCGTGCGACGGCGTGGCCCCGCATGCTGCTCAACAACTTCAGAAACCCGTTCATCCTCGTGTTGTTCGTGCTGGGATCGGTGTCGTACTGGTGACCTCAAGGGAACGGCGGTCGTCTCTGTAAGAGGACCAACATGAACCGCTCCGTGACTGACACGCTTCGAGGCCTACTCGTGATCACGCTGATACTGGTCGCCAGAGGGCAGGCCCTATGGGCGCAAGACGCCCCGCCAGTACCGTCGTCGGCCGACGCGGCGCCTGTCACGACGATGTTTTCACGTGATGAGTCGGCCAGATGGTGGCTCTCCGGGCAGATCAACCTGATCGAACAGGCCCACGGTTCCTTCCCGGCGAAGTACACCGGGCCAAATAGCTTTCTGCCAACGCCTGCGCGAACGGTCTCGCGGGTGTTGACGCTGTACACGGGGCTTCGCCTTGGACGTGGATGGGAGGCGTTCCTCGATGTCGAGAGTGCCGGTGGTCGGGGCCTGAGCGACGCCTTCGGGCTCGGCGGCTTCACAGATTTGGACGTCGTGCGGAATCCGACCTTGGGAAGTTCACCCTATCTGGCTCGCCTTATGGTTCGGAAGATCATTGCGTTGTCCTCTGACCAGATTGACGTGACGCCCACGCCGTTCGCCCTCGCACCGCAACTGCCAGCGCGCCGCATGGAGATTCGCGCCGGCAAATTGGGGATCGTCGACTTCTTCGACGTCAACGCCGTGGGCACCGACAGTCACCTCCAATTCACGAATTGGACCGTCGACAACAATGGGGCATACGACTATGCCGCGGATACGCGCGGCTACACGTACGGGCTGATCGTCGAGTACGACACGCCGCGCTGGTCCGTGCGCGGTGCGGAAGCGCTCATGCCAACCGTGGCGAATGGGATCGTCCTTGATTGGGATGTTGCCCGAGCACGCGGCGAGAACCTGGAGCTGGAACTCCATCCCACGTCTCCGCTGGTGGTGCGGCTGCTGGGCTACGCGAATCACGCCAACATGGGCAGCTACGCAAAAGCGATTCAAGCATTCCGCGACGGTACGGACCCGACACCGAACATCGAGGCCCATCGACAGCAGGATCGGATCAAGTACGGTCTCGGCGCCAACGTAGAGTACACGATGCCCACCGGCATCCGTCTGTTTGGGCGTACGGGCTGGAATAGCGGGGACACCGAGTCCTTTGCGTATACCGAGGTCAATGACAGCGTCTCAATCGGCGGCGACGTGGGCGGTGCGCGGTGGCACCGACCCGCCGACCGGGTTGGCGTGGCATTCGTTTCTAACGGCTTGTCGGAGCCACACCGCCAGTATTTGCAACTCGGCGGTCTCGGGTTCCTACTGGGGGACGGCAATCTTCGCTACGGGCGTGAGGCGATCGTTGAAAGCTACTACACCGCCCACGTCTGGCGCGGCGTGTCGGCATCGGCAGGGGTGCAGTTCATCGCCAATCCAGGCTACAACCGGGATCGCGGGCCGATCGTCGTTCAGATGGCACGCATGCACTTGGACTTTTGATCTGCGGCCACGGCTATGGCGGTGGGGACACGCCGATGTTGTTCGCCCGATCTTGAATCGTTCGACATCGCGCCACGAGTTCTGCAAAGAGCGGCGGCTTTTCAAAGAGGAGCCCGTCGTTGACCATTCCCGCGTAGTCAGCGGCAAGAAGTTCTTGTGCCGGACCATCCGGCGTGGAGTTACCAGGATTTGGTGGACAGTAGCTAGCATCCGTCGCGGAGGCAATGCCGATGTCCACGAGACTGAGCGCCGGGCGGGTCCGGTCGACGTACGCATTCATCAAGGCCCATCGAGACCAGTACAGCGTGCAGGCGATGTGCCGGATACTCGGCGTTGCTCCGAGCGGCTACTATGAGTGGCTCACGCAGCCACTCTCGAACCGCGCCCAGGAAGACGCGCGGCTGCTGCGCCTGATTCGCGCGTCGTTCACGGCAAGTCAGGGTATCTACGGCGCCCCGCGCGTGTTTCTGGACTTGCGCGAAGCCGGAGAGACCTGTAGCAAGCATCGCGTCGCCCGCCTCATGCGGGAGAACGGGCTGCGCGCGCTGCATGGCTATCGCATCCGGCGTTGGTCCGTCGGCAAGCCCGCCGTCCTGATCCCGAACATTCTGCAACGACAGTTCCTGGTAACCCGACCGAACAAGGCGTGGGTCACGGACATTACCTACATTCGGACGTGGCAGGGCTGGCTCTATCTCGCGGTCGTCATGGACCTGTTCTCGCGCAAGATCGTCGGCTGGTCCGCCGGCCC
>JADGRC010000190.1 GCA_017881245.1 Pseudomonadota bacterium
GACGGAACCAGACGGAACGGGACAGGGATCGTAACCCTGGAGAAGGACTGCAAGTCGGCGCCGCATCACGGGTTTTTCTTTTCCTTCCCCCGAGTTCAATCCCTGTCCCGCCTACCGGTAACATAAGGAGATCGTTAGGGTGACGCGCCGGCAGCGAGGTGTTGTTGCCACGAACGAAGGTTCGCCGACACAAGTCGCTACCCCGAGAGGGTAGAATTCTTCCATGGAATCCGACGACCGTATTCGCCGACGGGCCGAACGGGCGCAGTGGCCGGTGGCCAAGTTCAGCCTTGGTGACGAGCCCTCGGATGACCTCTCGGAATCAACCACGGCCACTGAGCGGATCGCGATGATGTGGCCCCTGGCCGAGTCCGCCTGGAAGCTTGCCGGTGGGAACCTACCGACCTATGACCGCCGCACCACACCGGCGCGACTGTTTCCACCGGGCACGCGCCCTCTGGATGACGATGACACTTGAGGGACTGAACGACGACTTCCGTGACTTGCTCCTGGAATTGGCCGACGCGGGTGTCGAGTTCGTCATCGTCGGCGCATTCGCACTCGCCTTCCATGGCGCGCCTCGGGCCAGTGGGGACATCGACATCTTTGTGCGGCCCACGCACGACAACGCCAAACGAATCGTGGAAGCACTCGTCCGGTTCGGTGCGCCGCTCGCGTCCTCCGGGATCAACCACGAGGATTTCGCCCGACCGGGGATGGTTTACCAGATCGGACTTCCGCCCCGACGCATAGACCTTCTGACCGAGATCTCTGGCGTTTCATTCGAAGAAGCCTGGGGCTCTCGCGAGGCCGCCGAGATCAACGGTCGGCCGGTGCACCTGATCGGTCGCGAGGCGTTCCTCAAAAACAAGAAGGCGGCGGGGCGGCCGAAGGATCTCGCGGATGTCGCGCGGCTCACGCGCCGAGCAAAGCGGCGGGACGCCTGACCGCCGCACAGCGTCTGAGCGGTGTCTTGGTGGGGCGCGTCTATTTGACGCTCTTTTCGGGGGGATGAAACCGCTCGCCGTTTCCCCACCAGTAGCCGGGACCGGGTAGATCACAGATCGTCTTCCACTCGTCGCTGTCGCCGACCTCGTAGGCCCACACGACCGCCGTGCATGCGGCAGCGAGGAAGTCCTCGGCCGTGTGGTATGGGCCTCGACTGTAGCCGCCTCCGAAATAGGAGCGGATCCCACCTTCGTCGACGACGAAGGCGGTCGCGTAGTTGTGAAGCTCGCCATACCCGTCACGCATCTTCAGCCGTTCCACGCCGTGCGCGCCCTGGTGGGCGGCGGCCTGCTCGGGAGAGTGGCGCGCCAGGGAACCCGAAGTGGCGCCACCCGTCCCGACGGTCCTGAATTGACCGCGCAGATCGTAGTCCGATCCCTCGACGGTGAACGCCCCGGGGATGACCGGATGAGGAGTCGCAACGAGCGTCGGGTTCTTGGGTCTGGTCAGACTTGGGTAGACATAGACGACGCGTCCGCCAGGAAATCCGAGCATCTTCACGGCCGCCTCGATGAAGGAAGCCACGGTCATGCATTGCCCCGCGCCGTCTTCGTCGAGCAACTCCCACGGGTTCAGGTCGGAGTCCGCCGATAGATCGTAGTGATGCATGGCGTAGCGCCATATGTGCTCGGCCGCTTCGGTGGCCGAGCGCGCGCCGCTCGCGATGAGCACCGCATGTTCCAGCCGAAACGCGGTGAAGGCGTTGTGGTCGCGAAGCTCAGGCTCGGCCCCGACGCCGGCCACCGGCCAGGATTCCGCACGGCGGGGAGGACCGGCCGTCACCAGCACGACATGCTGACTCCGACCAAGAATGATCCTGTGCCGGCCGACCTTGAGCTCCCACCGCACCTGGCCAGCGACGTTGGTGATCCTCGCCGGCAGGTTCTCCTGGGCGGTTGGCGCGAACTCGATGAGAGCGCCGCCCTCCGTCGATCCGATCGGCTTCGACGGCGGCATCGACAGAAGCCCTTCGGCCGACTGTCCGGTCAGTGTCACGACGACGCCAGGCGGCGGCGCGGCGGCCATCTGCACCATCACACGCACGCGCACGGGTCGCCCCCATTGATAACTGGCTAGCAGAGCCAGACCGGCATCGCTCCCGCCGGTAGTGACCTGCCGCTCGCGCGCGGATGAGGGATCCCGCCAGTCGTCTCGTTTGTCGAGCACGACGCGGTTATCGCCGACGTACTCAAAAGATCGAATCACCGGCAACGTTACGCGCGCAGCAGCGCTCCGATCCGCCCCACCCTCGGAGCTAGTAGCCGCGCTCGCCGAGAGCGCAAAGATGACAACTGCCCCGAGCCAACCGGAGGGTGCCACACTCCATTCTACGACGGGGACCAGGTCCCCTTCCCGGAACACGACCGATGGACGCAACATCGCTGTCGTCGAGCAAGGCGTCGGCGGTGTCCAGGCGTTGCCACCTGGTTGCCACGGAAACCTCCTCTACACGGGTCCGGACGGAACCAGACGGAACGGGACAGGGACTGTAACCCTGGAGAAGGACTGCAAGTCCGCGCCGCATCACGGGTTTCCCTTTTCCTTCCCCCAAGTTCAATCCCTGTCCCGCCTACGAATTCGCCGACGACTCAAGAAACTTGAGGAACGCACCTCGCATTGAATCTGCGAGTCCACCGGACTCGCAGCCAAGGAACCCGCAACTGGCGGTAATCTAGGCCGATGGACCCTGCGGAGACACAGCTCGTGCTGCAAGGGATCCGGGTGCCAATAACCTCGTTCTTCTCGAAGGCTGAGGAGGAACAACGCTCTCCGCATGAGCTTCCCGAGATTCTTCGTCGTCTTGTTCCGCTCCTTGAACGTGCGTGCGATTCCTACGACCTCGATCGCGAGTTCTCCAACGACACGATGATGCTCCTTTGGAAGCTCTTGAATGAACGCTCGGAGGCGTTGCGAGGTACATCCGGACTGGAGCACACGATTTCCACGGCAACGATGCAATGGGATCTTCTGCAAGTTCTGGTCGAATGCGTTCACCGCGGCTTGAAGCCCCACCGAAACCTACAGCGCTCCTTCCCCCGGGCGGTTGTTGAAGCAGTTTTGCACCTTCCCTTTCACCGCCGGCTCCCATTTCGGGCCCAGCGGCTTCTCTTGGGCAAGGTTGTAAAAGGCAGGTGTGGCGACTACGCGACCCTATTCCAGCTTCTCTTTCTTGTATCTAAACGCAGTCGGCACCTGGATGATCTGGCCGCGATCGTGGTCATGGGAAGAGGTCACGCGTGGAACTGGCTGGTATCGACGCACGAGGGTTGGATTGCGCCCATCGATGTCCACTCGGCGGCAGTCGCAGCAACGCCCGCCGGCTCGGTGTGGAACACCGAACTCGACGGCATGGACATGCCGAACGTGTCCGCGTTCGCATCGACGTTGATGGTCTATTTCGACCTCCATCCGTTGCTGATAGGTCGTGACGAGGTCGTGGATTTCTTCGATCTGCTGTTTACCTCGGCGGGCGATCAGCGACGGGAGCTTGCGTACCGGATCGCGCAACACGGTTGTGTCCACCCGGCGGTAGAGGACCAGCTCATCCGGTTGTGGCCGCTGCCGGGAGACCAGAAGGAACGCCGTGCACAGTTGGGCGGTCCCGACATACCCATGCGCGAATTCAGGTCTCCGAAGGGGCAGCTGAGACTTTTCGCCCGTGCGTTCGACGAGTGATGTTGCGTCACCACCCTGGTTCGAATCGACAGCTCCGTCATGCATCGGCATGTCATGAAGATGCAAACCTGCTACCAGTCACGACTAAGCAAAGCACCCGCGCCCTCATCACTCATGGCGAGAGCAAGGGGAGCGCCGGCCACGCTCGGTGAAAAAGCTCGTCGCCCAGCAGGATGCGGCGAAGGGCGTTCTCGACCTCTTCGTCTCGGTACTCCGGGTGGCGCGCGCGAATCCCTGCGCGCGCGAGCTCCCTCGTGTCAGCCGACAGCTTCGCAGCCACACGCGCGCGCCCCGCAGGACCAAGCCGGCGGTAGGCTCGCAGCTGGGCCTCGTGGCTGTCGGGCGACGTGTCTCGCGGGCGCACTCCAAGGAATATACCCCGGCGTCCCGGGCGACCCAGTCCCGCCCGTTGCCACGTGGTTGCCACGGAAACCTCCTCTACACGGGTCTGGACGGAACCAGACGGAACGGGACAGGGACGGTAACCGTGGAGAAGGACTGCAAGTCGGCGCCGCATCACGGGTTTTTCTTTTCCTTCCCCCAAGTTCAATCCCTGTCCCGCCTACGATTTCAGGCGCGATCTCGGCATTGTTCGACCAAACGTGGACTCGTCCTGGGAACGCGACGGTAGGCGCCGGCTCGGCCGCCAACACGTCAGAACGCCGCCGCCGACGCGATCGCCACGTACCGCACGCCTGCACTGGTAGCAGAGCGGTATCTCTGAGGAGGAGAGGCTCAAACCCGGGCACCGATCACATGCGGTGGAAGATCCCCGCGCCGACGGCCCAGATGTTGGTCGGGCTGGTGCCGGCCACCGCGATGACGCCCGACTCGATCCCGCTGGCAGCATCCCCGAGGCCGATATCGGGGAGCGGTTCCCACGTCTCGATGGATTGGCCGGGGCCGCCGCAGCCCGAGACCGACCTCACCACGTAAGGGGCGTTCCCGGCCGCGATGAAGGGGGCCGTCGTGGCGTCCTGCACCCAGACGCCGCCGAACACGGAGAACGGCTTGTTCACGTAGTCGCTGCCGCAGTCGACCTGCCAGCTGGCGCCAGCGTCCGCCGATTCGATCTCGGTGTATCCGTAGCCGACCGCGACGATGTACTGGCCGTCCCGGCTGCCCGAGATCGCGTGCAGCGGCGCGGGAGAGGTCGCGAGCGTCGTCCAGGTGGCGCCACCGTCATCCGAGCGGACCACCGCGCCGTACGGGTCCAGCGCCGTGGGCCCGCCGACGCCTGCGTCAGTGCCGCCGTCGGGGGAAGCTGCGGGGGGGGTGGCCTCACCGCAGGCGTAGATGGTGCCCGAGGCGGTGGTCCAGACGCCGTCCAGCCACGCCGTGCCCGGGACCGTGACGCTCGACCAGGTGTTGCCGCCGTCCGCGGAACGGACGAAGAAGCCACCCTCGCTCGTGGAGCCCACGCCGATTGGATTGCCCGCGCTGTCCGCGGCGACGGCGTTGAAGGTGCCCGCGAAGGTGGGGTTAAGCAGCGTGAAGGTGGCGCCCCGGTCCGTCGACCTGGCGATCACCGGAGGCGAATCGTCGGGGCTGGCGTCGTTGTACGCGTAACCGACCGCGTAGACGTCCGTCGGCCCGACCGCGGCCACCGACAGGATGGTCGAGCTCTGGTTCGGCAGCGGCACCGTGGTCCAAGTCACGCCGTCATCGTGCGACCATGTGACGCCGGAGGCCGTTGGATTGGTCAGGAAAGGAGCCTCCGCGACGGCGTAGATCGCGCCGGCCCCGTCGAGCGCAACGGCGGAGAAGATACCCGACGAAGGATTCATGACAGTGCGCCAGAGCGAGCCGGTCGACCCCGAATCGGTCCCCGCGTCGCTGCCGGTTGCCTTGCCGCCGGGCTCGCAGGCGGCCGAGAGCGCCAAGCCGGCGAGAGCGATCCGCACGACGCGCGCATTGTCGCGAACCCCCGCCTCGCCCCGGCTGCGTGTCATGCCGGCGTCCATTATACGGGGCCGGCGTCCGGTTGAAAGAGGCCGGCAATATTGTCGGCTGAAAGCCCGCTTGTTCTTCCTACCCCTCGCGCCCACGCACGACCCGATTACGGCCTCCACGGGCACCCACATCCCGTTTCGATAATTCGAGTAGAGCGTCCCGCCTACGACGACTTGAGCCGGCACGGCGGCGGCGGCCCACTTCCGCGCTATTCTCTCGCGTTGGATGAGGGGCCGGCGCACGGCCCCGCCCCTGCCTTCTCGTAGTGATCGCTCGAAGTCGCGATGCCGTCCGCCGCCCTAAAACCGTCAGTCGCGTGCGCTTGAGAGGAACTCAGCCGTGCGCTAGCGTGCCGGAGATGGCGACGGTGTGGTCATACCGGGTCGGAGCCTGGACGCAGAACCCGGGCGCGGGTTGGAGTCACACCATGTCCATCACTGGCTTCTCGGATCTCTCCGACCAGATGGAAAAGGCCAAGCTCGCAGGAGCCGTTAGCCACCTCGCGATAGTGGCACATGGGGATGCGCCAGGACTCGTCGAGCTCGACCATCCAATGACCGCTGGCTCGATGCCACACTTCGCGGCGGCTCTCGCCAAGCTGAAGACGTACCTCACAACTGATGCCTGGGTGACGTTCTACTCCTGCATCGCCGGCAAGGA
>JADGRC010000191.1 GCA_017881245.1 Pseudomonadota bacterium
CAACACGTGGAATCCGACCGAGCCCACGACGTTTTACCAGATTGGCAGCCAGCTCTTCATCAACACGTTCCACCTCCAGTACGAGATCCCCGCGATCGGTCCACTGAAGCTGCGCGCCTTGCTGGGCTACTTCCCAAGCTACGCTGGCGGCCTGGGGCAGTACGGTCCCGGAATGTATACGAACCAAATGGTTGGAGTTGCCAGAGGGGTCGGCGAGGACGTCACGGCCGAATACCCCATCTCGCCGACCTGGAGCGTGTTGTTGGAGCACGGTTTCCTCGGTAACCGCAACGGCCACGTTCCGGTTGGCGCGGTCCCGACCGGGGGCAATGGCGGGACTAATCCGATCTTTCCCGCGAACTGGATCAACCACATCCACATCGGCGTTCTTCGGTCGGGTGAGCCCACGGTCAAGGCCCAAATCCACTACCTGACCAACTGGGCCCACGACGATCGGACGATGCAGGCGTTCGACAACCCCAACACCCGCGCTGTCGACGAGGCGCACCCGCGGGACGGACGCTTGGACGTGCTCGGGATCGACGCGACCGTGAACAGCCGGACTTGGGGGTACTTCGGCGTGGGCGGTTCGTATGTCAAGGGGAGCAACGCGTTCACGTTGAAGGGAATGGGAACCTATGGCGGCGACGGGCAAACCTTGACCGAACGGTGGTGGGGCCCTGCCAGCGGGGGAACGGGAAAGCTGTTCGTAGCGGGTCTAAACTACAGCGCCAGCGTCGGGCGAATCCTGACCAACCCGTTGCCGTTCACGAGCGACCGCCCCGATCTGGTGCTCAACACCGGGTTCGTCGTCGCGTACACGCTGACCGACACCACCGCACTGGCTGGAACCACGCTGCCTCCGGGGTCCACGATGCTGCCGCCTTTGCCGGCCGACCTGGACATTTTCAACCACCGCCTCCGTTACAAGCTCGGCGCGGATCTCCTCTACACCTTTTCGGCTCACATGGGCGCCGGGGCGCGCGTCGATCGCGTGGCCCCGACCTCCAAGGACGCGGGCGAGACGTTCCACGTCCTGGCGGCGCGTCTGGTGTGGAAGAGCAACTGGAGCAGCCGCGACTCCATCACCATCATCTACGGCAAATGGTTCTATGGGCCGCGCAGCCATCCCGAAACGAATTCCATCGTGGCGTCCGACATTGGTCGGCTCGATGATCAACTGATCGCCATCAACGCAAACCTGTCATGGTGAGGCTGATGATGGATGAAAGCCGAATCATGAAAGCAGAGCCCATCATGAGGGATCCATTCGAAACTCGATGTCGATCTCCACACGGCGATCGGCGCGGCGTCTGGCGGGGCAACGCCGTTGCCAGCGCGCTGTTGGTGACCGCGGCTGTCGCCGCCGTCAGGCCGCGAGCGGCGCTCGCGGATGAGCTCGCCGACAGCAAGGCGGACGATTTGGGGTTGCGGATCGACCCGTCCCTAAGCCTGGATCCTTCCGCGCCGCAGGTGGCGGCACTGCCGGGAGGACTGACTCCGTCTTACGGACAACGCTCGCTCAGCGAGGGCGAGTGGCGTTTCGATTTCCACGGTTTTCTCACGGCGCCGTTGACCATGGGATTCAACACGCGAATGAATCCCATGGACGGACAAAGCAAGAACGTCCTGCACGCGCCACCGGTGGTTCCGGACGATTTGGAGACCTTCTCGCACACGGGCGTCATTCCTCTGACCTACGCCAAACTGAACTTCTCCGAGGGCAACAACATCGTCTCGGCGAACATCAGCATCGTGGCAAGACAAGCGACCGTGTCGACGTCGTTCTTGGAACCGGCCGACCAACTGGGCATCACCGATGTGTTTCTGAGCGTGCTGCCACCGGTGGGGGGCAACAAGTTCCATCTACAGTTGCTCCTCGGGGCCTTCTCGTCCCGCTACGGATCGCCCGGTGAATACGACGAAGGGCGATACGGGACACCGCTCATCGCGCGGATCGGGGGCGCGGGAGAGCAGGCCACGATCAGGACGGGCTTTCGCAACCTGACGTTCGTGTTCGAGCAAGGGTTTCGGGGGCAAACGAACCAAGCATCGAGCAGCATCACGCCGGACGTCTGGAACAATTTCGCGGACGCGGGAGCCGGCAACACGTTCGTCGCCGACGCGCACCTCGGCGTCAGCTACAAACAGCGTGTCATGGTGGGCGGACACTTCATTCGGGCCTGGGGACAGGACGCCTTGGGCACGTCGGCACCCGACGGCCGAATCAACATCGTCGCGGCCGATGCGCGCTTCAGCATGGGGCGGTTCGGGCACCTGTATCTCGCGTATTCGCACACGGATGCGCTGCAAGCGCGGGTGGTCAGCCGCATCATCAGCGTGCTCAACACCCAGGGCGGCAAGGGCCTGATGGACAACTACTTTGGCAGCAACAGCGGCGGAACCGGAAAGTTGGACACGATCGGCGGCCAGTACGATCTCAGCATCGGGCGCCTGGTCAGCTACCCCGTTCCGTTCTCGGGCGACGGTCCCGATCTGTTCGTCAGCCTGTTCGCCATGCAGACGCATGTGAGCAGCGCCGAGGCCGACCGGGACAACATCACGAAGCGGAAGGTCGGATTGGAGGCGACTTACAGCTTGCTGTCGTGGCTGGCGGCGTCCATGCGGTACGACCGGGTGGATCCGGGCGTCTCTCAGCCAGGGTTGATGATAGGCGACACCAATGCGGGTCTGTACAGCTTCGCCGTTCTGTCGCCGCGAATCATCTTCCGAACGGATTGGCAGGCGACGGACCAGGTAGTGCTGCAGTATTCACACTGGTTCAACGGATCGCGGACCACCGTGCGGACGGGTGATCCCCCCGTGGAAGACTTGGCAACAGTTCCGGACAGCGACACGGTCACCCTGTCGGCCAGCATGTGGTGGTAAGCCCGTTCGACGTACGCGGGTGCCGAGCGCGCCCTCAGCCCTATCTCGACCGGGCAGACGCTGTCGATATTGCCTTCGGCGTTCCGCAGGGGACATAGCGGTGTCCGACGCCGGGCGCCCAGTGAAAGTGACCTGAAGGACGCTGGTCAAGCAGCGAGATCGGTCAGTGGTCCGGCCGCGACCAAGTCAATGGCGGACAGTGCGATAGAAGCGAAGGTTGTCGATGAAGTAGTCGATGTTGCCAACGTCCCAGGTTAGCCTGACGACCGAGATCGACTTCAGATCGAAATACGGCGCCTTCTTGGCCCACCCCTGCTGCGACATGCTGCTGAACGGCACCAGGTACAGCTGCCATTCGGTCGTCAGATGCAGGGGAAACGTGAAGTGGTCCCCACACTGCTGATCCGGTTCCGCGGGGGGCGGATCGCCCGGATTGAAGCAAAAGCTGCTCTGGCTGCCGTTCCTGAAGGCCCAAGGTGTGCATGACTTGCCGTGGAACTGGCGATCTGGGCACGCAACCGAGACCACCTTCGTCTGATCATTGGGATCCGGGGCCGTGCACTGCATACGCATCGAGGGATCGTCAGGATTGGGCACACTGTCGAACGCCGGAAAGGCGGCGTCACAGCGCGAGACGTTGCAGGTATTCCCAGTCGACCCGGGCCCCGCTATCACCACGACCTCGCTTTCCGCTCCTGGGACCCCACAGTAGTAACCGGGGGATAAGCTCATGGTACTTCCCGCCGACACGCCGCCATCTAGCGGCGGCGCTGCACGGAAGAAACCGCAGGTCAGATCGCCCACGCAGGAACAGTCCCGAACCCGCTCACAGTAACGGGTCTGTTTGGGATCGTGTTCGTACATCAGGAAGCTGATGTCGTCGTCGGTGAACTTGTCCCCGACCAGGACCCGAAGCAACGGCTGGCTATTCGGTCCCCGCCGCGCCCAGAGCGCAACGCCATCCCACTGACTCATGTCCAGCGCCACCTGGTCGAGCGTGCCCAGGCCAGCCGGCGGGGGGCAATAGTCGGGACGCGGATCACCGCCGGTGCATACATGTCCATCCTGGTAGAGGTGCTGCATCGAGATACCCATCCCCCCCCCCCACCCGAGGAACGGCCCACCGACGACATGAAAGACATGGTTTGGCTTGTTGGGATCAACGGATTGGCAACGCTCCCCGGCGACGGCAGGGGGTTCGTATCCGCTTGGCGCAGTAGCCGGGACCGCCTCCGTGTATCGGATGCCCGCCGTCCCGTCGTTATACGCATACAGAAACTGCGCCTTCGTCTCACCGAAGTTCGTGCTCAACGCCTCGAAGTCGGCAATCATGAACGGCGCGAACTCGATTCCGTGTTCCGCGGCATCACAGTCCACGCGCGGGCTCGTCAAGCAAGGACCACCCCCGCACGAGAGTCCCGTCGCGCCGCTCGCAGGAGCACCGCCCGTGGGGACGCAGGCACCGAGGCAGCCGATGGCGACCGAGACCAAAGCCATCGCTGTCCCGGGCAAGGATGAGACTTTTGTCAGTGAACGGGGCGTGGTAATAACCGACTCCTTCGGGCGCGATCCCCTGGTGTGCCCATCTGAAAGGACGAAAAGCATGACCTTAGGGACCGCAAAGCCTCTGATGTTGTTTACCGTATGTGCCGCGCTCGCGTCGAGTCTGGGAGTCGCATTGTCGAGCTGCGGGGGAAGCTCCGGTAACGGTCGCCCGGACGGAGGCGGATCGACCAATACCGGTGGGACTTCCAACGGTGGAGCCACTGGTACGGGCGGAGCGGTCGGCACGGGGGGTGCGTCAGCGGCGTGCACGCTTGCAGTTCCCCCCACCGGCTTGGTCTGTGACCCGGGGCTCACGCCCGTGAATCCACTCATCACCGATTTCACGGAGGCGACCTGGAACAACACGGCTGGAAAATTTGGCTGTGGATTGACCGGCGCCCCGTTCAGTTACGGCGGCGCGAAGACCACATCTACGATCACGGCCCAAGTCGATACGATGGGTCACAAACTGGTGCTTGTCGGGAACGTGGATTCCGGCGACTACGGAGGCGGTGGGCTGGCCTTCGATCAATGTGCCGATGCCACTGCATATGGCGGCGTCCAGTTTACGCTCGGGGGGTCCACGGGCGGCTGTGACGTGGTCTTGCAAGTCCAGACCTTCGTCGAAAAGCCAACCACAGGTACACCGGCGGGTGGCTGCACCACCGCCTGTTACAGTTTCCCTCAACTGAAGCTGGCAACGACCTCGGGCTCGGTGACGGTGCGCTTCGCGGACTTGATGGGGGGAATGCCGACGGGCGCCACCGAGATCGCCAAGCAAGTCGTCGGCCTGCAGTGGCAATTCCAGTCTCCACCACCGCCCCCGGTGGACGGAGGTCTTCAGGTGTCTTGCGGCAACATCTCCATGTCGATCACCGACGTGAAGTTCGTTCCGTAGTTCGCGCGCCTACGGCGCGCAGACGAACAACGTCGCCGACAGCGGCGGCAGGCGGTAGGCGATCTGGCTGTTCTTGACCTCGACGTCAGCCAACCGCCGAACTGCCGCCGCGCTGCCGTCGAGCGCGTAGACCTGGGCCTTGGCGCACCTCCCGCTCGCGGCCTTGGCATCACCCTCGATCGCGATTTGACCGTTGAAGGCGGTCCGGATTTCCTTGTTGATGACGAGGACGGTCAGCGCGCCCGCACGCTTGGAGTCCGTCGCCGCGTACACGGACGCCTTCGCGATGTCCGCGGCCGTGGCCTGGACGGCCGAGTCCCCGAAGACGCCGCCCTTGCCGTCGTAGTTCCGATACAACTGGAACGCCGCGTTGATGTAGCCGGGTAGGCCCCCGTTGCCGGGGCCGTCGCCCCAATACGTCGCCAGATACACCCCCTCGCGGCCGAAGATCCCGAGCACGTCGGCCTGGGCCAAGGCGCCCGAGATGTGTTCGGGCGCCCCGAAGTTGTACTCGGTCATCGCCACCTTGGTGCCGGGATAGCGTTCGGCGATCCGTTCGTGCAGCCACGGAATGAGCCGAATCGCCTTGCCCCAGCTTGCCGTGATCCAGCTTCTCTCGACGAAGTCCGGATCCCAGAGGCTGCGCGGAGCCTGCAAGCG
>JADGRC010000017.1 GCA_017881245.1 Pseudomonadota bacterium
CGGCGACCAAGGTCAAGCGCCTCGACTGCGCGCGGCGCTGATGTCTCGGCCGACCATGGATATGGCGGCCCGCGGCTTGCGGAAGTTGGGCATCGACATCTGCGAGGTCGTGCGCGAACCGATGGCGGATGGCGCCATCGCCGTGCGCGAAATCGCGATCGGCGCAGCGCGCTTAATCGCGGGCGCGGGCGGTGACATCGCGGCCTGTCGACCGTCCCTGGCCGCCATCGTGGCGGATGGCAAGCAACCTACGGGGCTGCGCTTGCAAGCTTTGGATACCCTGGCGACGTTCGCGCCCACTGCCGCTCGCCCCGTGGTGCTGGCGGCAATGGAAGACAAGGATCCGGCGGTGCGCGGGGCCGCACTGCTCGCGTCAGTGCGCAAGGGCGCGGGACGCCCGGAAATGTATCGATTGGCGCCGCTGCTTCACGACAAGACGGTGGAGGTTCGCGGCGCGGCTTCCGCGGGAATGGTGAGGGCCGGGGGCGACATGGCGCTCGAACAGCTCTATTTGCTGGGCCGCGAGACAGATCCACGCCCGGGCACTTGGGTGGCGGCGGAGCTCGCGCAGATGTCCACGGCGGCGTCGGCGGAATTCCTGGGCAAGATGGCGAGGAAGAGCAATCCTGGCGTGCAAGCGGCGGCGGCCCGTGCCTTGGCGGCGCGCAAGGACGCCCCCGCGCGAAGCGAATGGGACGCCGTGAAGGCGGATGCGCGGCTGCCAAGCGACGTGCGTTCCGCCGTCGCGGCCGTCGATTCTCACGCCTCTTCCGTCGCTGCGGCGCCTGAGCCCAAGCCCGGCGCCGAGCCGCTACGCCAGTTGTTGAAGGACAACCACGACAAGGAGGCCGCCAGTTGGATTGTCGAGCGCCTGGCGTCTCTCGAACCCGGCGACGCGATTGAAGCCTTGCAAGCCTGGTTGACTCGTCCGCCGGCCGCCGCGCCCACCGCGAGTCCGACGACCGCCCCGACGGCGCCGGTACCTTCCGCCGAGTCCGCTCCGGGTACTCGAGCGGCGGAACCATCCGCGACGGCGGCCAACGCTCCGTAACGACGGCGTCGGTTCTCGGCCTCGTATCGCACGGGATGCGGGAGATGCGGGTGTCTGCACCGGGTACCGAGTTGCCCTCGGCCCCCTATTCCATGGGGTGTGGACACCGTCAACGCCCGCACCCGAGCACCCCAACGTGGTAGCTTCGAGCACCTGACACTTCGCACTGAGCTGTCGTTGGTCCTGTCGACCCTGTTGGTCCTGTCCATCGGTCTGGCCGGGGGAACCGCGATTTATCAGTCGGCTCGCAACATGCGCCGCGAGCTCACCACGGAACACCAGCTGTTTGCCGAAAATCGCGCCTTCGCCCTGCGCGACAACTTCGAGATCCTGGAAGACGAGTTGAAGCGGCTGTCGTTGTTGCCCGACATGAACTTCGGGGACAATAATTCGCTGCCCGAGCAACAAATTCTGTCGGACGCGCACCAAAATTCGGTTCTTTACAACACCGCCGTGCTGCTCTTGTCGGCCGACGGTACCTGTTTGCGGTCGGTCCCCGATCGCCCCGAGTATCGCGGTCAGAACTTCGGCGAGCGGAAATGGTTTCGCCTGGCGGGCGCGGGCCGCGATGAGCCTGTGATTCGCGCCAGCGAGGAGCCGGGGATTGGACGCACGATCAAGATCGTCCAGCCGATCTATCGAGACAACAAGTTCGTTGGCGCGTTGATGGGGATGATCGCGCTCGGCGAGGCAAACCTGATTATCCCCGCGCTGCAGGAGAATCTACCCCGCGATACGGATGCCATGCTGGTGGACGACACAGGGCAGATCATCTATCCCGCGGACCGAGCGTTGGCGGCGCCCGGATCGGATTCCGAGACGGCTCTGCGAGCGGCGGCGAGCGGCATTGCCGGAACCATGACCGGCGAAGCGGAGGGACGCGAGTCGCTGTTCGCGTACGCGCCGGTTCGGGCTGCGACCAACTTCGCACTGGTCTTCGCTCGGCCCTGGAGCACCTTGAACGCGAACCTGAGGCAGCAGGTCTGGACGCTGGGCGGCATCCTGTTGTTCGGGTTCATCTTGGCAACCACGGTGGGTCTGGCGCTGGCGGCGTATCTGACGGGACCCTTGCACGCGCTCGGCGAAAGCGCGACGCGCATCGCGCGAGGAGAGCACGTGACGTCCGTGCGCCCGCCCTATCCCGGGCGCGCCGAGGAAGTGTTGGCGCTGGTGGCGGCCTTCGAGCATATGGAGAAGTCCATCCAGAAGCGCGACCAGGATCTGCGCGAGGCGGCCGCGCAACTGGAGAATCGTGTGGCCGAGCGAACGCGCGAGCTGGTGGCGACGCAACAGGCTTTGGTCGAGGCGGAGCGCTTCGCGGCCATGGGCAAGACGGCGGCGGCCATCGCTCACGAAATCAAGAACACCCTGAATGGCCTCGGCATGGCGGTGGAACTGATCCTGGAGGACCCAAGCAATCCTCGGGCCGCGCGCCTCCATCACCAGGTCGTCGGGGAGGTGGCTCGCCTTCGTGACGTCGTCGATTCCCTACTCTCGTTCTCTCGATCGCCCCGGATCACGTTGGAACGGGTCGATCTGATGGCGCTAATTCGCGACGCCCTCGATCTGCTGGCGGATCTGATAGCCGACCGAGGCGCGACGGTGAGGGTCGACGCGCCGATCGAGCTCTTGGTGTTGTGCGACGGCCAC
This sequence comes from Pseudomonadota bacterium, assembly GCA_017881245.1. GTDB lineage: Bacteria > Myxococcota_A > Polyangia > Fen-1088 > Fen-1088 > FEN-1088. The sequence continues at coordinate 2,702 of JADGRC010000017.1, forward strand.
AAGATCAAAGGCGTCATCGTCAATCTCGTGAAGAACGCGGTGGAGGCGGGCAGGGTGGTGCGTGTGTCGGCTCGGGTGCAAGATGGCGACGCGGTGTTGGAGGTGGCTGATGACGGCCCCGGACTGTCGGAGCACGCGCGCCTGCACCTGTTTGAACCCTTCTTTACAACCAAGCCAAACGGGGTGGGGTTGGGCCTCGTAACCAGTCAACGGTATTTGGAGGCCCATGGGGGTCGCATCGAAGGGGACGTGGCCCCCGATTTGGGCGGCGCCGTGTTTCGCGTGCGCGTGCCACGCGTCGTCATCGAGGGGGCCGAGCCCGCGTTTGGGCGGTCCCACGCCGAGGGAGGGAAGTCATGAAACCGACCTTGTTGGTGATAGATGACGAGAAGACTTTTCGCATCGTCGCTGAGGAGGCCCTGTCGGCGGAGGGGTTCACCGTGACAACGGCCTCGAGCGGGCAGGCCGGGTTGGCCATCTGGCAGAAGGATCCGTTCGATCTGGTGATTCTGGACCGGCATCTGCCCGATCTGGATGGCGTGGTGGTGCTGGAATCGATGATGCGCGAATCGCGGGAGCGAGGGATCGATTCTCTGATTCTGATTGCCACCGCGTACGCGGACGTGGCCAGCGCCGTCCAAGCCCTGAAGATAGGGGCGTTCGACTATCTCTCCAAGCCCTTGCAGCTTCCTGAGCTGGTCGTGACGGTCCGCAAGGCTCTGGAAGCCAAACGTTTGCGGGCGCGCGTCCGGCAATTGACCGGCCGAGCCCGTGCGGCCATGGGCGAGCTCGTGCCCGGCGACTCGGTGGCGATGCGCAACGTGATCGCAATGGTGGACAAGGTCGCGGGTGCCAATGACACCACGGTCCTGATCCAGGGCGAATCGGGAACTGGGAAGGAACTGATAGCCGACTTGATTCACCGCCGGACGCCCGGGAGGTCGAGCGGTCCCTTCGTCGAGATCAACTGCGCCTCCATGCAGGAGAATTTACTGGAGAGCGAGCTATTCGGACACGAGCGCGGCGCTTTCACCGACGCCAAATCACAAAAGCGGGGGCTGTTCGAGGAGGCGGATGGGGGCACGCTGTTCCTGGATGAGATCGGCGAGCTGTCGGGAGGCACGCAGGCGAAGTTGCTGAAGGTTCTGGAAGACATGACCTTTCGCCGGCTGGGTGGCACACGGGATCTGACGGTGGATCTCCGTCTGGTGGTGGCGACAAACAAGGATCTGGCCGATCAGGTTCAAAAGGGGACATTTCGGTTGGACCTGTACCATCGCTTGGACGTCTTTCACATCCGGCTACCGGCGTTGCGAGATCGTCCCGAGGACGTTCTTCCGTTGGCGCGGCATTTCCTGAGCCTCTTTTCCGGCCGCATGCGGAAACCCGCCGCGCATTTCACTCCCGAGACGGAACGAATCCTACGGGTCTACGACTATCCCGGTAACGTCCGGGAACTGAGGAACCTGATTGAACGGGCAGTGATCCTATCGACGGGGGATGCCATCGGCGCCGACTGCATCGTGATCAGCGGCCCTTCCCGGCGCCCCACCGCGGAGGTTGCGACGTCGTCGAATTTCTTCGTCGCCAACCTGGACCCCGCGGGAAAGCCACCGGCCCTGGCCGATTTGGAACGCGCCTACATCAGCCGCCTGCTGACTTTCGCGGGCGGCAACCGGTCTCAGGTGGCGCGGCTGCTCGGGGTTTCGTACCCGACGGTCGCCAAGAAGATTGCGGACTACGATCTTTGACGGGCGGACTCGATTCGTCATGGGGTCCGCGACCTGGGACCTGACGGCCGTCAAAGTCGGGCGGACAGCGGTCCGCCACCGAACCCGCACTGAAAGAATCTTTATGGTCGGTCAGAAAGAAACTTTCGATCTGGCGGACGCCCTTGGCCCACTGCCCCGGTTTCTCGGACGTTTCTGTCTGGTCAAGACGGCACGCGGTTTGCTGGGTGTTAGACGCCCCCGTGCTTGAACGTCTTATCGATGCAGCGGTTCACAAGCGTGCCTTCACCTTGGTCGCGACCGCGGCCTTCGTGGTGCTCGGCGTCCATACGTTCACCAAGCTGAAGATTGAAGCTTTCCCTGACGTCACCAACGTCCAGGTCATGGTCATTGGACTTTTTCCTGGCCAGGCGGCCGAGGAAGTGGAAAAGCAGGTCACAATACCCATCGAGCGTGCGCTCGTCGGGGTGCCGCGCGTCCTCATACAGCGATCGATCACGTCTTTCGGGTTGTCGCAGGTCATCCTGACTTTCGAGGACGACGTCGACATCTATTTCGCGCGCCAACAGGTGGCCGAGCGGCTCCCGGATGCCGAGGTCCCCGAGGGGGTGGAACCTCACCTCGGCCCGAACGATACCCCTGTCGGGCAAGTGTACCAGTACACCCTGGAGAGCGATCATCACTCGCCAAGCGAGCTGCGCGGCTGGCAAGACTGGGTCGTATCGAAGCACTTGATGCGCGCCCCCGGGGTGGCGGACGTCGTCAGCTTCGGGGGCTTCCAGAAGGAGTTTCATGTTTTGGCCGATCCGGGCAAGCTGCGTAACAACGGCCTGGCCCTCAAGGATCTGATTCAGGCGGTCTCGGCCTCCAACGGCGCAACGTCGGGCGGATACCTGCAGCACGGCGAATCGGAATTCGTCGTGCGCGGTCGTGGCTATTTGCGCAATATGCGCGACATCGAGAACACGGTCGTCCGGTCGACCGGCGGAACGCCCGTGCTGATACGCAACCTCGCGAAGGTGGTCGAGTCCTACACGCCCCGAAGAGGCGCGGTGGCACGCGGCGATGCGATTGACTCCATCGAGGGGACCGTCCTTCTGCGGCGGGGCGAAAACCCGAAGGACGTGTTGACGGGAGTGCATCAGGCGGTCGATCGGATCAATCGCGAAATCCTGCCGCCTGGAATGCGCATCGTGCCCTTTTACGACCGCACGCGCTTGGTGGACACGACCCTGCGTACGGTGTCGCACAACATGCTGGAAGGTGTGGTCCTGGTCAGCCTGGTGTTGTGGCTCTTCCTGCGCGCCGTGACCGCTTCCTTCGCGGTCGCGGTGACGATGCCGTTGGCCCTATTGACCGCGTTTATTGGCCTGTACTACGCGGGTGTACCCGCCAATTTGCTGTCCATGGGCGCGATCGACTTTGGCATCCTGCTCGACGGCGCCGTCATTCTGGTCGAGAACGCCTATCGACACCTCAGCGAAGAGCAGCCTCCGCCAGGTCAGGTCGCCCACGTCGTGGCCAAGGCGGCCAAGGAGGTCGTCCGACCCACGCTATTCTCGATGTCCATCATCGCAGCGGCGATGATGCCGATCTTCACTCTCGAACGGGTCGAGGGCCGCATATTTCGCCCTGTGGCGTTGACCTACGCGTTCGCCCTTCTGGGCGCGCTGTTCTTCACGATGACCACGGTCCCCGCGTTGACAGCGGTGCTGCTGAAACACCGGAAGATCCAGGAGCAGGAGCCGGGCTTCCTGATCTGGTTGCGCGAACGGTATCTGACCGCGCTGCGGGCCGCCCTGCGCCACCCAGTACTTCCGCCGCTGGGTGGCGTCGTCATCCTCGTCGTCGCCCTGTCGCTGGTTCCGAAGCTTGGCGCCGAGTTTTTGCCCGAAATGAACGAAGGCGACATTCACGTCACCGTCACGATGCCCAGCGCCGTGTCGCTGGAACGTGGCGCTCAGATCTTGCGTGAGACGAGGGTCACCTTGATGAAGTTCCCCGAGGTCAAAGACACCCTGACCGAGCAGGGTCATCCCGAGGATGGGACCGACGACGAAGCGCCCAATCAAGCGGAGACCTTCGTGATCATGAAGCCCGAGAGTGAATGGCACACCGGCCGGACCAAGGAGCAGATCGTCGATGCCATGCGGGCCGAGCTCGAGAAACGGCCTGGGGTCGTCTACAACTTCAGCCAGCCCATCAAGGATCGTGTCGAAGAATCAATCTCGGGCATCCGCGGACAGATCGTCGTCAAGATCTACGGCGAGGATCTGAACCTGATGCACGACAAGCTGGAAGAGGTCAAACGACAGCTGAACGCCACGCGCGGAGCGCGGGATGTCGAGGTCTATCGCGCGGGCAGCGCACAGCACGTCGTGGCCGATATCGATCGGGAGGCGACGTCGCGCTACGGCATCCCCGTTCGCGACGTCGAGGATGCTATCGAGAGTGGCTACGGCGGCAAGCTGGCCACATCGGTGTGGGAGGGCGAGCGCAAGGTCGGCGTTCGCGTCAAGTTGCCCACCCGCGACGAAAGCGATCTCACCTCCGTCGGACGCTTGGACGTGCCGGTCGGGGACGCCCGGGTGCCACTGGCGTCGCTGGCCAACATCCACGTCGATCGGGGTCGTACGCAGATCAACCGGGAGCAGGGCGGACGTTTCTTGGCCATCAAGTGCAACATCGAAGCGCGGGACATGGGGTCCTTCGTCGAAGAGGCGCAAGCGCGCGTCCGTGCCCAGGTGAAGCTTCCCGAGGGCTACTACATGACCTGGGGCGGCGAATTCGAGAACCAACGACGGGCCATGAAGCGCCTGTCTTTCATCGTGCCGATCTCGATCCTGATGATCCTCGCGCTCTTGTACCTGACCTTCCGGGCCGCGCTGCCCGCGGTGGTCGTTCTGACGGTGGTGCCGTTCGCGACGGTGGGCGGCGTGTTTGCCTTGTATTTCACACACACAGTGCTGTCCGTTTCGGCGGCGGTGGGATTCATCACCCTGTTCGGCGTGGCCGTGATGGACGGAGTCCTGCTCATCACCTACGTGCGCCACGCTCGGGCCAAGAGCCCCGACAGCGAAGACGCCATTTTGCAAGCGGTGTCGCAACGACTGCGGCCTGTGTTGATGACGGCGTTGCTGGCGTCCTTGGGGTTGCTGCCCGCTGCTTTGTCGCACGCCATCGGCTCGGATACCCAGCGTCCGTTCGCGATCGTCATCATCGGTGGCCTGCTGTCGTCCACCTTGCTGACCATGCTGCTCTTGCCGACGCTCTACAAACTGGCCGACGGCTGGTTCGGGACGGGAATGGCCCGGCGTCGTCGTGCGACGAGGAGGCCCGGGTGACGGAGCGGGAAAGGACGGGGTGGAGAAGGACGAGGCGGCAGAATGCGGTCGCCATCGTTCTTGCGGCGTTCGCGACGTTGGGCGCCGCCGTCGTCTGTTCGCTTCCGACCAGGGCGTCGGCCGCGGAGCTGACGATGGACGAGGCCGTCGGGATGGCCTTGAGACGCAACCGCGACGCGATCGCCGCGCGACTGGAGATAGACGTCGCGCAACTGGATGTCGTCGCCGCGCGCATCTATCCCAATCCCGTCCTCGCATACAGCATCGGCAACCTGGTGGTGGGAAAGGGAAATCCCCAAGACGAAATGCATCCCATACGGCCGAGCCTTCTCAGCCAACCCGTTCAGTCGATCGGCATCTCGGATGTTATCGACATTTGGGCCAAGCGCACCGCCCGTACGCGCGCCGCCGATCGGGGTGTCGGGTTGCGCCGCTTGCTGACCGAGGACGTCTTGCGCGAGATAGTGCACGAGGTTCGCTCCGCCTTCGCGGCTCTCGCCCGTGAACAGTCGGAAAATCGGTTGGCCATCGAAACAGCCGAGCGGTACGCCGAAACCGTGCGGTTGTCGCAGTCTCGATATCGGGCCGGCGACATTTCGGAGGCCGAGCTGCGCAAGGTGGAGCTCGAAGGACTGCGTTACAAGAACGCCGTCATCGATGCCGATCTGGAACTGGACCTGGCGCGCCAGAACCTGGCCGCGCTGCTGGGATATTCGAGCGCGGCCGAGTTGCCCGCGACCACGGTGCGGATGCCCGACACGCGGCAGTCTTACGATCTTGAGACCCTGGTGGCTTTTGCCTTCGCACGACGCCCCGACGTGAGGGCCTCCCAGGCGGCCCGGGGCGTGGCCGAGGCACAGCTTGCGGCGGCCAAGCGAGAGATCTTTCCCGACGTCGTTCTTGGCGCGAACTACACGCACAGCGACTTCACCGCGTCGGGGGACAATCCCAATGCGCTGGGGCTTTCGTTGTCGCTGCCCTTGCCCTTGTTCGATCGAAATCAAGCGAACGTGGGTCGCTCGTCTTTGGAGATTCGGCGGGCGGACAATGAGACGGAACGCCTGAAGATCGTGGTGCGGCATCAGGTCGCCGAGGCCGTCCGGAAGGCGGCCCGCTCGCGAACCTTGCTGGAGGTCTTCGAAGGGCCTGCGGATCGAGGCGTCGGTGTTGGGGCGCCGCGGGGGGGGACAGGCGGGGGTGAGCCGGGCGCGAGCATGGGGGGCATGCTGGAGCGGGCCGAGACGTCCCTGCGCGTCGCCGAGAGATCCTACAAGGCGGGAGCCATTTCTCTTCTGGAACTCCTGGAGGCCCAGCGGACCTACCTGGAGACTCGAGGAGAGTATTTGCGCGCGATTCACGATTACCGCCAGGCCGCCATAGACGTCAATCACGCGGTTGGAGAAGAGGTCAAGTAATGAAAAATCCGGTTTCTGCCGTTTCAGGGGGCGTGCCCCGTACCATTTCCAGGCCCCGCGTGGCATTCAGTCTGCAATCCGTGCTCTGCCTGTGGGCTTGGGCCTCGGCGTCTGGTTGCGGCGGCGGCGGTAAGGCGAAAGATGAACCCGCCGCGGTCGAGATAAGCGAACGGGCGAAGGATTTCGTCAAGGTGGATCCCAATAGCCCGCGGCTCGACTTCATCAAGGTCGAGGTGGTGAAGGAGTCGGACGGCGCGTCCCAAATCGAGCTGCCCGGCAAGGTAACCTTCGACGAGGATCGCACCCAGCGCGTGGCCTCGCCCATTGACGGGCGCGCGATCAAGTTGCTCGTCAAGGTGGGCGACAAGGTCAGGGCCGGGCAGGCCTTGTTGGAGCTGTCGTCGCCGCATGTCGGGGAATTGCAAGCGGACGCTCAGAAGGCGGTTTCCGATCTCAGCGTTTCCGAGAAATCGCTGGAGCGCGTACACAAGCTGAAAGCCGACGGCGCGGTGTCGGAGAAAGAGGTCGCACAGGTCGAAGGCGACCACCGAAAGGCCAAGTCCGATTTCGCGCGGGCGGCGGCTCAATTGAAGGCGCTGGGAATCTCGGCGTCGGATCCCGCGGTCAACGTGGCGCTGCGCGCGCAACTCCCCGGAATCGTCGTCGAAAGGAACGTCCTCGCCGGGCAGGAAGTCCGCGCGGATGGGGCTCTGGCACTGTTGACCATCAGCAACCTCGACACGGTGTGGGCCGTTGCCGACGCGTACGAACAAGATCTGAGCATGGTGAGGGAAGGGGCGCGGGTGACGATACGTGTCCCCGCGTATCCCGGCGCTACCTTCGCCGGAACGGTGAAGCACGTCGGCGATGTCGTTGATCCCGTCACACGCACGGTCAAGATTCGATGCGTGGCCGATAATCCGGGACACCGCCTGAAGCCCGAGATGTACGCCAAGGTCAGCATCGAAAACCTGAACGCCGCGCGATTTGTTCAGGTGCCAGCCAAGGCCATCTTGAATGACGGCGACAAGACGCTGGTGATCGTGGCGACGGAAGGAAACGTGTTTCAGGCCCGGCGGGTGCAGATCGGGCCGGAGGTCGACGAATCGGTTCGTGTCGTGAGCGGACTGTCGCCTGGAGAAAAGGTCGTCACTGCCGGCGCGATCTTTATGAAGCAAGAGATCGACACCCGCTGATCGGTCATTTGACGGACCGGGCGGCGGGCGGGCATTTTGTCGGTACGTTGACCATCGCGTCAATATAACTTGCGCATAAGCCAGCGCAGGACGCGCAGGGAGCGTCGCCGGTACGGGAACATCAGTTGTCGGGCCACGAGAGGCGACACCCACCGCAAGAGCGGATGGTCCTCGATGATTGTTTCCAGGCGGCAAAACTGACGGAGGCCTTCGGGGCCGTGCCGCACACCGAGGCCGCTCGCCTTCACGCCCCCAAGGGGAGCCTCCACCACGAAGTAGTTCACGAGCACGTCGTTCACGCACACGCTGCCCACCTCCAGTCGGCGCGCCAGCGCTCGTCCGCGGGCGACGTCACGAGTCCAGATGCTGCCGGACAATCCCAGCGGCGACGCGTTCGCGACCCGCAACGCCTCCTCGGCGTCGCGCACGCGGATGATCGGCAACACGGGGCCGAATGTCTCCTCGCGGCTGACATCCATCGTGGGGGTGACATCCGCCAGGATCGTCGGCCGAAAGAACGTCCCGCCTCCAAGATCCTTGCGCCGCTCGCCGCCGGCTATCACGCGCGCGCCTCGAGCCACGGCGTCGGCGATCTGTGACTCCGCGCGCGTCACCTGCGGAGGGAACGTGATGGCCCCGACATCAATCCCGTCGTCCTGTTCGGGAGGTTTCGCGGCGCCCTGGCGCAGCGCCTCGACCTCGATCCGACACAGCTCTGTGAATCTCTCGGCGACGGATTCCTCCACCAACACGCGTTCCGTCCGGATGCACACTTGCCCGCTGTGGGCGAACCCGCTCCAGACCGCTGCACGGGCCGCCGCCGGCAAATCCGCGTCCGATAGGACGATGAGAGGCGATTTGCCACCCAGCTCCAGTACGCAGGGTATCAACCGTTCGCCACAGCGGGCGGCAACCTTTCTGCCCGTGTTCTGGCTGCCCGTGAAGAAGATCATGTCGCACAGCTCGCCAAGCACCTGGCCCACGTCACCGCGGCCCGGCAACACCTGGAAAATGTCGGTGGGCAAGCCCAGGGTTCGCCACAGCTCGGCGATGCGCAGGGACGTCATCGGCGTCCATTCAGACGGTTTCAAGATGACCGCGTTGCCCGCCATCAAGGGGGCCACGCAGTCCGCGAAGTTGTTCAAGAGCGGCCAGTTCCAAGGTCCGATGACCCCCACCACGCCCCGTGGGTGCTGAACAATCCGGGCCCGCTTGTATGCGAACGCGAAAGGGCGTCGGACCTCGTCACGTAGGGCCCGTCGTCCGGAGCGCCCCGTGTAATATCTCGTCACCTCCAGCGTGTAGAACACCTCGATACCTTCGGCCTCGTAGTGCGGCTTGCCGCTCTCGGCGATCAGGATTTCGGTCAGCTGAGGGTCGTCGCGGATGGCTCGTGCCAACCGGCGCAGGGTATCTGCGCGCACGGAATGAGACAGGGCGCCCCAGGCGGGTTGCGCGGCCCGGGCGCGCACCAGGGCGGCCTCGGCGTGCGCGCGCGTGCTGGCTGACACTTCGGCGATGCGGGCTCCCGTGGCCGGATTGACGATCACCAGAGATCCGGTGGTGCCCACCGCGGACGTCGTCGGCGCCGGAACCGGGGCCGGGGCCGGGTGCGAGGGCGGGGAGTTCCCGGACGGCATGAGTCCAGTTGTATGCTAAGAACCCGCGAGAACCAATCCCGGCCCCTTTTTGGGCGTGCCCGGCGGCCGACACGGGAAGGCGGAAATCTGGATCCCCCGCGGCTCCGGCGATCGCGGCGATTGGCATGGTTTGGCATGAGTTGCTTTCGTTGACGCAAGGGTCGGCCCCTGGTAGAAACCGCCGGCCATGGCATCGAACACCCGCCAGACCTGGAAGCGCCGCACCCGTCGCCACACAAACATGGGCAAGAAAAGAAAGGCCAAGGAAAGTCGAAAATCGACTCCGTCGGCCGTCGAGTTGTTCGCGGGATTGGGCGAGCCCTCCAAATAACTGGGCGATTTGGCCCGGCGATTCGTCGCCCCAAGGGGGCGAGCGAGGGACCAATGGGGCGTGTGACCACAGGTGTCTCTCACGACGGGTGAAGTTGACCTCCTCTCGGCAATCCGCGTAACATTCCCTGGCGACTCAGGGATGAAGGGTCCGGAGCGGGCCCGCAGTGACCAGGAGCCGGATGAAACGCTGCCCGACCTGCAAGACCGAGTACTCTGACGACGCCAACTTTTGCCCGCGGGAGGAGTGCGCGGGGCCCGAGGGACCCCAGCGGCTCGCGGCGGTGGTCGAGGAGCCCCCGGCCCGGTTCGTCCCGGTGTCGCGCCTAGGAGGTGCTGCGAGTGGCGAAGTCTGGCAGGCCAGTGACGCCCAAACGGGAGGCGCCGTGGCCTATAAGATCGTGGTGGCGGAATCGCTACCCACGCTCACGTCGATCGAACGTGCCCAGCGGGAGCTGCGCCAACTGCAAAGGGCCAATAACCCCCACATCGTCAAGATAGTCGACTTTGGCAAGACGCCCCAGGGGCAACTGTTCGTCGCGTCCGAACTGGCCACGGGCGAGCCTTTGGATCAACTGATTGGGCGGATTGGGCCCATGGCCCTCGATCGCGCGAAACGCATTGCGAGCCAGATCGGCGAGGCCTTGCTGGAAGCCCAAAAGGTGGGCGTGGTGCACCGGGATCTGGCGGCGAAGAACGTTCTGGTGTCGGGCGACGACGAAGTGAGAATCATCAACTTCGCGATTCCTCGGCCCCTGTTCGAAAATCTATTCGGCGTTCCCGAATACATGTCGCCCGAGCAGGCAGAGGGCAAGCTGATCGATCAGCGATCGAATACATACAGCCTCGGCGCTCTGCTTTACCTCATGTTGACCGGGCACGCGCCCCATAGTGGTGACACGCCCCATGCCGTGGTCGAGGCTGTTCGGAAGGGCGACGTGACGCCGCCCAGCATCAAACGAGGTGGAGGACTAACGACCGAGGTCGACCGCATAGTTCTCAAAGCCCTGGAGCGGAATTCAAGCCGCAGGCCCCTGACGATGCGCCAATTCCTGACCGACGTGTCGGGCCTGATTGTCACCGAGCAGCGGCCGGCGGTGACATCGGCCGGTGGTGGCGGTTCCGGTCGAGATGCGGGTTTTGCCCGTACGATGATGTTCGCCGGCGGTGCGTCCGAAGTGCAGAAATTGGTCGCGCAGGCCGTGGCCGCCCGGGAGGCTGCCGAAAACGGTACTGTCGAACCGGCGGCTCCCCCACCGATCGCGGTTCGCCCGGCGACGACGCCTTCGCCGTCGGGAGCCGGAAGACCCATGACGGCGACACCGCCGCCTGCGGCACCCGTGCCGGCGTCCACCGAAAAACCTTTGGACGGAGCTTCGACTGCAGCTGGCCGACCTTCACATGGCGCCGCCGTCGCCGCGACCATCATGGTCGCCATGCCCGCCTCGAACGCCGGTGGCTTGGGGGCGATATCCGACCGAGACGGCACGGGAGCCCTGCCCGGGCAGCCAACGCCATCACCCAGCTCCCACTCTGAGATGCCTCCGATGACCCGCGGGACCGGACGAACGCCGGCCCCAGACGCGGGCGCCAATTTTCGCGAGACCCTGTGGTTCAAGAAGGGGGACGTCGACCAGATGGTGGCCGACGCGCGGGCGAAGATGGCGGAGATCGCCAGCGCCAGGAAGGTCGCCGCGGAGGCCGAGGTCCCGACGGAGGACGCCAAACCATTGGAGGATAGGTACGTCGACGACGGAACCGTGACCGTCGAAGATCGTCAGAAGTTTTCCTTGGGCAGTGGCGGGACCTCGACCGCGACGCCCGCCAAAGGGGGGTCGGTTCCCGGGGAACGCATGAGCGAGGATGAGATTCTCGACGAAATAGGAGGCGGCAAGCGCTTTGTAATCATCGGAATCGTGGCCGCCGTGGCGGTTGTCTTGATCGCGGTGGTCGCGGTGTCCATGAAGGGAAATGGAAAGGGACAGGACAAAGCCCAGGAGAGCGCCGCTTCGGCTCCGATTGCGCCGGCCGCGGCCGCGCCCCCGGAGAATCCAACACCTTCCCCGGCTCCGTCCGAGAAAACGACCACCCCGACGCCGCCGGTCCCCGCCGTCAACGCGGCACCGACCGCGGTTGAGCCCGAATCCGCGCCCGACGCGGAGGAAAAGACGGAGGCTCCGCCGAAACCGAGTCCGGCCCGAAAGCACGCCGCGCAGAAGAAGAAAGCGGCGCCGGTCGCAAAGAAACGACGTTAGCGCAGGTGGCGTTTTTCCGGTGCGTTCACAAGCGTCGTTAGCGCGGGTGGCGTTATTCTGGCGCGTCCACGACCGCGAACCTGAGCGTTCGACGTTGACCATCGCGCAGGTAATCCACTACGACCTCGCCCGTCTTCCGCAGCGCTGTCCATACGGCCTGAGCCTCTTCCGGCCGTTCTATGGGACGCCGGTTGACGCGTGTGACAATGTCCCCGGTTCGCAGGTCGATCTCGGCCCAGCAAGGATCGCCGGAGTAGATGCTACGCACCAACCACCCCTGAAAGTGGCCTCGGTCGATCTTGGCTTCGACGTCGACGCCCTTTAGCCAGGTTCCAAGGCCTGCGTCCAGCGTTCGTTCGAGGGCGGCCCGCTTGACGATACGGACGCCCGACCGAGTCTCGCACGTCCGAGCGCTCGGGCGGGAGGAACTCGAAGATTCGTCCTTTGGAATCCCTGGATCGGCCCCCCTCGGCGCGCCCGGCGCCGTTCGCAACCGGTGCGACTCCATCGGCGAATCCGCCGGCGGTCCGGAGATGGGCGCAAGTCCAACGATCTCGGCGGGACGAGAGATCTCCGTCCGGGGTTCCGGGAGCGTTGATCCGCAGTCGAGCGCGAACGCGCCGAGGGTTGCTAGGCCCAATCCCACGAATGAGCGCCCCGATTTCACGAAATCGGCCCTTCGCGGTCCATGAGGCGATCGATCTCGACGGCGATTGCGGCGTGGACCTCCTGCACCGTCCCCGATGCGTCCAGGGTCGTGACCTTCCCCCAACGAGCGGGCTCCGATGCGAGTCGACGATAGTTCTCCCGAACTCGTTCTTGGGTTCCATCGGCGTCGTATCTCTCGGTTGGTCGTCCCGCGCGCTGTCGCCGGTCGGCGGCGACGGCGATCGGAACATCCAACAGAATCGTAAGATCTGGTGTCCGTATGCCGTCCGCGAGTCTTTCGACCCAAGGCCGATCGGCCTCGACCGCCTGGTAGGCCAAGGACGACAGGACATAACGATCCGACACAACGTCATCGCCGGCCGCCAACGCGGGCTCGATCTCACGCGCAAGATGGTCGCGTCTGTCGGCGGCGAAAAGGAGCGCCATGACGCGCCCATCGACCGGCCGAGCCCCTACGGTGTCGTGTTGACCAAGGAGAATCCCACGCAGCAACTTGCCGATCGGTCCACCGCTTGGTTCGCGGGTTGGCAAGACCTGCCGGCCGCGGGCGCGCAGGTGCCCGGCCAGGAGCTCCAGCTGGGTCGTGGTGCCGGAGCCGTCGATACCTTCCAAGACGATGAATAGCGCGCGTGGGCTTGGGCGGGGAGGGGTCATGACGTAAGGTTTCGATCTACACGCACTCCTGTCGCGGCTCCAGTTCCGTTGTGGTCCATGCGTCCATTTTTTGTGCTTGCTCCTTTCGCCCTCGCGGCGTTGTCGCTTTCCGCATGTCGGCGCACCCCCGGCGCCCCGATCGCGCCTGACGTGGCCACCGCCACCCTGGATCCCCGCGATGTAAGGTGTGTGGAACGTCCTGAGGGCTGCATCTTCTGCGAAGGTCGCGGCGCGCCACCTGCCATGTTGGATCCCGAGGAGCCGCCCTCGTCACTTTGCGATCCGAAGGATTCCGCGAATTGTTTTGATTTCTGCTCGCGCTTGGCCCCCGAGTGCGCGACACCCTGGTTTCACGGTCTCAGCTGTTTGTTGGGCTCCGAGGAGGATTTCCGCCGCGAAATCTTTCGGCGAGATACCGCGGACAGACCGGAGGTGCTGCTGCAGGGACGCGTGACCGATGACGCTGGCCGCCGAATCGAGGGGGCGAAGGTCCGCGTTTGGTTCCAAGGTACCGCGGTGGCCGACGAAGTTTCCGGCAAGGACGGCGGATTTCGCGTCCGGCTGCGCAGTGCCACCGCGCCATACGCCATTCGCATCAGTCGCCCGGGCTATGCCACGGAAATCGGGGAAGCGCGTCTCGACAAGCCCGTGCCCGCGAGTCGATCGTTTCATCTCGGTCCCGAAATCACCCTGCGGGGACGGGTCGTCGATGTCGGAGGCGTCCCGGTGCCCCGCGTCGAGGTTCGAGCACTCCGAAGCCCGGAAGACGTGATCGAGGTATCCGCTGTCCAGACCGGGGACGACGGGCAGTTCCTGATCACGGGGCTCGAAAACCGCCGATACATTCTCGGCGCTTCCCGATTCGGCTGGCTTCCGGCGTCCGTGCGGACCGTCGTCGCGCCGGCTGGTCCCCGGGTCACGATCCGTCTGGCGCGCACGGGCGTGATCCGCGGAACCGTGCTCGACACCGATGGGGAGCCGGAGGCAAACGCACTGGTCGTTGCCATGTTGTCAGGTGGATTCGGGGCGGCGATTTCGCCCATCATCTGGACCACGGATGCATATGGGAAATTCGCCCAGGATCGTTTTGGCCCCGGCACGTACTACCTGTGGGCGCGCCATGGCGAGCGACTGGTCTATCCGCCCGAAAAAATCGACCTGCAAGAGGGCCACCTGGAGGCCGAAACCAAGCTGATCGTGTCACATCGCGGAGCCCGCGTGAGGGGCCGTATGAGCGTCTCGTCCGGCCTCTTGACGACCGCCGAGATGCGAGCCGTATTGGTCGGGCGATCTCCCCTGGCGTTTCCACGCAAGGCCGTGGGCGAGATCGACAAGGGTGGTGCGTTCACGATCGGCGGCGTCTTGCCAGGGCGCTACGAACTGTCGATTCGCGCGGGCCCGCGTGTCTTTCCGATCATCAGCGGTCCTCGGGAAGTGGAGGTTCCAATCGAAGAGGGGGCCACCGTCGACTTGCCGGAAACTGTGATTGTGAGGCCGCGACCCGAGGAATAGGGAACGCCGATCAGTGAAGGACGCGAAGGCGGCCGAGGCAGTCTTCGAGGATGCGGTGACTGTCACTTTCGAACGACGTGAACCGTACCGCCATCCCGGCGACTGCTTTCGTAACGCCGCTTTGAACGTAGTTGATGAAATAGTGATTCTTCACTTCGCCCACGGCGACGACCTCCCCCGAGCCATCGGGAACCGGAAAGCAGATCCGAACTGTGGCTCCGAGCGGCAGAGGATCTGCCACCTCCAGGAACATGCCGCCCGCCGAGACGTTTCGCGCGATGCAAACCAGATCTCCGAAGAGAAGAGACTCCACCCGCACCGCGAACACCTTGTCGAATCGCAGATGCTCCCGCCGCTGGCTGGCCTCGGGTGTCTCAGGTCCGTCGTTCGGGAGGTCTGTCGGGGCCGAAATACGCGCATCCAAGTTGGAGATAGGCATGTCCAGTAGGGTACGATGTAATCATATGAAGTCAAAAAACCTACATATACGACATTTGCCGACCATCCTTGTGGCCGGATTCGTTGGCAGCTAACGTCAACATCCAGCGTGACGAACCTGCCAGTGAGCGGCGACGAAAGACTTAGACCGATTCCCGCATTGCGAGCCTGGCTCCCGGTGATTGTCTGGGCCGGCGTGTTGTTCGCGCTGTCTTCGATTCCCGGACGCGACATCCCCACCATTGAATTTTCCTACAGCGACAAGATTGTCCACTGCGGCATCTACGGAGTTCTAGGCGCGCTCTGTTTCCGAGCCCTGAGATTGACCACCCGGTTACGCGTCGTCCCGGCAATCCTGGTGGTTCCGCTCATCGTGCTCGCGTACGGGATCTCAGACGAGGTCCATCAGATGTTCGTTCCGCAGCGATCCTCGGAGGTGCTGGACGTGGTCGCCGACGTGGTCGGGGGGGCATTGGGAGCGATCTTGGCCAGTCGGTGGCCGGGTTTGCGCAAACAGCCATGATTTTGCCGTTCGCCGGAAAGCATCCCCAGCTGGGAGCGGCTGTCTTCGTCGCGGACACCGCGTCCGTGATTGGCGACGTGAAGATCGGTGCGCGCTCCAGCGTATGGTTCGGCGCCGTACTGCGCGGCGACGATCATTACATCCGGATTGGCGACGAAACCAATATCCAGGACAACTCGGTCATCCACGTCGGCCTCGGCGAGCTGCCCGCGATCATCGGTAACCGAGTGACCATCGGGCATTCGGTTACTCTGCACGGTTCGATGGTGGGTGATCTGTGCATCGTGGGGATGGGGGCGACGATCCTTGACGGGTGCGAGATCGGCGAGCGGTGCCTGGTGGCGGCAGGCTCGCTGTTGGCGCCCGGCACGAAGATTCCGCCAGGCACATTGGTCCTGGGGGCGCCGGCCCGGGTCAAGCGGAACCTGAGACCCAACGAAATCGAACACCTGACCATTTCCGCCACCAACTACGTTGCCCTCGGCGCGCGATACCTGACCGAGGCCTGGTATCGACCGACGACGACAGTGCCGCCCGACTGACGGGCCAAGACAGGCGAGCCAAGGCAGGCGAGCCAAGACAGGCGAGCCAAGCTCGATAGGGCCAATAAACGGAAACCGATGCCCGATGACAGCCCGCATCGCTCCTGTTACGCTCTTTCAGCCCGAAGTCGCGGTTCCACCAATGTTGCCCGACGAGAGGACCACTCACAACAACGCTCTGACGCTTCCGGCGCAGGTCGAGGCGTTGGTCGCTGCCCCTGGTCGTGGCCTCGCACGCCCGGTGCTCGGGTTTCTGAAGCAGCAAGGAATCAGCATTCGCACATCCGACGACTCGGACAGCGCGTTCGAGGAAGCGCTGATGCATCCGCCGGACGTGATCCTGATCGACGATCGCATCGCGCCCGCAGGCGGAATCGAACTGTGTCAGCGCCTGAAGGGCAACGTCAGGACACACTTCGTCCCAACAATCGTGTTGGCATTGACCGATCTGCGGCCGTTCCGCCTGCGGGCACTGGCCGCCGGCGCGGATGCCGTGTTCGCACCGTCGGTGGATCCCCAAGAGAGGCGAACCCGACTCTGGGCGCTGTTGCGGACTCGTGCGCTCTACCGTCGGATCGAACGAAAGCAGCGCAGCCAGGGCACTGAAATCGTCGAGCGGCGCCGTTGGCTCGCGTTTCTCTTGCACGATCTCCAGGGGTCGGTCGCCGCGCTGAGTGCGAACGTGGACTACCTTTCGCGCTTCGCCCCGCCGGCGACGGATCCGCGGCACCAGGATTTCGCGGAGGCAGTCGCGGATGCTCGAACCGTCTTCGATCAGCTCATGTACAGCGTGCGTACCGTGCTCGATTTCGATCGTTTCGAGACGGGCCGCCTAATGGTCGAGGCGGTTCCGGTTCGGGTGGGCCAACTGGCGGTCGAGATCGCCGCCGAATTGGGCCAGAACCCGGCGTTGGTGGGCGAAATCGTGGTCGACAGGCCGCCTGCCGAACGGACGGTCGGGGCCGATCCGGAATTGATGCGGCGGGTGCTTGTGAATCTGGTCATGCACTGCGTGCGGCGCGGGGAAGGAAAAACGACCGTACGCATCACCCACACCAACGGAGGCGTCTCAGTGTGGGTCGGGGCCCCTGGTTCGACCGCCAGCACCGCGGAGAAGCGCGAGATGTTCGAGCCCTACGCGCAGCTTCACGAAAAACCCGTTGGCTACGGGTTGGGCCTGGCCTTGGCGCGAGCGGTGGTCGAGCTTCACGGCGGGAGGATCTGGGTCGAGGACATTCCGGGCGGAGGAATCGCCTTTGCGTTCGCGCTCAGCGCGCCGTGGGCACCGGGCGGCGCTCAAGGCGGCGCGCAGGGCGAGCACATCGGAGATCCGGGCGGTCCGGTGAACGGCCCTGGCGGAAGCAAAAGGCGGGCAGGGTGAGACGGGGTGCCGGCGACCGCGCGGGTCGCCGTTCGAGATCACTGGTGAGTCTGTTGGCCTGCGCCACCGCCTGGGCGGCGCACGGTCCCGGCGTCGTTGCGGCCGCGCCGCCGGGCACGGCGCGCGTTCCGCAGATCTGTCGCACTCTCACCGATGATGCCAACTACAAGGTGCGGGTACAGGCGGCGCTCGTGTTGGGGAAACTAGGGGATGTCGCCGCGGTCGCGTGTCTGACGCGGGCGCTTGGTGATCAGAACCGGACAGTACGCGCGATGTCGGCTCAGGCGCTCGGCCAGATCGGCGACGCGGTCGCGATCGATGCGCTGCGAACGCTTGATAAGGGTGATCCGGATACGTTCGTGAGGGCGCAGACCGAGAAGGCCATCGCACTGCTGTCGGGACCCGCCGGCGCGGGTAAGCGCGCGAAGGTTTACCTGACCCTAGGGCCGTTTACCGGCGGCACAAAAAACGCTTCCGCTGACACGGTGAAGATCGTGCACGACACGCTGCAGGCGGAGCTCGGCAAGCTGCCAATCGTGACCTTGACGGCCACGCCCGACGCGGGCAAACCGGGTGGCGCCACTGCTTTCTGGATCGATGGAAACGTGACCCGGTTGGACGACACGGCGACGCCGGGAGCCAGCGAGACGTCGTGCGGCGTGCGCGTGATGGTGGCGCGGTGGCCTTCGAAGAGCATCATTTCCTGGACCAGTGCCGAGGCGAGCGTACAGTCTGGGCTGCGGCCCCGTGACCGCGAAAATGCTCGTCGGGAGTGCCTGGAAGCAACCGCCGGGCAGCTGGCCGAGGATCTCGCGAAATTCTTGAAAGCCCAAGGTGGATAACAGACATGCAGGGTAGATAACGGATGGACAATATGTTGTCGGACTGTTTCGGAGGCCACAGATGAGCACCGCGCAAAGCGCCATTTCCGCACCGAAGTACCGCCGCAAAATGCGGAACTACCTGCTCGACGTTGGACTGCAGGTTCGCTACACGATGACGATCGTTATCGTGGCGGTGTTTTTGACCGCCGGCCTTGGCTACAAGATGTATCAAGCCACGCGTGACATCTCGAAGGTCATCGAGCTGTCGGGAATGGCGGATCCCGTGGTGGCGGGAGAGCTTCAAGGACAGTTCGCCGCGAGCGATCGCTGGGTCTTGTGGGGAATTGTCGGGTTCGGGATTGTACTCGTCATTTCGATCAGCGCGGTCGGTATTCTGATTACCCACAAGGTCGCTGGGCCGCTGTTCAAAATCACGTCGTTCTTCGGCCGCGTGCGCGAAAATCGATTGGGTGCCATCCCCACGGCGCTGCGGAAGGGCGACGAATTGCAGGACTTTTACGGTTCGTTCCGCGACATGCACGTGGCACTGCGGGCGAAGGTCGAAGAGGACGTTCGCGTGCTTGGTGACGCCGTCGCGGGGCTGGAATCGGGTGGCCCGCTTGGGCAAAGGGCTCTTGATGAGCTGCGGGAGTTGCGTCGCCGAAAGGAAGAAAGCCTCGAGAAGAGCTGAAGCCCCAGGGTCGGCCGCTTAGGCGCAGGCTTAAGTAAGCTAAGCGCGTGTCGATCGCGCCGCGCTGACCAAGCAAAGGCCGTGGAGAAAAAGCCCGGGCAGAAAGCAACACGCGTATCCCATCAACGTGGTCGCCATCCAAGCGACGCCGCTGCTCGCCCGGCCAGAATAAATGTGACCCGCGCCGGGGATCAACATCGACAACAGGACGGACGTCATCGGGTTCGGGCGAGGGCGCAACGACACCAGCAGCGGATCTCCGATCATAATGGACGGAGGACCGACACCGATACCGCCCGCCGCCGCGACGAGCGGCTTGCGCCCGGGATAGTAATACTCGACCACGCCGTCGGAAGCGGCCGTGCGCACGAATAGCGTGCCTTGCTCGACCATGCGAGCCAGATGGCGCTCAGCCCCGCGAACCGAGACCCGCGCGAGATAAGCGGTATGCGCGGCGGTGACCGGCACTTCGGTTTCGAAGAGCACGCGCAGGACCAGTTGCTCAAACTCCTCGAAGTCCATGTTGTCGCTTCCATTCAGGATAGCATGGCGCCGCCGTGGCGGCATGCGTGCCGATTCTCCTGGCCAAAGATCCGCCCAATAAGGTGCCGCCTATAAGAAATGGGCTCGATCCAATTGCCAACGCACGAGCGACGTCGGCACACGAAACAACCTCGGCCTTTGTTCACGTGATACGATGCGGCGGTGATTTCTCCGCGAACGCCGTTCGCTCGACGTAGTGGCCTGCTCGGATCGGTGGAATGCCGCGGTCTCGAAAAGTGCGATCACCGTGCGGGAACGGACGGGCGACAATGAAACGGCCTGGGATGCCGGCCAACGAGACCGCGCGACTGCATGCGCTTGAGTCTTACGGCGTGCTCGACACGCCGGCGGAGTCCTGCTTCGACGATCTGACCGCCATCGCGGCGTACATCGCCAAGGTCCCCATCGCCCTCGTGTCGTTGGTGGATGACGACCGCCAGTGGTTCAAGTCTCGTTACGGCCTGGATGCCCCTCAAGCGCCGAGGGACGTGTCCTTCTGTGGCCACGTCGTCACGTCGGGAGAACTCATTGTGGTCCCGGATGCCGCGCGCGATGAGCGGTTCTTCGACAACCCTCTCGTCACGGGCGAGCCTTGGGTCGGGTTTTACGTCGGCGTCCCCCTCAAGACCAGCGACGGGCTCGTGCTGGGGACCCTGTGCGCGATCGATCACCGTCCTCGGCAGATTGAAGATGTGGCCTTGGTGATGATCGAACGGCTCGCGCGACAGGTGATGGACCAGCTAGAGCTCCGACGCAAGGGCCTGATCGCCGCGCGTTATCAAGCCATCGTCGAATCATCGGATGACGCGATCATCGCGAAGGACCTGGCGGGCGTCGTCGTGAGTTGGAATGGCGGAGCGGAGCGGACCTTCGGCTACTCGCCCAACGAGATGATCGGCGGACCGATCATGCGAATCGTTCCCGAGGACCGCTGGGACGAGGAGCGATACATCGTCAGCCGGATCATCAGTGGTGCGCCGATCCAGCAATTCGAGACAGTTCGCCAGACGAAGCGAGGCGATCTCATCGACGTGTCCGTCACGGTGTCTCCGATCAGGGATGCCGCCGGTGTCATCGTGGGCGCATCGAAGGTCGCGCGGGACATCACCGCCCATCGCAGACAGTCCGCCGCGCTGGCGCGGAGCGAGGCCCGCCTTCAGGCCATCGTCCGGACCGCCGCCGATCCCATCCTCACGCTCGACGAGCAGGGCATTGTCGAGACGGCCAACGAGGCCGCCGAGCGCATGTTTGGATTCTCCATGGCCGAGTTGGTGGGGCGGAACGTCAAGACGCTGAGCACCTCGCCCGGCCCCGCGGGACGGGACGGTCATCCAGCGGCCGAGGCGCGCAACGGGCAGACCAAAGCGGGCCTCGGCCGCGAGGTCGAAGCGAAGCGGCGCGACGGCACCACGTTCCCTGTAGAGCTGTCGGTCGGCGAGATGATAATCGACGGCCAGAGAAGGTACACGGCCATCCTCCGCGACATCTCGGAGCGAAAACGCTCCGAGAGTCGCCTCGCGGGCTCGCTGAGGGAAAAAGAAGCCTTGCTCCAGGAGGTGCACCACAGAGTCAAGAACAACCTGCAGCTCGTCGCGAGCCTCATCAACATTCAGATCCGAAAGCTGGGAGGCGGTAATTCCGACGTCCAGCCGCTGCTCGACTGCAAGGGACGGGTGGAGACGATCGCGTTGATTCACGAGCAACTCTATCAAGTTAACGACTACGGCAAAATCCCGTTCCGCGGGTACGTGAGCACCCTGGTCAACCGAATCATGAGCGCGACCACGACTCAGGCGTCGATCGCTCTCGATCTCGCGATTGACGACATCACCCTTGGGGTAGAGCAGGCTCTCCCGTGCGGAATCCTTTTGAACGAACTGGTGACGAACGCCGTTAAACATGGCTTCCCCGGCGGCCGCCGTGGGACCATTTCTATCCGGATCGCTGCGCTCGCCGAGGGCGACATCGAGCTTTGCGTCTCCGACGACGGCGTGGGCCTGCCGCCGGGCTTCGCTCTCGGGCGCAGCCAGTCCCTCGGGTTGCAGGTGGTCGCGACCCTGGTGGCGCAGCTCGATGGTCGAGTGGATGTCTCGGCCGGAACCGGCGGCGCCTCTTTCCGGGTCGTTTTCAAGTCAAAAGGAGACATCCGCGCGTGAGCCAACCAAGCAATGGGCGCCAATCGATGGTTCCCGCCTTGAGCAGAGCCTCGGGGTACTCGGTCTTGATTGTCGAGGACGATGGAATCATCGCGCTCGACATTCAGCAATCGTTGCAGGAGATCGGGTACGACGCCTACGCGATCGCAGCCTCGGGGGAGGAGGCCATCCGCGTCGCCGCGGCCCGCTGTCCCGATGCCGTCCTCATGGACATTCGCCTCCGCGGCGACATGGACGGGATCTCCGCGGCGACCGTGCTCAAGAAGAAGTTCGGCCTGCCGGTTATCTTCCTCACGGCTCACTCGGACGACGCGACCTTGGCGAGAGCGAGGCAGGCCGAGCCCCACGGCTACCTGCTGAAGCCCGTCAAAATGGCCGAACTGAAGAGCGCTATTGAGGTCTCCGTCTACAAGAACACCATGGAGCGCCGCCTGCGCGAGCGCGAGCGCTGGTTCGGAACGACACTGGAATCGATCGCGGACGCTGTCATATCGGTCGATCTGTCGGGCCGCGTCGCTTTCATGAACCCGGTGGCCGAGAACCTGACGGGAATCAAGGCGGTCGACGCCCTGGGCCGGCCCGCGCGCGAGGTTCTCAAGTTGGAGACGCGGGAGCCGGGCGACGCCGTTGACGACCATCCGCTTGAACGTGCGCTGCGCGACCGCCAGACGGTGGCGATAGCCGAAGCGACGATTCGCCGCCCCGACCAAAGCACGCGGCTCATCGACGATAGCGCGGCGCCGGTTTTCGATGAGGGGCGGCTGCTCGGCGCGGTGATGGTGTTTCGCGACGTGACGGAGCAGACGCGTCTGCGTCATCAGGCCGAGCTGGCGAGTCGATTGGCGTCGCTCGGCACGATGGCTGCCGGGGTGGGGCATGAGATCAACAACCCCCTCGCGGTCGTGGTCGCCAACGTCGCGTTCTTGGCCGAAGGACTGAGGGAACTCGCGGCTCACCTGGCCGACGGCGAATCCTTAGAGCACCCGCGACGGATACTTGCAGAGCTGCTCGATTCGCAGGGTGACACCCACGCGGCAGCGGGGCGAATCGCCAAGATTGTCGCCGCGCTGCGCGAATTCGCCCGGCAAGAGGATCGACCGGGGCAAGCCGACGTGGCCCGCTCGGTCAAGTGGGCGGTCCGGATGACGGAGCACGAGCTTCGTCATCGTGCGCTCCTAGCCGTCGAGGTCGGCGATCTGCCGCCCGTTGGGTTGGACGAGGTCAAGTTGGGCCAGATCCTGGTGAATCTCATCGTGAACGCGGCCCACGCCATCACCCCCGGGAATCCAACCGGCAATCGTGTCGTCGTCCATGCCGGAGTGAATGACCAAGGTCAGGTGCTCATTTCCGTGCGAGACACGGGGGCCGGCATCGCCGCCGACGTCCTGCCCAGAATCTTCGATCCGTTCTTCACCACGAAGGAGGTCGGTGACGGAACCGGCCTCGGCCTCTCGATCGTGCACGGGATTGTGTCCGCCGCCGGCGGAATCCTGGACGTCGAGAGCGAGGTCGGGCATGGCACGGCGTTTCAGATCACGCTGCCTGTCGCGGCCCCGCGGACGAGCCCTGACGCCGACGCGCCATCCGCCGACGTGGCGCGGGCGGAAGCCGCGGTGACGGGGCGCGTTCTTATCGTGGACGACGAGCCGCTGGTCGTACAGGTGGTCGCGCGCGTCCTCGCTGCCCACGACATTGTTCGCGCCACGAGCGGCGAAGAGGCGCTTCGACTGGTTAGGGAGGGTGGCCGCTACGACCTGATCATCACCGATGTCGCCATGGGCAAGCTGAGCGGAATGACCCTCTACGAGGAGCTTCTCCGAACCCATCCGGACGATGCGCACCGCATGGTCTTCCTGACGGGGGGAGCGTTGACCGCCGAGGTCGACGCGTTCCTGCTGACTGTGAGCAACACCCGGATCATGAAACCGTTCAATCCAGACGAGCTGAGGCGGATCGTCGGTCATCGGATCGTGCTCGCACGATCTGATGGGGCCGGCCACCCGCCCGCCGATCGATCTTGATCGGCGACCGCTTGGACCGGACCAACCGTTGTTCTTCTGGTCGACCGACTCCGAAAAGGCCGTCGTCGCGCCGCCGGCCGATCGGCCGGGCGGCGATCGGCCCTAACGTGTTGACGCGCATGCGGACTCATGCCGGAGTTGACAGAATATTTATTATCGGACAATTCTATATAGGCTGTACGGCCGGCTTCATGGGTAACACTTTGGACCGGCTTCATGGGTGACAGTGGTTAGTCGATAATTTGTACCATTTCGGGGGTTTGGTTGTCGGTCTGGGCCGCGGTTAGGTCATCGGCGGCGTCA
>JADGRC010000192.1 GCA_017881245.1 Pseudomonadota bacterium
CGCGACGGAGGCAACCCCCAGCTCGTAGGCCGCACGGAATGCCCTGATGGCGATCTCGCCGCGGTTGGCAACCAGGATCTTCGCGAACACGTCACCCACCCCCTGCACGCACGGGTCGTCCCGGCGGTGAACCCGCCCCTGCGCAACCTAACGTGCCGCGCGGCGGCCGGTGCGGACGGGCGTCACCAAGACGCGTGCGCTCCGGCCGCCGCGTCGCCGGGCAGTTCGCTGCGCAGCACTCGGCTGATGATCATGCCAGGGATCATCGGGACCACGGTCAGCAACTCGAGGACCAGAACGTGGATAGCAATGTCGGTGAGCAGCGTGGCTCCACGCGGAGGCGAGCGGTATCCGGGTCAGGAGAGCTGAATTGATTCAGCTTCGAGCAAGGTGACGCCGGGCGGCGACCCGCTCGAGCAGGCAGGCAGCGCCCGACATTGCGATCGACACCGCCACTGTGTCGCGACGACTCCGCGTGGCCCAGACAGCGAACGGCACCGCGACCCACACCGTCAGGCAGTAGATGCAATCCATCAATCCGCCGATGGGCGAGTCGCCCGCGCGTGCACGCACACGGACGACGACGTCGAACGGACCATCCTCGAAGGCAACCAAATGGGCGACGCGCCACGTCGCCAGTGCTCCCACTGCAAACCGACCCGCAAAAGCCAGCGTCGCGGGTGAGGCACCATTCAGGTGCGCAGCAAGTCGAATCTCGATATCCGCTCTTGCCGATCGGCGTCCTTGCGCGGTGGGTCTCATCAACACTCCACTATCCGAGGGCAAAGAAGCCGGTCGCGACCAATGCGGCCGCATCGCGTCGATCCACCATTACTCGCGACCGCGCGGCGGAAACTCCGTATCTGTGACCGCTCACCGGACCTATGATCGTCCTGGCCCCTGGCTTGAGCCAATGGAGGCTGACGTCGCCGGTGGCACCCCCGCCGACCGAGCCCTTTCCGAACATGCCGGGCGTTGCGACGGTTGAATTACGCAACGCCGCGCGGCCTTCCCCGCAGCATCCCATTATTTCCCCCCGGTGATCACGAATTGCCGCGGCCGCGATGCCGGCCGCGGGACAGGAACGATTTTCCAACGTTTCACACATCGTCAACCCGTTGTTGGATCGCTCCGACCTCAGACAATGGAGCACACCCGCTCACGGAAATACGTGCTATCGGTTGGTAGGTCGATGGTCAACCCTGGTGGATCGGAATGTCAACCGAGATCTGCGCCGTGAACCACGGTTCCGCACGCGGACCAGGGTACCCGCTATCCATCTAGGGATCCACCGAAACTCCTTGCAGCGGAGCCCACATCCTCCCTCGGCGGCACCATATACCGACCTCGCTCGGTCGCCAGAACACCGCGAATTCACTCACGCGGCCACGCGGACCTTGATAGGACGAGATCGCCGCAGGACTCCCGGTTTCCCCCGTTGTGTGCGAGGTCGGGGTTAGAAAGCCGTTGGCATTTCCGACACGTAAGCCTATCGTCGACAACACCGACGTGACCATCAGTGCCGCGAGAATCGCTGAGCGCCCGCCCTCCCTCAAACTGAGCAGCCCCATCCGGTGACAGGTCATTTGCCGGCTATCCAGGCGACACGGCACAGGCGGCTCGAAGGGCGACGCTGCTCCGACCAATCCCACGATAAAGGGAGGTGGATATGCTCAGGGTGGAAAGATCGCACCCTCCGGTCGATCGAACTCAGTACTTGCTGAGCACACCGCGCCCGGAAATGCAACGTTTCGGCAAGCGCGCGCCGCCTGCGGTCGTCAACCGGCGCATTGCGTCGACTGAGCGACGCCAGCTCCCTTGTTCCGGCCGTTGACGACCCGCCGGAATGTTCGACAACCCTCAATGATCAAACCCCGCCCGCATCGGGCGCCCACTAGCCCATCGGCGAAACGCGGCCCGAATCGGGCCTTGGTGACGTCGTGTCACCGATCGTCGGTGCACAAGAGAGGACTGGAAATGCCACCCGAAAGAATCAGTCTGGACCGTATTCGAGCCGCCCTGAATACCGAAGGAGATCCATGGCAGGCCGGCGTCACAAATGTCTCGACGTTGTCACCGGAACAGCAGAAACTGCGACTGGGCGTCGCACCACCGCCCGGCACACCGAATCCCGAGACAGTCTCCCGTGTCATGGGTGCCGCTGCCCTCGCATCGAGCGTCGGCGCTCCGGCGTCGTTCTTCTGGGGGACCCCCGACAACAACAACTATGTCACGCCCGTGAGGGATCAGGCCAATTGTGGCTCCTGCGTGGCATTCGGCAGCACCGCGGTTGCGGAAAGCATGTTACGGATCCACCGCGGCGACCCGAATCTCGCCGTCGACCTGAGTGAAGCCCACCTGTTCTTCTGTCTCGGCCAGGCAACCGGGGCAAGTTGCGCCAACGGATGGTGGCCGACGAGCGCGCTGGACGCCTACCAGGCCACCGGGGTGACCGACGAGGCCTGTTTCCCGTACGACCCCAACGCTGCGGCTTGCAACGTCTGCTCCGATTGGGCCAATCGAGTCACTCTGATCACCGGATATCAGGACCTCACCAATAATCCTGCCGCGATCAAGGATTGGATCGCAAACCACGGGCCGGTGACGGCCTGCTTCTACGTGTATAACGACTTCTTCGCCTACCAGAGTGGTATCTATCGCCATGTCACGGGGGATCTTGCCGGTGGCCATTGCGTTTCCATTGTCGGCTACGATGATGC
>JADGRC010000193.1 GCA_017881245.1 Pseudomonadota bacterium
CCCCGGTGGTCGCGCCCCCGGTCACGGCGCCGCCGGTAGCCGCGCCCCCTGTACCCGTTCCACCGGTGGCCGCGCCGCCCGTGCCCGCGCCACCGGTGCTCGCGCCACCGGTGCCAGCTCCGCCGGTCCCGGCGCCTCCCGTCTCCGAAAACATGCCGCCACTGCCGGTCCCCCCTGGAGCAAGCTCGCCGCCCGTGCCGAATGAAACGGCGCCATCGATGGCGTTCCTGTGAAAGGCTTCCGGGCCCTGACAGCCGGTCTCATTGGCCAACACACCGAACACGGAACACAAAAGAACAGCCGCAACTCCACGAGTCATCAAGTCTCCCTCAGGGGGCGCTTAGGAAACGCGATTCGTTCAATCTTAGCAGCGCTCGGAGATTTTGTAACTTTCCACACTTAATCGTGGTGGAAGATCCTACTGGCCGGGCGATCGCGCGTGATGCGGGCCGCGAAGTGTGCGTATCGCAGTAACGCATGGGGCCCCGATCGGGTCGGTTAGGCCGCCTGGTGGGCCCGGCCGCGCCCAACAATGGCATCACCCTTGACCCAACGGAAACGGAGTTCCGTTTCTGGTCCTTTGAGATCGCCTCAGGCTATGCCAAACAAAGCGCGCAACGCTGGGTACAGATCCTTCGGGCGATCACTGTTCGCAATCCCCAATCGGACAGACAGCTTTGAGGCGTCGCCCCACGGCCACCACAGCGCGAATGGCATCATCCCGGCGACGGCGCTGCCGGTGAAGAGGAGCTGGCCGGGGCGGAGATCACCACAGCGTTCCCGAAGCGCGAGCACGTCGTTGGGCGCTTGCGCGAAGGATTCCGGGGTCCACACCGATGGTACAAGAGGAGCGAGGATCTCCTTCAACGACGGCGCCACGGTCGCCTCCAGCGAGGACGAAACACACTTGAAACGATGGTCCCAACTCCAGTCCGAGGCTGGCCAGGCGGAGCGCAGCTGCGATAAGGCGTCAAGAAGGGGCTGCCACGGCTCGGCTTCGGATGACATGGTTATCAGAATAACAGAGGGCACCCCGCGACGAACTTTATTAGAGTAATCCGCCTAAACCCGATGTCGGAACGACGCACCCGCACCCGCAATCGACAAAGCCAAGATCAGGATCTGCCTCTGCGCGAGGACATCCGGTTGCTCGGTCGTCTGCTCGGAGACACGATTCGCGAGCATGCGGGACAGCCGATGTTCGATCTGGTGGAACAGATCCGTCGCGCCGCGGTCCGCTACCGCCGCGATCATGACGTCGACAGTTTGACCGGCTTCGAAGCGACGATCGCGGCGCTCGGCGCAGCGGAGGCCACTAACGTCGTTCGTGCGTTCAGTTACTTTCATCATCTGGCCAACATCGCGGAGGATCTGCACCAGCGCCGCCGCCGTCGGACAACCCGTCAGGAGACCGGCGGGGAGACGGTCCACGAGGTGGAGAGCGTGGCGGCCGCGTTGACTCGATTGCGGGCGGCGGGTGTGTCTCCGCGAAAAATCATTGCGCGTCTGGAGCGGTGCCGCGTGGAGCCGGTGTTGACGGCGCACCCCACGGAGGTCCAGCGCAAGAGCATTCTCGAACGACACCGCGCGATTGCCGCGCGCCTGTCCGCCCATCGATCGCGCCTGGAGGCGGAGCCGGCCGCGAGGCTGGGCGCGCGGCCGGCAGTTGAGGCACCGGCGATTCGGGTTGCGCTGGAAGACGATCTGCGGCGGGATATTCTGATCCTGTGGAAGACCAACGAGCTCCGTCCCGCCAAGCCGACCGTCGCTGACGAAATCGAGAATGGTCTGGGCTATTTTCGTTCGACCTTTCTAGCCGTCATTCCCCGGATCTACGCGGCGCTGGAAGATGCACTCGGACACGAGGTCGAGGTGTCGTCGTTTCTGCGCGTGGGCAGTTGGATCGGTGGCGATCGCGACGGAAACCCGCATGTCACGCACGACGTGACCGAGCAAGCCGTCGCGCGTCAGGCGGCCGTCGTGCTGGAACACTACCTGGTGGAGATTCACGCACTCGGGGGCGAGCTGAGTCTTTCGTCTCGTTACGTGGACGTGCCGCCCGAGCTGGTTGCCCTGGCCGCGCGCTCACCGGATCGCGCCGCGAGCCGCACCGAGGAGCCTTTTCGCCGCGCCTTGACGGGGGTCTACGCGCGGCTGGCCGCGACGGTCACCGGGCTGGTGGGCGGCGCGGCGACCGTGGAACCGCGATCGGCGGTGGCGCCGGCCGATCCGTATCGCTCGGCGGCCGAGTTGTTGGCGGACCTGAACGTCCTGGACCAGGCCCTCGGTGTCGCGAGCTTGGATGTTGTTCGCAGCGGACGTTTGCGCGATCTTCGACGGGCCGTCAGCGTGTTCGGCTTCCACCTGGCCCCGCTGGACTTGCGACAGCACAGCGGCGTACACGGCCGCGTGGTGCGCGAGATCCTCGCGCGGGCCACCGGACGCGACGTCTACGACGGGCTCGACGAGCAGGCGCGCCAGAACCTTTTGGTGGCCGAGCTTCGTACCGCGCGGCCGCTGGTCTCGCCGCACTTGACCTACGGAGCTGAGACCACCGAGAGCCTTGCGACTGTTTCCGCCGCGTGGCGGCTACACGCGCGCTATGGCGTCGAGACGATTCCCAGCTACGTGATTTCGATGACCGCCGGTCCGAGCGACGTGTTGGAGGTGGCGCTTCTGGCCAAGGAAGGCGGCCTGCTGGTTCCCGGTCAAGAGCCGCGGCTGGCCCTGAACATCGTCCCTCTGTTCGAAACCATCGAAGATTTGCGGGGATGTGGCGCCATCATGGAGCGCCTGTTTTCACTGCCCATCTATCGCCAGTTGGTGGAAAGCCGTGGCGATCTGCAGGAAGTAATGCTGGGGTACTCGGACAGCAACAAGGACGGGGGATTCCTGACGTCCAATTGGGAACTGTACAAGGCCGAGCAGAGTTTGGTGCAGACGTTCGGGCGGCACGGCGTTGCCCTGCGGTTGTTCCACGGGCGCGGCGGCACCGTCGGACGCGGCGGCGGTCCCAGCTATCACGCCGTGTTGGCGCAGCCGCCGGGCAGCGTGAACGGGCAGTTGCGACTGACGGAACAGGGCGAGGTGATCGCCAGCAAATACGCTGATCCGCTGGTCGCGACCGGCAATTTGGAGACCCTGATCGCCGCCACGTTGGAAGCGACGTTGTTGCCTCCCGTTGACCTGGGACCGGACGACGGTTCCTTCGGCGAAGCGATGGAGGATCTATCCGGGCGGGCGTTCACTGCTTATCGCGACCTCGTGTACGGGACGCCGGGCTTCATCCAATACTTCCGCGAGGCCACGCCCATCAACGAGATCAGCGACTTGAATATCGGCAGCCGCCCGTCGGCGCGGCGCAGCTCCGACCGAATCGAGGATCTCAGGGCCATCCCCTGGGTATTCAGCTGGGGCCAAAGTCGTCAGAGCATTCCGGGGTTCTTCGGATTCGGCTCCGCCGTGATGGGTTTTCTGTCCGGGCCGCTCCGCGCGTCGCGAGAGCGGCTACTAAAGGCGATGTACCGCCGCTGGCCGTTCTTCCGGACCGTCGTCGACAAGCTGGACATGGTGCTGGCCAAGACCGACATGGGAATCGCGTCGCGGTACGCGGGTTTGGTTTCCGATCGCAAAATTCGCCGCAAGATATTCGAGCGCATCGAACGCGAGCACGACGAGACCCGCAAGGCCTTCTTCTTGATCACGGGCGCCAAGACATTGCTGGCCAGCAACCCGTCGCTCGCGCGCAGCTTGCGCAATCGCATCCCTTACATCGATCCGTTGAACCACCTGCAGGTCGACCTGTTGCGGCGCCTGCGGGCAGGGCGAGGGGACACCACGGAGCTGCGACGCGCGATCCACCTGACCATCAACGGCGTCGCCGCTGGGCTGCGGAACAGTGGGTAGGGTCGGGCAAAACCGGGCAACTCGGGCAGAAGAGGCACCGTGTTTGTCAGGCGAATCGCTAAGAAGTGAACTCGCCGACGAAACCTAAGAATGCGTCGTTCACTTTGTCCAATCGAAGCGCGAATTCTCCGGAGGCGCCGATGCGAACCACGCGTCCCTTCGCGAGACAAGGACGCTGGCCAGGCAACACGAAGGCCATGGCCGCCCCTTGGTCCAGGCGAGCCGTCTGGGTCGCTGAGCGAAGACGCCCGCCGCTTGCGGAGAGATCCATCAGCTCGACGGTGATCGGGGCCGGGGCGCCCGCGAAGTGAATCCGAACGGGAAGGCCCAACGGGAACCGCGAATTTCGGCGGCGCTCGCTCCCTGCTGTGTTGTGCGGAACGTTCGATCCGGTCACGAAAACCTCCTCGTCCGGTTTCAACTCCTACGTATCGAATTCGATCGGCTGAGTCGAATCCCCGCTCCATTTCATGACGCGTGGTAGCTCCCAGATCCAAGACCGTCCCCAGAAAATCCGAAAACCACCGTAAGGGGGACCAGGGAGACAATAAAAAATGACGAAAACAAGTATGCCGTACAGTTGAAGCGGTTTGCGGTTGGTGGGCGCGCCTCGAACCTTAGTTCTGCTTACGTCTTAGTCAGTAGCGCGGCGGCGGCCAAATCGGTCACCCAGGTGACGGTGCCGTCGTGTGGCGCCACAATCCGAGCCGGACGGTCGGCCAGATCGTGCGCCGCTTCGAAAACCGCGGCAACGCGCGCGCCTTTTCCTTTTCCCTGACCAGGAACGGAAACCGCCGCCCCGTTGAGCGCGGGTGCCGTTAGGTTCACGCGCCACATCCCCACTCTAGTCGTCGTCCTCGGAACGGATTTCGCGCACGAGAACGTCCACACGGTCGGGGTAACCGACGAGCACTCGCTCGGCGGTGCCCAGGAAGAACCCGGTGTCGATCACCCCAGGGATTGCGCGCATCGCGATTTCCATCCGTCGGGAGGCGTCCCGGGTGACGAGCGGCGCGGGCAGGGAGCAGTCGAGGGTCAGGTTTCCATTTTCGGTGACGGCCGGCGGCGCGCCGGTGGTCGCCGTACGCACGGTCGGTCGAACCCCGAGCAACTTCAGTCGACGAATCACGAGACCTTTGGCCATTGGGATCACCTCCACCGGAATGCCCCCGCGCTCTCCCAGTCCGCTCACCAACTTGTCGGACAGGATCAAGATCACTTGTCTCTTCGACGCCGCGGCGACAATGCGCTCGCGTACGAGCGCGCCGCCGCGGCCCTTCACGATGTCCAGATTCGGCCCGACCTCGTCCGCGCCGTCGACGGTGATGTCCAGCTCCCGTCCTTCCTCGAGGGCCACGATCGGGATTCCCAGAGCGCGGGCCTGACGCAGGGACGCTTCCGACGTCGGGACCGCGGTGACCGCGAAGCCGTCCTTCACCCGTGCGCCGAGCGCGGCGATGAAGGCCGACGCGGCCCGTCCGGTGCCGAGCCCCACCGCCGCGCCCTCGGGCACCAGATCGAGGGCGCGCCTGGCGATCGTCAGCAGCGCGGCGTCGGCCGCGGTGGCGTCCGGAGAGATCATGAGCGCGTGGCCCGCAGTTTGGCCGGCGTCAGTCGCTTTCATACCGGTGCCCGCCATCCTCCGACATCGGCCGTCAGGCGCGCAGCATCCGGCGGCCCCCACGTTCCCGGCGCGTATTCGTGGACGGGCGTCACTCCGCCCAAGATTGGTTGCACGATTGCCCAAGCAGCTTCGACACCGTCCTGGCGAGCGAATAACGTACCGTCGCCGTCCATCGCGTCGCCGAGCAATCGTTCATATGCGTCCATCTCGTCGCCGTCGGGCTGGTGCACGACCTTCAACTCCGTCGGCTCGGTGACCATGTTATCGCCGGACTTCTTGATCCGCGCCCCAATCGCGATGATCACGTCGGGACTCAGCCGGAACCGCAGGTGATTCGTCTCCTCGGGGCCAACGCGCCGCAGGGGCGCGCGTTTCAACGTCACCAGAACCTCGGTCGTCGATACGGGCATGCACTTGCCGGCACGAATGAAGAACGGCACGCCGTCCCATCGCCAGGAATCCACGTGCAAGCGAACCGCGGCGAAAGTTTCGACGGTTGAGTCCGGGGCAACACCTGCCTCCTGCCGATAGCCGCGGAATTGTCCGCGGACGAGATCTTCGGGACTGAGCGGACGAATCGCACGGAATACCTTGACCTGCTCGTCACGCAAAGCTTCGGCGTAAGTCGTCAGGGGTGCCTCCATGGCTAGGAAGCCAACGACCTGCATCAGATGATTCTGAATCACGTCGCGAATCGCTCCCGCCTCTTCGTAGAAGCGCCCCCTCCCTTCGACGCCGAAACTCTCCGCCATGGTGATTTGGACGCTCTCGACGTAGTTCCGGTTCCAGATGGGTTCTAGGAACGTGTTGGCGAATCGAAACAGCAACAAGTTCTGGACCGGCTCCTTGCCGAGGTAGTGGTCAATGCGGAAAATAGCGGATTCCTCGAAGACCGCGTGCAGCGTTTGATTCAACGCCCGGGCCGACGCCAGATCCCGCCCAAAAGGCTTTTCGATGATCACCCGGGCGTTGTGGGCGCACCCGGACTGGCCCAGACCCTCGACGACGGTCGCGAACATGCTGGGGGGCACGGCCAGATAGTTCGCCGGGCGCTCGGCCCCGCCAAGCGCCTTGCGAAGCGCGGCATAGGTGGCTGGATCCGCGTAGTCGCCACGCACATACTCCAGGCGCGCCAGAAGGTTGGTGAGGGCGTCCCCGCCGCCGCCGACGACGCCACGGCCGTTGGCCATGATGCTGTCGCGGGCCCGTGCGCGCAACTGGTCGACGGTCCATTCGGCGCGCGCCACCCCGATCACCGGCACATCCAGATGCCCCCGTCCATGCATCGCCTGCAGGGCCGGAAATATCTTCTTGTAGGCCAAATCGCCGGTGACGCCGAAGATTACGACCGCATCGGAGCGAGGCTGACTCATTTGTGCACTGGCTCCCGCGGCATTCTTGCCCTTCCCGGCCTGGCCGTCCCGAGGTGCAACGGGGTCGTGCGCCTTGAGCCGTTCGCTGGCGGGCGGGACACTATGTCGGCGCCCATGCGCCTGTGGTCGAGCATCTCAAATTGCATCATCGTTCACGCTGACATCGTCCCCACCAGCGCCTACCATACCCGCGCGGCGGCCGCGAGCGCGACCGCGACTGGCGGGGGGACGGAAATTCCCGCGCGGGGGTGGTGGCGGTTGATCGAGATGCGTGAAATCATCCGCGGTCATGAATAGCTTGAAGATATTGGAAAGCGCCGCCAACACGTCGCGCGGGTTGGCGATGGACGCGGTCGCCGCTTGCGCGTCAGGCCACATCGGGTTGCCGCTTGGCGCGGCCGAAATCGGCGCCGTCCTTTACGGCGATTTGTTACGACACGATCCCAGCGACCCCGCGTGGATCAACCGCGATCGGTTCATCCTCTCGGCCGGCCACGGCAGCATGTTCCTGTATTCGTGGCTCCACCTTAGCGGGTATCCGCTGTCGATCGACGAGATCAAACGGTTTCGGCAGTGGGGATCGATGACGCCAGGGCATCCCGAGTTCGGTCACACGCCGGGCGTGGAGGCCACCACGGGGCCGCTCGGGCAGGGGGTGGGAAACGCCGTCGGTCAAGCGGTGGCCGCCAAGATGCTCGCCGCCCGTTTCAACACGGCCGAGCACACGATTTTCGATCACACGGTGTGGGCACTTGCGGGCGACGGTTGCATGCAAGAGGGCGTTGCGGCCGAAGCTTCCGCGATGGCGGGACACTTCAAGGTCGACAACCTCATCCTGATCTACGACGCAAACAACGTCACCCTCGACGCGATGGCCAACAAGTCGCAGAGCGAGGATACCGCTTCCCGCTATGAAGCCTACGGATTCGAGGTGCTGCGCATCGAACAGGGCAACGACATCAACGAGGTTCAAGAGGTGTTGGGGCGCGCGCGAACGTCTAAGAGCGGCCGGCCCCGGATGGTGGTGGCACACACTCTGATCGGCAAGGGCATTCCCGAGGTCGCGGGAACACAGAAGGCGCATGGCGAGGCCGGGGTGAAGTTTGTCCCGGAGGCTCGAAAGCGCCTGGGCCTGCCCGATGAGAGATTCTTCGTCCCCGACGAGGTCAAGGCATTTTTCGCGCATAGGAAGCAGGCATTGGCCGACGCGCGCGCGGGCTGGCAGCGCATTTACGATGCCTGGCGGCAGAAGAATCCGGGCCTGGCGGTCGACCTCGATGACGCTTTGGCCCTGCGTGTTCCCGGCGACCTGTCGGCGAAGATTCCGGTCTTTTCCACGGATGCCAAACTGGCGACGCGCAAGGCGGGCGAGACCGCGTTGCAAACCGTGGCCAAGGAAGTGCCCTATCTGATGGGCGCGAGCGCCGATCTGTACGGATCGACGTTCAACTACATCGCCGATGGTGGCGATTGGGAGGGCGGCAACCCCGGGGGACGGAACATCCGTATCGGCATCCGCGAGCACGGAATGGGTGCCATTCTGAACGGCATTGCCTATCACGGCGGGGTTCGCGCCAGTGGGGCGACCTTCATGGCGTTCGCGGACTACATGCGGGGAGCTGTGCGCCTGGCTGCCCTGTCGCGCGTTCCCGTCATCTACATCTTCACTCATGATTCGGTGGGCGTGGGCGAGGACGGCCCGACACACCAGCCGGTCGAGACGGTCATGGGCTTGCGCGTGATCCCCAATTTGGACCTCATCCGGCCCGCGGATCCCGAGGAGACCGCCGGCGCCTGGGTTGCGGCGATCGAAAGGACCGACGGCCCCACCGTGCTGGCCCTGACCCGGCAGGCAGTTCCCATGCTCCCGGGGGACGCGGCGACGAAGCGTGCCGGCGTCCGTCGCGGCGGATACGTCCTCGTGCGCGAGACCGCCGCGCTAGAGGCTATCGTCATCGCTGCGGGAAGCGAGGTTCAGCACGCCGTCGCCGCCGCCCGGGATCTGGGTCCGGGGACCCGGGTGGTGTCGCTCCCCTGTTTTTCGCGTTTCGAACGCGAATCGGCCGCCTATCGCGATTCCGTGTTGCCTCCGTCCTGCCTGCGACGGGTCTCCATCGAGGCTGGCGTGACCCTCGGTTGGCATAAGTGGGTCGGTGTTCAAGGTCGCGCCTTGGGCATCGATCGGTTCGGCGCCAGCGCTCCGGGAAACCTTGTCATGGAAGAGATGGGAATGACGAAGGATGCGGTGGTTGCCGCCGTTCGGGCCTTGTAACCCCCGGCTCGGGAGCATCCAGCCATACATGCGCACACCTTCCGGGACGTCACGCCGCTGACCCAGGACGCGCGGAATCAGATCGTCAAGAGCGCTGGGTAGTCCTCCGAAGGAGATTTTCGGCCGCGATCGCTTGGGCTTGTCGAGACCATTGCACGGTCGTCAAGCCGTTGACGCCCGCGAAATTGACGATACCGTCATTCCACTGACGTTCCTTCGCCTCGCGCGTGGCGCGACCCTCGCCGTTTCACGGCCTTCGCCCTGTCAGGGAACTGGCACGGCTTCTGCTGAAGAGGGTCGTCATGAACACTCGAGTTGCCACAAGGACAGAGGGGCTGGCGTCAAAGACATCTTCGAAGATTGCTTCGCGCTCGATCGCGCGAAGGAACGAACTGGCCACGAGCCATTATGAACTCGTCGGCAAAGTTGCGCGGCGGTTGTTACGGAAGCTTCCTTCGCACGTAGAGCTGGATGATCTGATCGCCATGGGGATGCTGGGCCTGCTGGAGGCCGCGGACCGTTTCGATCCGGATCGCGGCGAGAAATTCGAAGCGTTCGCCGAGTTTCGCGTCCGGGGCGCGATGCTGGACGGGTTGCGGTCGCGCGATTCGCTGTCCCGCGACATGCGGCGGGGTTCAACCGAGCTGAAGAGGGCCAACGCCGATCTGGTCAATCAACTCGGCCGCGAACCGAGCGAGGGTGAGATTGCGATACACATGGGCATCTCGATCGAGCAGGTTCGCGCGCGGCGCGCCAAACTTTCCGGATGGTCGGTGGTCGGCTTCGACGATGCCGGTCCTGCCTTTTTGGAGCAAACCGCCGATGAGAGCGTCACGGATCCCTGCGAAACAGCAGCGCGGCGCGAATTTTTCGGCCAGATGGTCGACCACATCGAGAAGCTGCCCGAGAAATTGCAGCAGGTCTTGTCCCTGTACTACTGCGAGGACCTGAACCTCAAGGAGATCGGGCACGTGCTCGGCGTGACCGAGTCTCGCGTGTGTCAGCTGCACGGCGAGGCGACCAAGCGCCTCCGGGCGTCGCTCGGTGAGTCGTTCGTCCTGGAAGCGGCGGCCTAACCACCGCCCCAGCAGTTTGGGGCACTACGGCAGCCCCGGCAGCTACGGCGCCGTTCCGGCGGCTGCGGCAGTCCCCCATCAGCTATGGATTGAAAGGCGGCGGACCCAAGGACGGGTCCGTCGGCGGAGGTTGTGGACGGAACGGAGGCGGTGGCGGCGACTCCGAGGCAGGGGGCCAGGGTTCCGATTGTCCAGATCGTCCTGCCGGGGGTCGAGCGGGAATCATCGCGTGCTGTGCTGGCGACCAGATGTACCCGCGCAGGGCCGGCGCGTGCGGGGGTAAAGCGGAACGCTGCGATGATCCACGGGATCTAGTCGCGTGCGGTGGGGGTGTCTTGCTTTGGGATGACCCCCGGTCGGGCGGTGACACCGCGGCTTGCGTTGGCGACGGAAGCATCGGTTCAGCCGACGCCGGGGTCGGGGCCGGGGCAGCGGAAGCGGCGGAGACGGGCGCGATACCCGCAGGGACCGTGGCGGCCACGGGTTCGACGGCAACGGGTTCGACGACGACGGGCTGGACGGCCACGGGTTCGACGGCTACGGGGGATGGGGGAGCGGGGGGCATGGCCGCCGGGGGCACCCGCTCAAGTTCCCGCGATGTCTTCGTGAGCTCGGTCGTGGCGGCCGAAGGCATGTCGGGAAGGTGCAGCTCCCTCCACAGGGCCGAGTGCCGCCAAGCTTCCGGTGGTCTCAAGCCGGCTGTCCAGGCCAGGACGCCCGCTCCCGCGATCGTCACGAGGACCGCGAATACGAGAGGTTTCCGTCGTCTGGGCACCCGGTCGAACGATTCGAAATCCAGGCTGGAATTCGAAACTGTTCGTGAGTCCAAGGGCACGTTCTTGTAGTTGGCCGCTTCCTGGCGCTCGCCTTCGTCAAAGAACTGCTGGGTCAGCGTCAAACGGTCGCTCACAGCGTGTTGCAGTGGCGTGGGTCCCCCGTATCTCCTCTCGGGGGAATGGTATTCCTCACGGTTCGACGTGGGCGCGATCGTGCGCGTGGGCGCGGGAGTCGAAATCAGGGCGGCCCCGGCCAGTGCTTCCTCGAAGGCTCTCATGAACAAGGCGACGGATTCGAAGCGACTCTCGGGTTGTTTATTGAGTGCCTTGCTGATAACCGCCTCCACCGCCGGCGCCCGCCGCGCAAGTGGGTTTGACGCGGTCGATGCACCTTCGCGCGTCCGGCCTGAACCCGCGCCAGCGGCACCGGCCAAGTTGGCCGCCGGCGGATCGCTGCCGATCAGCATCCGATGTGCAATGGCAGCAAGCGCGAATTGATCGGCCCGCGCGTCGGCATCCGCTTGAGGTCTTAAGAGCCTCTCGGGCGCCAAATATCGCATCTCTCTGACACCCGGATCTCGCCCCGCCCCGATTTGCGCCGCCGTCAGGCGCCAGGCCCCGAAATCCAACAGTTTGACGAATCCGTGCTCATAACCAGCCACGTCGGCGATGAAGATGTTGTCGGGCCTGATTTCGCCATGCGCGAGATCCGCCGCGTGCGCCGCGGATAGCGCCGACGCCGTTCCCCGGATCACCGGTAAGAGCTCCGTCGCCAGGAAGGCCCCGCGTCCCACGAGCTGTTCCTCGAGGGTGTGCCCAATCAGGTACTCCATCGTCGCGAAGGGAGTACCATCGCGCAGCGCTCCAGATTCGATGACCTGCGCGATATGGGGGTGGCGCAGCGCCACCGCCCTTGCCGCCTCGCGGGAGAACGCATCGACCGCCCCCTGGTCAACGCCGTTCGCGCGTCGGTAGAGCTTCAGCGCCAAGCGTCCCTCAAGGCGGGGACTATGCGCCTCGTAGACGTCGCCGTGCCTACCGATCCGCGCCCCCAAGCCCGAGTTGGGGATTCCCTCGTGTGGCGCGCCCCGTCCGACCCCGGGGCCGCCGAAAGGTTGGGAGCCAAAATTCAGCGTGGTGTGGGCCCGTTCCACCTCGGGGTGAAGCTTGCCGTCCGCGGACATGTCCCAGCCACCGTCGCGACTCACGTCCGAAGTTATACAAGACGATTCCAGATGCGACAGAAAACGTGACTGGGCCGGGGTCGACCGGGGCGACCGTCACACGTCGAGGCCCACGGCGCGCATCAGGGCGAGCGCGTTGGAGTGTTGGACGATTCCGGGCTTGAGACGATAATCGAATGCTAATTCAGTCTCTTCCATGATATCTTGAAAGTGATAGTTTAATGCCTGGTCAGGCAACGCCGCGACCACCTCCGTGAGCGCGAGATCGTGGGTGCTGGCGATGCCGATCGCGCCCAGCTTCACCAAACCCGTCAATACGGCTGTCGCGCCGATGAGCCGATCGTGCGAGTTCGTTCCGGCGAGGATTTCGTCGATCAGGAAGAGCAGCGGAATCGGACCACGGGCGAGATCCACGAGCTGCCGCAGACGGGTCACCTCGGCGTAGAAGCGAGAGGTTCCCGCCGCCAGCGAATCCTGGATGCGCAACGTACCCCCCAGGACAACCGGGGACAACGTCAATGTCGTCGCACGCACGGGAGCGCCGGCCAGCGCCAGCACGGCGTTCACGCCAACCGTTCGCATGAGCGTGCTCTTTCCCGACATGTTGGACCCACTCAAGAGCATGAGGCGTGCCCCGCGCGCCGGCTCCGCGCCGCCGAGCTGAATGTCATTAGGTACGCACGAGGCGAGCAATGG
Source organism: Pseudomonadota bacterium (assembly GCA_017881245.1). Taxonomy (GTDB): domain Bacteria; phylum Myxococcota_A; class Polyangia; order Fen-1088; family Fen-1088; genus FEN-1088. The sequence continues at coordinate 12,908 of JADGRC010000193.1, forward strand.
ATGTGCGATCGACGTCGCGAGGAAGCGCGGGACCCGGGTGGGGTCGTCAATCTTCGGAAACGGTCGGTCTGGATGGTCGAAGGCATGGGTCGCCAGCGCACCGAGTGCCTCCAGATCGCCGAGCGCCTGAATCCATGCGCCGATATGGCGTCCGTTGTGGCGCCGCCACGCTTCGATCGCGGCCGCGAATTGGGGTCGCCACAGGAGCGCGTACGCGATCGGGGTGAAGAGCAGATTGTGCTGCCACGAGAGGACCCGGACGAGTCGCCCCAATCGGGCTATTTGTCGCGAGGCGGGGTGTCCGTCCACCATGAGCCGGGCATGAACGTTACGCAACCAGGGGTTGGCCAGCGGCGGATCTCCCGTGGCGAATTCCTGTTCGAACACGCGCGCCAGCTCCGCCAGCAAGACCAGGTGCGCCTCGGGGCGGGCGACAGCATCGATGACGGTCGTCGATTGTCCGTGCAGGACCTGCGTCAGGGTCAGGATCACCGCGGCGGCCAACGCGACCGGTGCCACCGGAATGCGACCCACAAGCCATCCCACCCCCAAGACCGTGAGCGCCACGGACAACAGGAGCAGGATGGGACGCATCCAGGCAAACGAGAGCATCGACGGACGGGCGCCCCAGGCCGCCAGGAGTTCCGGATCGACGACGGCGCGTACGTCGTGGCCCACTATCCACAGGGATTCGCGAAGATCGAGTCGCGGTCGCAACTCCACGACGGCGTCCTGTCGCGCGCGGATTTCGGCGGGCGACGCGGGCTCGGTGAGCCACCGGGCCAAAGTGGACTCGCCGGCAGTAGTTCGGGCCGTGCATAGCAACTGAAACAGGGAACGCGATCCAAAGATGTCCAAATCGGCGGCGTAGGGATGCTTGGGATCCAGGAATCGACTGCCGTCGTCCGGCTGGCTCTCCCATTTGTCGTCGAGGCGCGCGAGCGCGCGTTCGTACAGTTGAACCGCTCGTCGTACCCGCGCCTGACGTTCCGCCACCCGCGCGTGCGCCACGACGGCCGCCAGGAAGGCGACAGCGGGCACCAACAGGGACGTGGGGGGCACGACATGGCGTCGCAGGGCCAGCCAGGCCAGAACCAGCGCGGTCGCCGCCAGTACGCCGCGCGTCCAGCTGAGGCCGGTATCACGGCGCCCAAGCCGGGCCGCGGTGGACCGGCGGGCGGATAGGCGGGACTGGTATTCGGCGCGTGGCTCCAAGACGCCGGTATCTTGGCACGGCGGCGCGGTTTCACGCGTGGGGTGGGAACGGAAGGAGCGGCGCGTTCGTCGCTACTCCACGAACGTGATGGTCCATTCGCGTGGCTCGCCTTTGACGGTCACCTCGATCGTGTCTCCGACGTGCTTGCCCAAGACGGCCCTCCCCACCGGTGACACGGGGGTAACCACCGATAGAAATCCGTCGCCCCCGGGACCGGTCAACTCGATTCCCGCGCCGACCGGCGCCAGGAAGAACGTACGCCCTTGGAGTCCGCTGCTGCTTTCGTCCTCCGCCTCCATTTCGACTTCGACGATGGCGCCAAGAGCCACGGGCGCGCGGGCGGCAAGGCGTGAGGGTGGGCGAAAAGTCTCCAGGGTCGCCAATTCCGCGATGGTTCGGTTTGCGCGATCTTTCTGGCCCCGCGCCAGGCCCGCGTACTCCAGCGCGACGCGTGCGTTCTCGCGCTTTTCTGACGGAGTCGCGCCGTCGCGCGCTTCCTCCTCGGCGGCTTGGCCGGCTCGACGGGCCACCAGAGCGGACTCACGGAGCCGTGAGGTGAGCTGTTCGACCAAAAACTGCTTGTCCATGTCTGAAGGGTAAGCGTGGCAACGGAGCTGGGCAAAAAAGCGAACGGGGGCCCACTTGGCGAAGCTTGGACGTTGCCTCGCGACGATCTTCAGCGGATTCTTCCGCTCCCAATGCCAGAACCATCTACTTTGTCCGCCGCCGCGCCTTCATTCGCCGTCGAGACCCAAGACGTACGCAAGCAGTATCCCGGCGTACTTGCCCTGTCGGGCCTGTCGCTGGCCATTCCGCCCGGGGAGATCTTCGCGTTGCTTGGCCCCAATGGCGCTGGCAAGACGACGTGGATCTCGCTTGTCTGCGGTCTCGTGCGCGCCACATCCGGGCGCGCTTCCGTGTTTGGCCACGACGTCGTCCATGACGCGGTCGCCGCCCGCAAGCTGGTAGGACTCGTTCCTCAGGAGGTTGGCTTCGATCCGTTCTTCACGCCGCGTGAGGCATTGCGGTTTCAAATGGGCTACTTCGGGATTCGTCCCGATGACGCGCGAGTCGACGAGGTTTTGGGCGCGATGGGCCTGTCCGCGAAGGCCGACACCAACACGCGCGCGCTGTCGGGCGGAATGAAGCGGCGATTGCTGATCGCCAAGGCCCTGGTTCACCGCCCTCGCGTGCTGTTCCTGGATGAGCCGACCGCGGGCGTCGATGTCGGGCTGCGCCGCGATCTGTGGGACTACGTTAGGGCCCTGCGGGCGGGCGGCACGACGATCGTGCTGACGACGCACTACCTGGAGGAGGTCGAGGCGCTCGCCGATCGGGTGGCCGTCATCGATCAGGGACGACTCGTCACGCTTGACACCCCGAAGGAGCTGCTCGCTCGACACGGCAGCCGCCGCCTGCGTGTCACGTTCGCGAGCGCGCTCGCCACATCGCCGGGGGTGCTGTCCGAAGGTCTGCGCGCGGCCGGCGCGGAGATCGACGCCACGGGCCGCGTCGTCACTTGCCCAATAGACGCGCGCGACTTGTCGCCGGTGCTGGCCGCGTTCGCCGCGGTGCCGGTCCCGGTCGTCGACATCGAAACCCAGCAGCCGTCCTTGGAACAGGTGTTTCTGGAGCTGACTGGAAAGAAGCTGTCATGAATGTCATCGGATTTCGTACGCTACTGGCGAAGGAGATTCGCCGTTTCATGAAGGTCCCGGGGCAGACGCTGGCGCAACCGGTGGTCACGACGGCCCTTTACTTTCTGGTCTTCGGTTTCGCCGTCGGTACCCGGGTGCGCGAGGTCGATGGCGTGCCCTATGTGCGGTTTATCGTTCCCGGGTTGATCCTGTTGGGGCTTATCCAGAACGCATTCTTGAACACATCGTCGTCGTTGTTCATCGCCAAGATTCAGGGGACCATCGTTGACCTGTTGGTGGCGCCGTTGGGCGTTGTCGATTTGCTGGCGGCATTCGTGCTGGCGGCCGTCGTACGGGGCCTGATGATCGGCACGATCGTTTGGTTGATCGCGGCGCTGTTCACGGGATTCGACGTCGCGCACCCCATCTGGGCGTTGTCGTTCGCCGTGCTGGTCGCCGCCACCTTCGCGTTGATTGGATTGGCCGTGTCCATTTGGAGCGACAAGTTCGAGCAGCTAAATCTGGTGCCCACCTTCGTGATCACGCCGATGACCTTCCTGGGCGGCGTGTTCTACAGCCCCCACATGCTCGGCCCACCGTGGAGCACGATCACGCGCGCGAACCCAGTCCTCTACATGGTCGAGGGATTGCGCTACGGCACGATCGGCGCGGCGTCGGCCTCGCCCTGGCTGGGTTTGGCCGTGACCGGCGGGATCTTCGCAATATCGCTCGCGCTGACCGTGTGGATGTTGGCCACGGGATACAAGCTGCGGGCTTGACCACGCCCGCGCCCCGTCCGTGGTCAGCGCGCTTGTGCATGCCAGGGGGCGCCAACCGACCGGCTCCACCCGCTCCCTATCGTTCGGCTTGCAGGTGCGCTTCTACGAACCAGAGCCACTTGTCCACGCCGCGAGACACCTCGGTAAACAGATCGGCGGTATCGGCGTCCCCGAGCTCGCTGCTCTTTTCGATGGATTGCCGAATGCCCTTCCCGAACGACGCCAGAGCCGTCGAAAGTGCGTCGGCATGATCGCGACCCGCGGCACTCTTTGCGGAGTACTCGGAAAGCGTCGAGCGCTTGGCGATGGTCCGCGCGGTCCCCTCGGCCGTCCCGCCGAGCTGCACGGCGCGCTCGGCGATCTCGTCCACATACTCCTCCACGGCCTCGTTGACCTTGTCGAACAGCTCGTGCAAGGCAATGAAGTCCGGCCCTTTCACGTTCCAGTGTGCTTGCTTGCACTGGGTTTGAAGGTCGATGGAGTCCGCCAGCCGGGCGTTGAGCAGCTCTACCAATTTGGCGCGGTTCGCTTCTGGGATGTCGTTCTTGGTTGGGTACATGGTCACGGTTCCTTTCGGGTTGGTTCTTGTCTTGTCTTGTTTTGTTTTGGTTGTCCGGAATCCTTCGGCGTCGGATTCCCATTGTCAACGTCGCGCGCGAGCGTGATGAATGCCTGGAAAAGGCCGGGGGACGCATCGACAGCGCACGGGCATGGAGAGTGATGATTTTGGCGTTGGTTGACTGAACAGATGTATAGTCACGGCCATGGGGCATGCTCTGAACGCCGGACAGCAGCGCGCGGTCGACTCTGGGAATCGGCCCCTGCTAATCATCGCGGGCGCGGGGACCGGAAAGACCCAGACACTCGCGCACCGAGTGGCGTCTCTCATCGATCGCGGGGCGGATCCGCGTCGCGTGCTGCTCCTGACGTTCTCCCGCCGGGCCGCCATGGAGATGATTCGAAGGGTTACGCGTCTGGCCGACGCGCGGGCCAAGCCGGGGGCGACCGCACGCCCGGACGCGGGCGCGCGCATGGGGGGAGTGGCTCGACTCGATTGGGCTGGCACATTCCATTCGATGGCGAACCGGCTGTTGCGGATTCATGCCGACGCGCTTGATCTGAACCCGGCGTTCACGCTTCTCGATCGCGAGGATTCCGCCGATCTGATCGACCGCGTGCGCAACGATTTGGGTCTGTCGCGCACAGATCGCCGGTTTCCGCGCAAGGGGACGTGTCTTGCCGTCTATTCGCGCGTCGTGAACACGCAATCGCCCCTGCGTGACTGCCTGGAAGGTGCTTTTCCGTGGTGCCTCGAGTGGGAGGAGCCGTTGCGCCAGCTCTTCGCCGCCTACGTGGAGGCCAAGGCCACCCGCAGTGTCCTCGATTACGATGACCTGTTGCTGTATTGGTTTCACGCGATGGGCGACGATGCCCTGGCGGCGCGGATCGGCGCGTTGTTCGACCACGTCCTTGTGGATGAGTACCAGGACACGAACACGCTTCAGGCCGAGATCCTTCGCCGCCTGAAGCCTGACGGCAGTGGGGTCACGGTGGTGGGCGACGACGCTCAGGCCATCTACGGCTTCCGCGCCGCGAACGTCGGCAACATTCTGGAATTTCCGCGTCTCTTCGATCCGCCGGCCGAAGTCGTGGTGCTGGAACAGAACTATCGCTCGACCGGCGCAATCCTGGATGCCACGAACGCCGTGATCGCCCTTTCACCAACCAACGCGCGCCACGCGAAGGATCTTTTCAGCGAGCGACGGGGTGGGACAAAGCCCAGGCTGGTCACCGTGGCGGACGAGGCGGCGCAAGTCGACTACGTCGTCGAGCATGTGCTGGAGCGCCGGGAGGACGGCGTGCCCCTGCGCCAGCAGGCGGTGCTGTTCCGGACCGCGCATCACAGCGACGCGCTCGAAGTGGAGCTCGGTCGGCGAAATATTCCCTTCGTGAAGTTCGGTGGCTTACGCTTCTTGGAGGCCGCGCATGTGAAGGATGCGCTCGCGTGCCTGCGCTGGGCCGAAAACCCGCGCGACGCTCTGGCGGCGTTTCGCGTGGCCCAGCTCCTACCCGGCGTCGGCCCGCGCTTGGCGGACGCGCTTTGGCGGCACGTTGCGAACGAAGGTTTCGCGTTGACGGATGCGCTCGGGCGTTGGAATCCACCGCCGCCCGCGAGGGAGGATTGGCCAGCGTTGGTCATGCTGTACGGCCACCTGTGCACCGTGGCGGCGGCGCTGCCGGGTGTGTCTTGGGCGCCGCAGATGGGCCTCGTGCGTCGCTGGTATCAGCCGCACCTCGAACGAATCTATGACGACGCGCGCGTTCGCCTCGGGGACTTGGAGCAACTGGAACAACTGGCGACGGCTTCCCCCTCGCGCGAGCGATTTCTTTCGGATTTGACGCTGGACCCCCCACAGGCGACCGGCGCCCAGGCGGGGCCCCCGCACCTGGATGAGGACTACCTGATCTTGTCGACGATTCATTCGGCGAAGGGCCAGGAATGGGACACGGTATTCCTGCTCAGCGTGGCCGACGGATGTCTGCCATCCGATCTCGCGACCGGAAGCGCGGCCGAGATCGAGGAGGAGCGACGTCTGCTGTACGTGGCGATGACCCGCGCGAAGACCGACCTGACCCTCGTCCACCCTTTGAGGTTCTTCATTCGCCAGCAGAGTCGGTATGGTGATCGCCACGTGTTCGTGCCGCGGACACGGTTCATTCCCGACGCGATTCTCGATCGTTTCGATCGGGTCACGCCGGGAACCGGGAACACTGAATCCGCCGGACCTCCTCCCTCAGTTCCGCGGGTTGACGTGGCGGGTCGGTTACGCGCGATGTGGACGCGACCGGCGGTCTAGGACTCCCGGCTTTGGGGCGCGCCGACGTTCCGAGACTCAAGGTTTGGGGACCTTCAACCGATGACGTGTTCATGGATCCCACCTCAGCCTGCGCCCTGGCCCCGAGCGCGGTGTACGAGGCCACCATGGCCCGACGATCAACCGATCAGCAGCGCGTTGAAGGCGCGGCGGCGCTGCGCCTGATCGATGCGGCTATGCCCTCAAGTCAGCCGTCGCAGATCCTTCCCCCGGGCGCCACCATCAGCGTTCGCGCCTGACAGCTATACGGCTTCGCCTCCTCACGCCTTCGAGCGCTCGATCCGTGACGAGTGACGACGCGACCATCTGCGCCCGGGGCCCGATAAGCTAGACTTGCCTTCCTCGATGCCTAGCCGACTGCGAACCATGGTTCACGGCGAACGTCCCGAATCGAACCCCTTCTGGATCATCTGTATTCTCGCCATTTCTTGCTCGTGGGGTTGCGACAACTGCAACAGGGGCGGACGCGACGGCGGAACTTCGATGTGCGGCAAATGCGTCCGATCCGCCGAGTGTGAGGCCGGACTGACCTGCGTCAACGGCGTGTGCGAAACCGCTCCGCCCTCCTGCCACGTACAAATTGGCCTCTGACAGCGACGCTCAGAAGCTCCGCAGCCAGGCTTTGATCTCGTCGTGGGTCATGACGTCGTACGCCGTCAGCAGGCCCTTCTGAGCGAAAAACACGATTCGCAAGCGCAGGCCCGCCCGGCACTCGAACAGATCCTTTCGCAATCGTCGAATGCCCAGCCCGACATGCAGGTGCGGCCTGCCAAAACCATCGCCTAACGTTCTCAACGCGGCGGAAATTGGTTCCCGAGCGGGGGCGCTCAACCTCCCCACCCGGCTTTGAAAGCGCGGGTGAAGGTCAATCTTCATAGTTTTCCCGTGAATCCTTTGGTCGTACCCGCCGCTCGGCCTTCGCGAACAGCCGCCCTTACCGCCTTGAAGGCCCGTTCGGCCTGCTGCTCGGTGGCACCATATTCCTGGAGCACGTAGTCGGCGGAATGGACCTCCACCGGGCGCAATGCGATCACCCGACCGTCCACTAGAAACCCCACGTCGTCACCCAGCAAAGCCCGCTTCAACCAACGGCCGAGATTCTGCCTCCCCTCGGTGACTGAAAGAGTCTTCATATCGTCATTTTAGAGTCTCTCGGGATTGCATGTCAATCCGATTCCCCTTCGATCTGAAGTTCCACGCGAGGATCCTTCGTTGAGCCGACACGAACCTTGGGATCGAATGACTTCCACTTTCGCCCTGCCGCTACGGCCGCCTTCACGTCGGGCCACTGGTGCAAGGACTGGGTTCCGACGCCGACGCTCGGTTCATTTCAGGCCAGGATCGCGCCGCAGGTCTTCGTTGGCCGCGACGGCAAGACAGCCCTTGGGATCATCGGCGCGTTCTGATGTGCCTTCCGCGTGCGTCGCGTACCGAATGTGCTAGACCCACCCCATGGCATGGATCGGACAAAATGAGCAAACCGCCCGCGTGTTCTCCGCCTCGCGGGTTGGCGTTCGTAGCGACGAATCGACGCGGACGTTTCTGCAACGCGTTTACTTCTTCATGAGCCTGGGCCTCGCGACGACCGGTTTTGTCGCCTTGGCGGTGGCGTCCAGCCCGGCGGCCTTGAATTTCGTCTTTGGCAATCCATTCGTGTTCATCGGACTGATGATCGCCGAATTGCTGCTGGTCATGGCCTTCGCTCCCGTGGCGGCCCGGGTCAGCGCGGGGACTGCGTCGGCGATGTTCTTTGGCTACGCGGCGCTGAGCGGCGTGACGTTCTCCGCCATCTTCCTGCGCTACACGATGGGATCGATTGGTGGCACGTTCTTGGTAACGGGCGGAATGTTCGCCAGCATCTCGGCCTACGGGGCAATCACGCGACGGGATCTCACGAGCCTCGGCAGCTTCTGCGTGATGGGCCTGGTGGGATTGATCATCGCCTCCATCGTGAATGTGTTCTTGGCGAGCTCGATGTTGTACTGGTTGACGACTTTCATGGGCGTCATCGTATTCACGGGTTTGACCGCGTACGACACGGCCAAGCTGAAGGACCTGGGGTCGCGTATCGACGGTCAAGAGGCCGTGACGAAGGCGGCCCTGCAGGGTGCGCTGATCCTGTATCTGGATTTCATCAACCTGTTCCTGATGCTCCTGCGGCTCTTCGGCGGCCGCCGCCGGGACTAGCACACGGTTTTTATACCGACCTGCGAGCCAAACCGATCTGCGAGCCGCGATGGCCGTTGCAAGAGCCAGAATGACCGTTCTGCCTTTGGACGATTGGCGACTACATGAGGACCCAGTTCAAGACCGCGTCGAACAGCTTTAGGCCGTCGGCGGTCAGGTTCGCGGCCAGGGTCTCGCGGATGGCGAAGGCCGCGCGGCGGGCCGGCGCCGCCATGCTCACCATCTGATCCCCCTTGGCGTAGCCAAAGATCACTGCCCGATTCGGATTGCCCGGCAGACTCGCCCCTTTGATCGCCGCAGCCGCGGGGACTCCCCACCCGAAATCTCCGGCGACGCTGGAAATGGTGACGGTTCCGGTCAGTGTCCCCACGAGAGGATTGCCGGCGGTCGTGATTTGTACCTGGGTCTGGGCCGCCACCATGCCGTAATCGGTGTTCAGCGTAGCGGGCGTCATTCCCATCAGGGCGTATTCCCCGTTCTCGATACACAGGACGGGAATCGCGACGTCGCGCACCTTCGCGGCCAAGGGCCCCGATTCCGCGCTGCTGGAGATCACGACCAGGTCCATCCCGGCCACGGCCGCCGCCGTGACGGCCGCATCGGTCATGGTCGTGGTCTGAATTCCTCGTGCCGTCATTCGACCCAGCATGACGTTGTCTCCGGCGGTTGGCTTGCCGGCGCCGGTGATGATCATGATGGCTTTTAATGGGTGAGTTGCGCCACCGGCCGCGTCGGAGCCGCCGTCGCGCGGTGCCCCGCCAGCGGCACCGCCGCCTCCGCCGAGACCCACGGCGCCGCCACCTCCGCCCGTCGCGGATAGGTCGGTGGCTGCGTCATCTGACACGGCCGCGTCGCTGTTCGGGCCCGTCCCGGCAGTTCCCCCGGTTCCGCCTCCGGCGTTGGCGCCCGTGCCTCCAGAAGAGGATCCTCCGGTGTTGGCGAGCGACCCACCCGTCGCGGGTGGCGTGCCCCCGGTCGCGACCATGGTCGCGCCGCCGCTGCCCGGCGTTGTGCTGCTTCCACCGGTTCCCAGCGTGGTTGCGCCGCCACTTCCGGGACCTGCCGCGCCACCGCTTGACGTCTTGGCCGGCATCGCCGCGCTGCCACCACAGCTTGCCACCGCGACCGCCAGCAGCGCAGCGGCCAGCGCGAGCGCGGGTCGCCGGCCGGACGACCCGGGCCCGTGGTTTGAATACGAGTGATGGAGTCGGTCACAAAGAGAGCGCATGGGCTTGGGCGACCTTTCAGAAGGAGAAGAACCGAAACCACAGTGTCAGGCGGGATCGGCCGACAGGGCCCAATATCGCACGCTTTTGCGGTCCGTGGCCGCGAACTCGTCGAGGAGCGCGCCTTTCCAGATGCTCTTGAGATTGGGACTGAGCTGCAGCTTGTGTACGTCACCGGTCTTGAAGCTGCGCACTTTCCCCGCCACGTTCGCCTTCATCGCGTCGCTGATCTTCGCGCGCGGCTGTCGTGGCTTGTAGTGCGCCACCAGGATCGACTGTCCATCCATGGGACCCCCGATGACCTGATAGCGCATGACGTACGCATAGTCGTAAAGATCGTCGGGCGGGAACTTCGTTGGGATCTCGACCAGTTTCGCGGTCACCGCGAGGGCAGGGGGCGCCGCCCCGGACTCGGCACGAACGTCTGCCGCGGCGAGCATGGACAAAACGGCCGCGACGACGACTAAACGGACACTGATCGAATTGACCGGGGACGATAGGGCGGGCTTCATGGCGATGACCTCGGCGGGATTCCCCCGCGATTTTCTTGTTCGCTGATTGTGGAACGCCGGACGGATGGCTGCCGGGCGTTCCGCTCGGTTTCCAGAACGGAAAGATTGTGGGCCAACCCAGGTAAATCGGGTCGCGCCCGAGCCGCCGCGCGGTAGGACGAGGCCGCGGCCTGCAAATCACCGGACAGCTGACTGATGATGCCGACGCTGGCGGATGCCTCGGCGAATGACGGAAAGTCCCGCGCCGCGCGTGCGTAGGCGTCGCTTGCTCCCGCGAGATCCCCCGCGGCGTGGCGTTGGTTTCCGACGTTGAACCAATGAACGGCGATCACCTCGGGTATCGCAAGCGGACGCATGTAAGCGGACGCCGTTTCGGTCCACGGTCCGTACTTGCTGCGATACCAGTCGTCGGGCATCGCCTCGCCCCGACGCAAGAGCTCGACATTCCGCGCGCGCGGCCCGAGCACCCGAACGAAGAAGTGACCCGGAACCAGGATGCCGCGGATCGGCAGACCCAGACGCTCGCCTAGCGCCAGATACAGCGCGCCGAGTCCCAGACAGCCTCCCCGGCGTCCGGTGACGACCGACGGGAGAAGCAGGAATCGCGAATCGGTCGCGCTGATTTCGCGGGCATAGCCGAGCTCCTCGAAGACGACGGCGTTGATCACATCAATCGCGTCCTGCCCCGGGCGCGGCCGCCGGACGGACACGCGCTTACCGATCTCGTCCACCAGTCTCCAGGCCTTGGCAACATCTTCGGGTGGCGTGCCTTGTTCCGCAGCGAACGCAAGCAGGGCGCTCGCCATGGGCCCCGGAACCTGAGGAACACCATCCCAGGCCCGTCGGCACGTCGCCCCCGAAACGACGAGCAGCGCCGCGGAGCCAAGCCCGCCGATGAACCTGGCGCGGGAAATCATTTCGCGGACACCGGTTGCCAGCCCTCCCAGAAATCGTAGAGGTCACGCGCCGTCATCATCCAGACGACCAGTTTTTTCGCTTCCAGGGCTTTCAAACCTCGTCGCAGCAGCTTCTGTCGGACATTCGGCCCGCCCCCGTAGCTCATGACGAGGTCGACGGGATAGCCGATCTCTTTCGCAAGGTGCGCGGACACGCCTGCGTGCTCACAGTCCATCAGTTCGAAGACGCCGGTGAAGCTGTCCCCGAGCACGACGATGGGGCTGTCGGCATCGTCCTCATACAGCGTTCCGTCGGAATTCAGGACCTGATCTCCGACCAGGTTCTCAGGTTGGTACCGGCCCTTGTCAGCCTCCGGGAGGCGGGAATGCAAGTCGCCGTGGCGGCTGAACGTCGACTCCTTGGTCTTGTAGATCCTGCGATGCGCTGCGATCTCCTTGTACCAGGGATACGTCTTGATTCGCTCGGCCACGGCGCGCGCGGCCAGCTCCAGGCCGCGGTTCGTCCAGTGGGTGTCCTGGGCCTGATAAAGCGATGCCTTCTCGTGTCGGGCCGTCGAGTGCCCCTTCGATTCTTCGTCCGCGCGTACGCCCAGAAACAACGGCAACAGGTCCACCACCTCGACGCCTTTTTCGCCCAGGTCCAACAAGAACTTGCGTTCGAAGGGATTGACCACCTTACCCACGAGATGTGCGCCGGTCGCGCGTTCAACGGGCGTAATTCCGATCTTGTCGGGGAAGATCTCCTCCTTTGTCGGCACCGGCACGAACAGCAGATCGACGCCTCGCTCGGCCAGTAGTTTCTTGAACTGGAGAATGACGGGAACCGGGTTGCGCCCGCGTTTTTGCTTCTCGAGATCGCCCCCGGTGGCGTACGCCATGGATTGCCCGAAGAACAAGAATCCATCGTCGCCTGCCACCGCCTTGGCGCCCGCCGGAATCGCCTTGAGCTTGGTCCGCATCAGGTCGTTAAGGGGCGCCACGGCGGCCGCCCAGCGATTCCACGATCCACCGTTTGCGTTCAGTTCGGTCTTGACGGCGGCGATCACCGCGTTTGGCTGGGGGGACGGCGTCGTGCGCGGCAACGACAGCTTGGGAGTTGCCTTCGCGACGCCGCTACCGCTCGCGGCGCCTTCGGCGGCGGCGGCGCCGGCTCCGGTGACCAGGAACACGTTGTACACCGGCTTGCCCTGGGGCTTACCGCGCATCACGACTGCCGGCGAGGCGAAATGTTGCCCACCCAATTCCGCGATGATCTCCGGTTCGGTTTCGGCGTCCGGCCAGGATTCACCGGGGGTAACCAGATCGGTGTTGTAGGACGGGTACCAGTATGAGGCCAATTGGTGCGCCCATTTTTTGACTTCGGCGGGCGATAACACCCGGCCGGCGTAGTCGTCGCGAATGAAGGCCAAGAGAGCGGAGATCTTGTCGCCGAGCGCCTGGGCGGGGACGCGGCCATAGAGCTCGCCGAATCCGTCGCCGTCGGCGTCCGGGATGCCCACGAATTCCTTGAACCAGGGAGCGAACTCAATTTTGACCCAGAGCTCGGTCGCCTTGCCGGTACCCGCGTCGTGCAAATAAGCAGCGACCGCCGCTTGGCGAACCAACTGGGGGCCCCCTCCCAGGCCCCAGTCCTCCGCGCGCACTTTCGCGGCGGTGTCCTCGATCGTGTCGCCCCCCGGAATGTGTTTGGAGGTCAGCAGTTCCACGAGAGGCGCGAGCGCCAGGGGGTGTTGCCGTTCTTCTGGCGTAAGCGGCAAGGATCCGAGCGTACCCGTCAACAACTCCAGCGCGCCACCGAACGGGTGACTGGTGTCGGGACGTTTGCCCGTGGTGGCGCGCATCGCACCTTCGGGGTCCGGATCGGCGTTCATGAAATTCGCGTCGTAGGCCGCGTAGTCAAGGTTGGCGCGCGTGGGGCGGGCGATCTCGCGCACCAATACTTGTGAGGTGCCGCGACGGTAGTTCTTGTTGACGGTCAGGACATCGGCGCTGCCAGATGAGATCATCTTTCCGGTCGCGGGCCACGGGAAGGCGACGCCCGAATGGCCACAGGTCCCGACGAGCAGCAAGGTGACCGCGAGGAACGGCACCAGGCGCGTTGGGGTGTCAGACATAGGCACCTCGCTTGAACCGCCACATCACTCGCAACACGCGCATGCCGTAGGTGAGCGGATTCAGGTGGGAGATCTCGTCGGCGTACCGGGTGGGGATCGGCGCCTCGCCGACGGCCAAGCCGCGTGCCCGCGCGCTCGCGATCACCTCCATGTCGAAATCAAAACTATCGCTCAGGCGGTCGAAGGGCACTTCGGCCAGGGCGCGCGCGCCGTATACCAGATACCCGCTGTGAAAGTCGGTCATGGGCAGGGTGAAAACGCGGCGTTCCATCTGGTTCAGCAACCAGTTTCCCGCGTATTTGTAGAAGGGCATCCCACCAGACAATGCTTCGCCACCCGCGATCCGCGAACCTTGCACCAGATCGAGATTTCGATGGTCCAAAGTTGCCAGCAAGCCGGTCAGCGCCTCCGGGCTATATTGGCCGTCGGCATGTACGGACGCGGCCACGGTGGCGCCGGCCTCACGAGCTGCCCGAAGGCCTGTCTTCATGGCGGCGCCGTAACCGCCGTTTCGGTCGCGGATGATCAGAGTCACCCGTGGATTCAACCGCGGCAAGTGAGGCGCGCTTTCCCGTGTTCCTGGCCGCGTTCCTGCGAGGGATCTCGCCGAGTGGCTATTTTCCGTGGTCAAAGCGCGTGCCACGGCGGCGGTATTGTCGCGGCTTCCATCGTCGACGATCACGACACCTTCCAGTCCGGGCGGATTTGCGACGCGCAGACGGCGAATCACGCCCGTCAAGTGGCGTGCCGCATTGAAGGCCGGCACGACGACCCAAAGGCTCATCGAGATCCTCCCGAAGCGACTGTTTTCAACTGGGCGCGCTCGGCCAGAAGCGGCTCGTAGCGCGCAATGTAATCGTCCACGATGCTCGGCAACATGGTGCGAAGGGGCATGCGAGGATGCCAGTCGAGCAGGCGCTCGGCCTTGGCGATTGACGGAATCCGCACGACCGAGTCGTCATAACCGTCGCCGTAGTACTTCCGCGCGGTGATCGGGCGCAGCCGGGGTACGGGAGCGTTCGGGCGTCGCGCACGAAAGGCTCCGGCGACCGCCCGCGCGAGCGCCCGGATGGTGACGTCGTTGAGTGGATTGCCCAGGTTCAGGATCTCGCCCCGACACTCCCGGGGGCGGTCGATGATCCGGAGCAGAGCGTCTACGAATTCGTCGACGTGGACGAACGACCGGCGCTGCTTTCCACCGTCCACCAAAAGCAGATCCTCTCCCATCAACAGCGCGTGCATGAACGAGGCGAGCACGCGCGGAATTCCTTCGCCGTCGATGCCCGGGATGAAGTCCATGCGCGGACCGATGACGTTGAATGGGCGTACCAGGGTGAAATTCAGTCCGGCGTGCTTGCCGTGTGCCCAGATGACACGTTCAAGGAGCTGCTTGGCGGCCGCATAGGACCAACGTTCCCTGTGCACTGGTCCGAGGCACAGCGATGTTTCGTCCTCGAGCATTTCGGTCGTGGCCCGCCCCTCGTCGTCGAGCGCCCTGCGACCGTAGACTTCGCAGGTCGACAGGTGGATCAGCCGCTTGCCTCGACTCGCGCACAGTTTCACGAGCGGCACGAGATCGGTGTAGTTGGCGTCGATCACCTCGAGCGGCTGGGTGTTGTAGAGCGCGGGGTTGCACAGGGCGGTCAGGGAAACAAAGACATCGCAACGCCCCATCAGATCGTCGAGGAGGCCCGGCGTATCCAAGCGCGCCTCGATTCGTCGCATTCGCGGCGAGCGAGCCCCCAGTTTGTCGAGACACCTGTCGACGGCGTCGATGCGGAGATTCCCCCGTCGGGCCAGAAGCGCGGGGATCAAGTGCGAACCGATGAAGCCTCCGGCGCCCAGAACGGCGATCCGGGGGAGCGGCGCGGGCGCCAAGCTGGCGATCGGGAAGGCCGCCCGGGCACGCGCCTCACGGGATTGCGCCCGCGGGGAACGGCTTGATGTCGGGCGGGACGGAGGGGCTTTCAGGATGCTCACCGCTTGGCTTTCTTCTTCTTTTTTGACTTGGCGCTGCCACCCGATTGTTTGGCAGACTTTTCGTCCGCATCGTCGTCGTTCGAGGGCGAGGCGCTCTCGGTGGTCGACGATTTGGACTTCGATGCGCCGTCGTCGGCTTTGTCCGTGCCGCCTCCGGCTTTCTTGTCCTCGCCACTCGCGTCTTCGTCGTGCTTGCTGGATTTGGCGACGGCCTTGTTGTCACGCTTACCGCTCGCACCTGCGCTTGGGCCGCCCGATCCAGGGATGAAGATGTCGGGCCACCGATCGTTGCCCGAGTGGTAGGTCAATCGCGTCGCCGTCTCCGGCGGCGCGCCCACTTTCCACAGATAGATCTCATAGTCCGCGATGTCGTGGTCGTGGCCGCGCTGGGTCGCGGCCCAAACCAACCAGCGCCCATCCGCCGACAGCTGCGGAAAGTATTCGTGTGAACGGCGCCCCGGAATGTCGATCAGAGTGATGGAATCGGCGTCGGCGTCGGTCTTCGTCGGCTTGCCGTCCTCGATCGCCATGTGCAGGACGCGGCTGCCACCGTTGCCGGTTGGGTGCATCCAGTAGATCTCATCTCCCGACGGAGTCCAGTTGATTTGGCAGCCTTCACCCGTGCGGTTCCATTTCTTCCCTGCGATATCCCAAATGCCGGTTTCACGCTTCGACCCACGGAGGGTGATGGCGATGTATTTCCCGTCCTTGGACATCTCGGGCTGCTGCATCAGGGCCGCGTCCAGCTCCGGCACCTTGGCGCTGTCGACCAGTAGCGTTTCGTCGCCGCCCGAGAGTTTACGGCGATAGATGCGCGTCGTCCGCGCGTAGACTATCTCGTCGTTCGAGACCCAGTTGCCCCAGCTTGCGTTGTCCACGACCTTGGTCTCGTCACTTCCATCGGGCGCGACCGTGAAAATGTCCCACTTGCCATCCGTGTTGGCGTCGCGTTCGAACACCCAGCCCTTCTTACTGCGCGTGAACAGGATGCGCGCTCCGTCTGGCGAAAACCGGGGAAACCAGTCGACGGCCTCGCCTTTCGTAATCTGGCGGACGTGGGAGCCGTCCGTATTCATCATGAACAAATCGTGATTTCCCACCCTCGAGCTCGACCACACGATTTGGCCCTTGACCTGCTCCCCCATGGCCGCCATGGCTTTCTCTTCGGCCTCGTCGGGCTTTTCCTCGCTGCCGCTCGGTGGACCCGCGCCCACCGTGGCGCACCCCGGCGTCCAACCCAGGCACAGGGTACCCGTGATGATGGCGAAGGCGGAGCGCCGCCAGATTCGAGACAATTGGCGCGGGCGGGGGTCGTTGTTTTGGTCCTGGATCATGATGTTCTCCTGGGTTCGGCCATCGCTCGCGGCCGCGCTGTTTCCGCGGTCGAAAAACAACGAGCGAGTCCTTCTCTGACGCCGACTGGTTGGTAACCAAGATCATTCGCGGCGCTGGCACAGTCTAGATCCGCGTGATTGGTGAATCCCATCACGCCGTACTGAGTGATGGGCGGCCGTCTCATGGTCAAGCCGAGCAAACCCGCGATCCCGCGACAAAGCCAAACGGGCACGTGGACGAAAGGCTTGCTGCGACCCTGCAGAAGGAGCACGAGTCGCCCCATCTCCTCCAGGGTGATGGATTCGCCGCCGCTGAGATTGTAGGTCTTGCCGAACGCAATTGGGTTTCCGAGCACACGCGCCAGGCCATCGACCACATCCTCCGCGCGTACGGGGCTTTTGCGTGCCAGTCCGGGACCGATGAACGGTACAACCGGATAACGTTGTAGCAACTTCAAGAACATTTGGAACTCTTCACCGCCCGATCGGTCGTAGACCAGCGTGGGGCGCACGATCGTGTACGCGAAGCGCGTCTCCGCCCGCACGAAGGCTTCAGCGAGCAGCTTGGAGCGCCCATAAGGCGTCAAGCGCGGATACGTCACCGAGGCCGACGAGACGTACACGAAGTGTCGAACCTGGGCCGCCGCGGCCGCCGCCACCATGTTGGCCGTGCCCTGTCGATTCACGGCGTCCAGAATTCTCTTGTCGCGCGCGAGGATCACCGCCGCCGCGTGGACGACGGCGTCCGCGCCATCGACTGCCGCAGTAAGAGAGCCCGGATCGCGTACATCCCCCTCGACGATCTCACAACCTGAGGCGGTCAGCCTTTCGCGCAGGGGATCGCCCGGCAAGACCAGACCACGTACGCGCCAGTCTTCCTTGAGCAACCGATGGACCAGGCGCGATCCCATCTCGCCAGCCGCGCCGGTGACCAAGACCAATCGATTCACGGCGCCGACCTCGGTTTGGGTGTGACGTTGTCCGTCGGCCCCGACGGCCCCGCTCCATTCCCGTCGCGTCGCGCGGAGGGACGGGGCCAATGGAGCGGCTTCCAGTTTCCAACGGCGAGCTCGCGCGAGGCGAATTCCCAAATCACGACCTTCTTGCCAGCCAGCCGATCCGGTTGTCCGGCCTCCGGACTCGCGAGCTCGTTCGAGAGCAGCTTTCGCGTCGCGAACGCGCCGGAATCGTTCTGTGCGATGACGTCGACGTCGCGTTGAAGAGCGCGTGCGAGCTGCGGCGCCAGACCGGCAGCCTCGCCCCAACCCATCTGTTCCAACGTGAACACGTTTGTAAAGCTGTCACCAAGCAGCAGGACCTCAGCCGCCGGTTTTGGTTCAAAGAGCGCGCCCGCGCCATCCTGCACCTCGTGAACCGTAACGGTCTGGGGCGCAAAGAGCGTCTGTCCTGCCGGCAGTCCTATCATGTCCACGACGTCCCCGACTCGCGAAACGGTCTTCGAGACCGTCGTCCACGGCCGGCTCGGCGCGTTCGGATTCAACGCCACCCGCTGGCGAATGAAAGCCCCGAGCGCACGCGCGATATCTTCCATCCACGCGGGCGTCCAGTGCGTATCCTGTTGGAGAAATAGCGGTTGTCCCGGGTCGAGGCGCGCCGGCGTCGGATCGAACACCAATACGCCCGCGGACTCCAACTCGGCGACTAGCCGGTCCTGATCGGGATTTCGTCCCGGCGACAAACCGCGTCCGCCTCCGACGCGCCCGTGCAGTTGCGCGGGCTGGAGGCCGGCCTTGTCTGGTACCGGAAACAGGATGAGGCGGATGCCGCGGCTTGCCAGGAAGGCGTGAAAATCGAGTATCGCCGGTCGTGGATCCGGATACACGGCCTCGCCACCCGCATCCAGCGCCGCCTTCGCGCGGCTCCGCAGAATCGGCGGGTCAAGCAGTCCTGGCCCGCCGACCGCGACTAGTCCAGGCTGATAGAACAGCCATCCGTTCTTGCCGACCACGGCCTTCGAGTTTCCGAAGCCACCGATGGCCGTCAACGCGAGTTGCAGGCGCGGACGGATCGCCTCGCGGGGGTAGGACGCCTTTTCCAGATCCTCCTCGAATTGTTTGATGCTGTCCTGGGTCGGCCAGCGGGAAAACAGGTCCGGCAACACGGACTCGTCACCTTTGACGCGTTCCATGATCGTCTGGGCGATCGACACGGCGCCGATGATCAACAGGAACAGCCCCGTCAGGAACGCGGCCGTGGGGCGCCCGATCCGCGTGTGCAAAATCCCGCGGCGCAGCTCATCGTCATGCGACGGGTCCGTGGGGCCACCGCGGGTGGGGTGACCGGCAGGCAACGGGCGCAGCTCGCGGGCGGCGCGTGGATTTGTGGGTCGATTCGAGCTCATTTCGAGATCACGGCGTCGGGATTGTCAGAATTGAAAGTAAAGGAACGGGTTGGTGCTCTGCGTCCACATGACCAGGATGGACAACATCAAGAGCCCCATCGCGAAGACCGCTCGCGGAGGAGAAAGACGAGTCGTGAACGCCCACGTATTCGGGGCGGCCCAGACCAGAATGCCGGCGAGAATGAAGATGCTGACGTGATAGCGCGTGTACAGCGCTCCGGCGAGCGCATCCGCGCCGGCGGTTATCCGTGCCCTCGAAATTCCAAATAGCGATTCGCAGTACGTTACCGCCTGGGTGAGCGTCTTGGCCCGAAAGAAGACCCAGCCGAGACAAACGATCAAGAAGGTGAGGGCGATACGGACAGGACGCGGGAGGCGGCGCCTGTTGTCACGGCTCCGCAGCGCCTTTCTTTTTGCCTCCTGTGCTCGCTCAAAGGCCAGCATCCCCCCATGCAAGGCCCCCCAAAGGACGAAATTCCAGCTGGCCCCGTGCCACAGGCCTCCGAGCAGCATCACGACCGTCAGATTGATGTACGTGCGGCGCTCGCCTCGGCGATTTCCGCCGAGCGGGATGTAAAGATAGTCGCGCAGCCAGGTCGACAAGCTGATGTGCCAGCGTCGCCAAAAGTCCGTGATTCCCTCGGCCTGATAGGGCGAGTTGAAGTTTTGGATCAACACGAAGCCCATCATCAACGCCAGACCGCACGCCATGTCGGAGTAGCCCGAGAAATCGAAGTAAATTTGAAACGCATATCCGAACAGACCGAACCAAGCGTCATGCGGCGGCAGCGCTCCTGCGGCGAATGCCGTATCGGCGATGTGCCCCATGGGATTGGCGATGAGGATCTTCTTTGCCATGCCGAGGGCGAAGAAACTGACGCCGCGCGCGAACTTGTCGAGGGTGTGCTGACGCACGCGCATCTGCTCCTCGATGGCGGCGTACCGGATAATGGGTCCGGCGACCAGATCGGGAAAAAACGCCTCGAAGCACAGATAGTCGACGAACCGGCGCATGGGACGCGCGTCGCCACGATAGACATCCACCGCGTAGCTCATGGCCTTGAACGTGTAGAACGAGATCCCCACCGGCAGAACCAGGTGAAACACCGGCAGCGCTCCCGCACCGAGCCCCAGTGCCTGCGCCAAGGCGTTAACGTTCTCGGCCACGAAGCCCGTGTATTTGAAGGCCGCCAACAAGCCCAAGTTCGTGATGATCGAGATCGCGAGAACAATCTTCATGGCCCGGGTCCGCGGAACCTTGCGATCGATCACCGGCGGCAGCCCGTCCAGGTCAGGAAGGCCGGATAACCTCACCAGGGCCAGCCCGCAGAAGTAATCCACGCTGGAGCCAAAGAACATGATCACGGCCCAGATCGGATTCGCCCAACCATAGAAAACATAACTGGAACATGCGATGAGCGCGGTGCGCGCCCGAAACGGCAGTGCGTAGTAGACCGCCAGCACCAACGGCAGGAAGTAGAAGAGAAAGACGTGGCTGGTGAAGACCATGCAGTCTGTAGTGTCGGTCCACCCGGTCGAACGGTTCGTCAGGGGGGACGACGACGGTGGCGGGGGTGACGGGACAAGGACATTGGCACATTGGCGTTGGATTCGCGACTGATCGGAGCACCATGTTTGGCTAAAACAGGCGGGAATCGGCAGTGATCGGCAGAAATCGGATTGTCAAAGTGATGAAAAACCCCCAGGCGCTACCCCTCACCGGCGTGCGTGAGCGCTGGCATCGGAGACTGGTGTTGCCGGCACTTTTTGCCGGCGCCTTCGTTATCGCCCTTTCGCCCGTTTCGGATGGCGACATCTTTTGGCACCTCGCGGCGGGGCGCGAGATGGTCCGTCGCCATGACTGGCTCAGAACCGATCCGTTTACCTTGAGCGCGGCAGGACGGCCCTGGCTGGACATTCACTGGCTTTTTCAACTAGCCGTTTTTGCCATCTATCGCGTCGTGGGACTTACCGGTCTAGTCGTTGCGAAGGGCATCACGGTTGCATGCGGTGCCGTCATCCTGGCGCGCACGGTTGAAAAATCGGAACGTCGAGACTCCCGCCTCAACCTGAGCTTGTGCGCGGTCGCTCTGCTCGCGGCGCTCTTCCTGGCGCGCCATTTGTTGCTCGCGCGGCCCGTCATCTTGACGCTGCTGATGCTGGCGCTGTTTGTCGCGGTACTCGAGGGTTGTCGAAACGGGTCCACGCGCCGGCTCATTTGGCTGCCGGTTCTCCAGATCGTGTGGTCCAACTGTCAGGGTCTGGCCGTGCTGGGGCCGATCCTGATCGCGATCTATCTTGTGGCGGCGCTGCTCTCGCCGCTGGCCAGCGGCGAGAGCTGGCCCTTCGAGGATGAGCATTCCTTACCGCGGAGGGCACTGGGAATCACGCTGGCCTTTTGTTGCTTGGGTCTGCTGGCGACGCCATTTGGTTGGAAAGCCATCGCTCTTCCGGGGGGGCTTCTTCTGCGCCTCGTCCCAGGGCAAGGGAATGTCTTCTCCACGCAGATCGCGGAAAATATTCCGCCGTGGCTTTTGGAACGTACGGCCCCGGCCGAGACGGCACATCTTGGGTGGGTGCTCGGGGCGCTCGCTCTGTGCATCGCCCTGTCGCGCGAGCGGCTGGCCTTGTCGCGGCTACTAGTTTTGATTGGGTTCGCGTCCCTGGCGCTGATGGCCAATCGCAATGTTCTGTTGTTCTATTGGCTGGCATCCCCGATCGCTGCGATGGCCATGGCTTCCCGCCTGCGCGAAGTGGTGGCGCGTCTTGCGACCATTGGGGTCCCCGAAAGGTGGTGGCGTTGGCTTGCCCCAGGCTTGGCGGCCCTGGTGATGTTTGGCCAGATCGCCCTAGCCATCGTCGCGCAAAGAGGCGAGGGCGAAATCGGCGTTCCCGCGGCATTTCATTTTCCCGTCGAATCAGCTCGCTATCTGCGTGGGATCGCGGCGTCGGGGCCCATCTTCGCTCCCGACCACCACGGCGGTTATTTGGAGCTGACGGTCCCGGAATTGAGGCCGTTCATCGACACAAGATTGGTGTTGCACACGGCCGAAGAGTATGAAGCCTATTTAGACGTCGTGGCGAATCCGGAAAAGTTCGACGTGCTGGCGGAGACGCAGAAATTCCGGTACGTCGTCCTGACCACGGCATACCCCGATCGCTACATCGGATTGGCGCAACATCTCGCCACCAACGGCGCATGGCATCTGGTTTTCACGGATGGTTCGGAAGTTGTATTTGCGCGCGAAGGGGCCTCCATGGGGTTGGGGGACAGGGCGACCACCGACGCGATTCTTGCAACCCTCGCGACGCGATTCTCAAATTCGGAGAAGCTGCTTGACACGTCGCTGCTGAATTTCGCCAGGCTTCTGATCGTTCTCGGCGAAACCCGCGAGGCTCAAATCGTGCTGTCCGCGTCGGCCTCGCGCGCGGCGGCGCAGATGCGGGCACGCGCCTGGTTCGTGGCCGGAGAACGTCGCGCCGCCGAGAGTCTGGCTCGCACCCTGCTGGATTCGGACGGTGACGACGTGCGGAGTCTGGCGCTACTCGCCCAAATCGCCATAGCGGAAGGTCACGGGGGCGCCGGCGCAGAGTGGCTTTCACGCGCGTTACGCATCGATCCGTACGATCCCGAGGCGCGGGCGGTCCTCGCGCGCCTGGAGAATCAGGACGGATTCATCATCCCTTGATGGTCAATCCCCAAAGGAAGACGGACGCGTCCGAGCGACCGGGGACGCTCCTCTTTGTCTCCGAAGCCCGTCGAACGATCAGTGTGACGGGTGCGTCGCCAGCGTCTGTCGAGCCAACGAGCGGAACGGGCCGGCGGGATATATTTGAAGGTATCGCTCCGCGAACGCGCCCGCATCGGAGTCTCGGTTCGCGACCGCCGCCTCAATCGATAGGGCCAGCGCCTCCTCCGCAAGGGCGCCGTTGGGATGCTGGGCCAAGTAGTCTCGCAACAAAGCCCGGGCGGAAACGGGATCCTTGCTCCGGCGTAGGGCCCGCATCGCCGCCAACACCGGCAGGTCGTCCTCGCTGATCGGCATCCGCGTCAGCTGTTGTGGCGGCACCCGCGTCGCCGAGGCGGGATCGCGCAGGTCTCGACGCTGCGCGATCTTCTTATTGAGATCGCCCCCTGCTCGTATTCTTGGAGCCGTCACCAGCGTCGGCTCGGGCGCTGGTGTGTCGAAGGCGTCGGGAGCGTCCGAGGGCGTCGCGACGTTCTGGTCCGTTGCGTCTATCGCGACTTGGCTCCCAACCGGGGACAGCCGGGCTTTCCGATGGCCTCGGCCGAGCGTCGTGAATTGTCCATCCGCGGACGACGCAGTCGGCGCAGACGGCGACGACCATGGGGCCAAACGCTCGTAAACGCGGACCGCCCACGCTGGCCAGTGACCCAGGGCGGCGCTCGCGATGGCCGTCCCGCCGACAACACACAGCAGAACCCCCAGTGCCATCGCGGCTCGCCAAACACGCGGCGCGGAGCGTCCCGTCCGGCGGGAAACGGATACCCAGACTCGCTGCCTTCGCAAGGGATTACCCTGATATCGTTCGGCGGTCTCCAACACCCGGAGTGCCCAAGCCTCGGCGGAGTCGGAATTCCCTTGTGAATCCTCGGCAACCCCACTTCGGGCCTGGGCGTCGAGCAGGCGCGTCGGATCGACGTATCCGGCGCCAAGCGACCGCACGCCCAAAACGTTGACGACGTTCACCGAGCGCCCCCGTTGCGTTCCCACATCATCGTCTCCATCTCCCCTTGTCATCACAGACTAGCCCTTCCTCGAGTCAGCTCTCGCTCGTAACCTTTTTGATACTTGGCCGCGAGCGCGAAGAATTCCTTTCGCGCGTGGTGCAACCGGGTCCAGACAGTGTTCAGCGGCACGTTTTGAATACGCGCGATCTCCTCACCCGATAGCCCTTCGACCTCGAACAACACGAATGCGCTGCGGCGGTCCTCGTTCATCTTTTGCAACAGCATGTGCAATATTCGCCGCCGCTCTTTGTGTTCAAGCGCCGCCGCCGGGCCGCCGTCCCCATGCGGAAGGATGTCGGGCTCATCCGACCGCCGCTTCGTGAAGATATGCTTTACCCAGGTTCGGCGTCTGAAATCGCGGACCTGACGACGCGTAATTCGATAAAGCCAGCCGGCCGGGTTCGTTCCATCGAAGGAGCCCAGCCTGCGCCGAACCACCAGGAAGACCTCCTGCACGATGTCGTCCCGGTCGGCTTCGAGCCCACCGAGCGCGCGGATCCATTTTTCGACGTCCTCGAACCACCTGTCGTAAAGGGCGCGGAAGCCACCCGGATCGTCGGCAAGATTGCCGGTCGTTTCGACAACAACCACGATGGGAACGTGCCCCGTGTCCGTCCCCGTCGATTCTTCGGGAGAACAGGCTTGGCCCATGGGTTGGCGAGGGCGAGTTGAGGCATTAACCTTCATGAAAACGACCCTGTTACTAATCATACCGGATGGGTCAACTGGGCGCACTTACACGACTCGCGCAGTCGCCAGGCATTCGGTTATCGTGATGCCGTGCGCGAGCGGGTCACGAGGACAGGTGCTAAGGCCGCGGCCTTGGTTTCGGCCCTGTTGACCGTATCGACCGCGCGCGGCGCCGGCTCGGTTGAACCCGGTCCACCGGCAGGACGACAACCTGCCGACGCGACGCGCGTCCCCGATGCCGCCGAGCCTAGCGCCCCAACAGCCGCGGCGCCCAGTGAACCGTCGAAGGTGATTGGCGGCTCAAGCATGTGCCCACGACCCCAGGACGTTTGGGCGGAACTGGGCACGCTGGTTCCAAGCGAACGTCTGGCCCAGCGATTGGCCGAGGCCGCGGGGCCTTCATCGCCCGTGGAGATTTTTGATTTGGGCGTTCCCTATCGCGTGATCGCCGGGGGCCGGGTACGCGAATACCGCGACGAAACCCGCGACTGTGCGCATCGTGCACGCGTCGCCGCGGTATTTGTCGCGTTGGCGCTGGATCCTCCCGTCGCTTCATCCGAGCCGCCCGCGACGATCCCAGCACCCGCCGCGAGCGAGGTTGCTCCCCCCGCCGCGCCCATTCGCCACTTGGCTCATCTGGAAGTCGGCGGGAGCGGGGACGCGGGCCTCGGTTCGGATGGGCACGTGGTTCAGGCGGGCGCGGTGCTTCGCTTGACGCTCGGCCGCGGAACCTGGGCCTTCCTGCTCGGGATCGCGGGATCGCTCCCGACGAACACGTCCGTCGGGGGACTGCGCGTGCGCCAACTGCGTCTGCCCGTCGACATCGGCGTGCGTGCCCGACTTTTCGGAGACGCGACAACCCTTTACGGCGAAGCGGGTTTGGCCGCAGCGTGGCTCTCGGATCAGGCTCTTGACTTGTACACCAACCAGAGCCAAGTCGGCGTCGAAGTCGGGGCCTTCGCGGGCGTGGGTCTGTGTCTCAGACCGTCGGCCAGGTTCGGTCCATTTTTCGGCTTGCGGTCCGAACTCGTCCCGAGTCCCCCGGGTATTCTGGCGCTACCACGTGGGGTGGTCGGACATACGCCCATTCTGTGGTTCGGCGCGCTCGCGGGCGCCTCGATCGATTTCTGAAAACGCGACGCTTTCCATGGAGCAGCGAGGCGGCTCGCCGTGCGACGATTCTCGAAGGTAGTAGAACAGGGTGTGCCCGAAACCGTCGCGGTGGTGGCCGGGGTCAGATTGTCCCGCGTAGCAAGGACCATAACATTCCGATGTACTCGTGCTCGGCTGCATCGGTTGTGGCTAGCTGCCCGCTCGACGGGAGCACGGCGTATCGATTCGGCCAGTACCCCGCGGGCGCGGGTACCGGCTTCATGCCTTGTTTTTGAAAAAGGCGCATCGATCGACGCATGTGCAGGACTGACGTGACCAGAACGAAAGGCTCGTCACGAACGATGGCGTGGACGAGCACGGCCTCGTCCTGCGTGTCGTCGGAGGCCGCCTCAAGAACCATGTCTGAACGCGGAACACCCAGTACCTCGGCGGCTTGCGCGAGAACCTGCGCCTGCGAGACGTTGCCCCAGGCCGTTCCACCCGAAAGCACCAACTTCGCCCCTGGTCTAGTCCGGTAGAGTCTGATGGCCTCGACCAATCGCTCCAGGCCAGTCGCGTCGACGCGAAAGGTGGGCGGGACCTGCGGCACATCGGAATATCCGGAACCGAGTACGACAATCCATTTTGTCCCCGGCGCGTCGGTTAGGCTTTGCAGGGGCTTGAACTCCGCACGAAGTCCCCTAATCCACCCCGCGCAGATGCTGGTGGACGCGAGCAGCAGCACGCCCAGCGCCGTTGTCACCAGGACCTTCCCAGTTCGTTGTTTGGTGGTGAACCACAGAAGCGCGAGCCCGCCGACGAGAAGAGCCACCGCCACCGGGAGCGGCAACAGCATGTAAGACACGAGCTTCTTCAGGAACATGGTCGGCCGCGCGCAGATCGGGTGTGTCTACTGCGCGTTCCGTCGTGTGAAATGCGGCTCCGCGGCCAACTGCGTGAAGGCCTCGGCGATTCCGATCGTGCCCGATTGCAGATCCGGGACCTTGCTCGGGCCCAGACACGCCTCGTCGGTGCCGAAGGCGTAAGTCGCCAAATTGGCGGACAGACACTCATGAACGACCGGTTGATTCGCGAGGCCCGTCACCAGTTCCTCCTCGCTCTTGAACGAGAACAGGATCGTCCCGTCGGCCGTGGATACGGCTCCGGAGGAGTCGATGGGGAGACCTGATTCGTTTTCGCGATAGCGCCCCCCTTCGTCGAAGTGCTCAAAGCCAAATCCGATTGGGTCGAACCTCTGGTGGCAGCCGGCGCACGCCGATCCCATTTTCGCGTGAACGTCCTCGTAGCGCTGCCGCGTGGTTTTCTGGCCCGGCGCGGGCGAGCCAATCTGGGGGACGTTCGGCGGTGGGCTCGATTTCTTTTCGCAGAGCAGTTGCAGGTAGGGGAACAGGCCCCGTCTCGTGGGCGACGACGAATCGGGGGAGGCATGCGTGGTCAGGAACGCTCCCTGCGCGAGGAGCCCGAGGCCGCGACCCGCCGGACGGGTGATCGTCGCGAGGTTTGCGGCGGGCGTGGGAAACCCGTAGTACGCGGCCAACGCCGTAGTCAGGTTGGTGGTGGGCGCCGTCAGGAGCTGCTTCATTCCGCCGCCATGTTGCAGAACCACGTCGTCTATGAAGGCGCGTGTCTCGTTGACCATGTCCGCGCCCACGCTGGTGAAGCTCGGGATGTTCGTGCGCGTCACCGATGAGACGCCCGTGTAGCCGAGATATCCCTCGAAGAAATGCTGAACGGTCTGTTTGCCAGCGGGGGTCGCCAGCATCGCCTTGGCTGTCGCCACCACGTCACCCAGGTTGCCCGCGTCGGCCTGGGCCAAGAGCGCCTCGCTGGGCGTCGAGCCGGTGTACGTGTACGACAGCGCCGTCGCGATCTCATACGGCGACAACGCGCGGGTACCGTCGCCCTTGTCGGCGCCCATCTCACTGCGATAGATGGCGTTCGGCGACTGGATGAGCCCGACCGCCAGCCATTTGAGCGCTGTCTTGAAATCGGACTTGGCCTTCGAGGCGTCGAAGAACGCGAGATAACGATCGTGTTCACCCTGGGTGAGGGGGCGGCGAAACAAACGCCGCCCGTACTTGGTCAGGAACTGGTCCGCGCAGGCGCGATCCGCCGTACTGGTCGAACAGGGCAGGAGTCCCGAAAACGAGGCGCCCGTCAGCGCGGTTGCGACCGATAGGGCGGTGTCCACCAGAGCCCCCGCCAGCTGCTTGCCGACTGTCGCCGAGGCGTCATTGTCGAAGCCGTACGAAGACAAAGTGTTCGACGGCAGCGTTCCGGTCCATTGCTGCTTTAGATCCGGAAAGACGTCCGACAGGGAATTCTCCATTTCGTTTCTGGTGAGCAACCTCAAGGTGGGGCTGCCGAGCGACGGTTTCACGCAAGCGAGCGTGAAGCCGGTGCTACCTCCGCTTGTTGCGGAGCCGCCGCCGCCCAACCCGCCGCTTCCCGTGACGCCGACGCCGACATCGTTGCCACCGTCGTGAGCGCCCCCCTGTCCGTTGGAATTTCCCGCGCCCATAACGCCGCCATGGCAAGCTCCGAGGCCGAGCAACGGCGCGAGAACCCACGACCAGGCGCGCATCACGACAAGGCCTCCGTGACCACGCTCGTGGCATTCGGGAAGGTGACGGTGCCCGCCCCCATGGCCCTGGCCATCGTCAGGTACAGGTCGGACGCGGGGCGATTGACCCTCGGCGCGTTCGCCAGCGAGTCGATCGGGAACGCAATCACCTGGCCACTCTTGATGGCCCCCCCACATTTGCCAATCGTGACCAGCGGCAGATGCGCCGGCACCTCTGGGAACTCCAGCCCGCTGACACGCGTGTGGCCTTGACCGTCGCCAATCTCGCTCATCCAGTAGATGAGGGTGTTGTCGAGAACCTTCGTTCCAGGCGCCGCCGGATCGTCGGTGCTGGCCAACACACTGACGATGTTCTTCACCAGTTGTTGGCTGAACCAGAGTTGGGCCTTGGCGAACGACGCTCGCGTTTCGGGCCTGTAGTTGTCGGTCGTGATGGGTGAATTGTATTGGGCACCGTCCGCCCACCCGGGAGCCGTGTGTGACAACGTATTGTGATGCGAGCCGGGCGAGCCGGCGAACCCAAAATCAAAGTCGCATGTTGCATACATCGGCATCAAGCCGATGACCTGCGCCGCGTTGCAAATAATCGCCTGCGTCACAACCTCCATCTGGGCCTGGAGAATCAGCGGAAAATTCTTCTCCTGGTAGAAATAGTCATTGCCGCCACTCGGATCGATGATTTGGCCGGCGCTGGCCGCCCGCACCATCTCGACGGTGGGCAGCGTTGGTTTCGCCGAGCAGATGGACTGACCCGCGCCCAGGTCCGCATCCGACTGCAGGGCGGAAATCGCCTGCAGGTGGGTCTGCAACTTTGTTTGTTCCCTGGTCAGGCCAGACAACGTCTTCTGCAGTTCCGATATGTCCGTCGCCGTCAGGGCCAACAAGTCCTTGCGCAGTTGCACGTCGGCATTGACCGGCGGAGCCGTGGCACTCGAACCGCCGAATAGAGTGTCCGCGGCCTTGACCGGGCTCTTTTCGGGGTCGACCGCGGTGCCATCCCAGAACAGCATTCCGTTCGAGTCCAGGCCAAACGGTTGGTGAGAGCACGCTCCGAGGATCAACGGCTTGACCCCGATGGCCTTCGCGATGACGTGCTCGACGGATACGCGGCTGGTGGTTGTGTCCTTGACCATGTCGCCCACCAGACAGTTCACGATTCCCGTGTGCGTGTCCGCCGGGCCGACGTACTGGAATCCCTGGTACACGTTCACGTAGGGCTTGTACGGCTGCAGAGGTCCCAGGATGCTGACGTTGGTCTGATCGAGCGCGAAGTTCGTGGGATCGCCGGCGACGACTCGCGGGTTGTAGTGTTCGGGCGCAATCCCGTGCGGCATGAAGAAGACGAAGAAACGCTTCGGCGGTGGCGTGGTGGCCGCCGTGGCCATCCGTCCGAGGCGAGCGGCGACCGGCGCGGCAAGGCCAGCCCCGATGGCCGCGAGAAACATTCGGCGTTCGATGCCTCTGATTGCACGGAGCAGGCGGGGATTGGTGGGCATGGGGACCGTCTCCTTGGTACCAAGACAGCGGGGCCGCCGAGATGCGGAAGTTTCTGGGGACTAAGGCTGGAATTCCCTGATCGAGCGTCGAGGTTAGCAAGAAGAGCGGGGCAAGCGCGCGGATTTGGGAAGTTGGCCCGGGCCGGGTGTCCGATGGTTGTCATGAGTTCTTGGAGAGATTGGCTGGGGGGTTGTCCGCGATTGCGTCATTGTGCGACCTCGAATGCCCGCACCAGTGCGTGACCGGCCGTGGCGCCAGGCGGCGACGGCTGTGGGATCCCCCAGGTCGGAATGCCTGTCGCCCAGGTTCCGGTCACGAAATCGCTGCTCACCAACGCACCCAGGGCGAACAGGACCGTCGCGGGAAGGTCGGCCGGAGCTCCGGGCTGTCCCGACACCACGCCGGCGCGCACGTTTGGCCCCAAGATTACGAATGGCACGTGGCGCGACGTCCCGGAGCCATAAAAATCTGCGCGTGGGTCATCGATTGTCGTCGCGCCCCGACTGGTGAGCACGACCAGGGCATCCCCGGCCCCGGCGACAACGTCTCCGACCGCCGCGGCGATCGCGCCCAGTTCGGCCGCCGCCGGAGCGGCATGCCGATCGCCGGTGCGCTCCTGACCCAGCGCGACGACAATCAAAGCTCGCGGGTGGGTTGCCAAAAGATCGGCGACGATCTCCGCGCATCCCGCCATGTCCGAGGGGATGTTCATATCCACCTCGGCAGGGTCGACGTGGATGGCATGGAAGTCCGGCTGTCCGACGATGGCGGTCGTCATTCCCATCGATCGGGCCGCGTCGAAAAGTGTCGGTGTCGCGAACGGATGTTCCGGATTTCGCCACGCTTCGTACCCGGCACGATTGGCCACGAAACCGGCTACAGGCGGCATCTTCAGCAGGCCCGCCCCGGGCGCCACGCTCTGCGCTGGATCGTCCTCCGCGCCGGTGACGCCCATATCCGCTGTCGGCAGACCTCCGGCCAGCAAGGCATACTCCGTGACGGGCCAGTCGCGGCTCTGCGTCCAGAAATCTTGGAAGCGCACGCCTCGGCCAGCAAGGTCCCGGAGGGGCTGCGAGACAACAGCCAACGCGGGGTCCACGAACACCTCGTCGTCGTACAGCCCGGCGACGTCGATGACGACCGCGGACCGAGCGGGCGAGCCCGCCAGTGCGGGCGTACCCGCGTAGCCACTCATCGTCAAGATGGCATCACGCGTGAGCGTCGCCGGATCCGGCAGTGGCAAGGTCTCGCCCGGATCGCCGAGCAGCGCGGTCGTGATCGGTCCACGCGCCGCCGTGGTCAGACGCGTCTCGTCAAGCGCCCACATCGCCGTGCTCGCCACCTGCGGATGTTCCACGGGATGGGGAATCACGACGCCCCGCTTGAACGAAGGTCCGGCCAGGATCAGGGGCACGTAAAGTTCGTCGACGGAAAATCCGCCGTGTCGACCATAGGGAAACTGCGTGTGTTCCTGGAATGGACCAGGGTCGGTGTTCATGCTGTCGACCCGATTCAACGTCCAGTCGGGCAGCGGAAAAACGATGATGTCCGCCTGATTGGGGCCCGAGGCACGGAAATCCTGAAAACGCCGGGTCCCGAGCGCGCCGTCCGCGGTCATCGTCCGGGAGGTATCGAGCCCGACTATCTCACCCGATTGGAGGAGGGACAGAAGAGCGTGCGTGACTTCCTTCTGCCTGCTCGCGCCCGCGGGCGTACCGGCGCTTGGAATCCGCGCATAGATCAACGCGTCGCCGTCTTCATTCAGCATCGCATAGTCCGCCGGCGTTATGCCGAGCGCCGCGCCGCGAGTCGCGACGAGCGATCCAAGTTGTCCGTCACCAGGAAGCGACGCGTCCCCTCCGCGGGTGCCGAGCGCGACCTGACTGTGTGTGTCGACTTTCCCGTGATCCAGCGTGAAGAGGATGTCGGTGTCATCGATCAAGCGTTTTTCCGCCAGCGCGGATAGTAGTTCCCCCAACCCCTCGTCGTAGTCCTCGATGGCGGCTATCAGACCTGGACCGTCGGCGCCGGACACCCCCGTGGGATCGTCGCTAAGCGCCAGGAAGTCCCAGATGAACATGAAACGAGGCACTGGGCTGGCCGGCGACGACGCTCGTATCCGCAGAGCCGCATCGCGCATCGTGAAGCGCGTATACGATTCCCCGGCGGCGGCCGGACCGTCGAAATGATATCGGTTGACAACGTCCTTCGGATATCCAAGCGACGTGGTCAACAGCAGCGCGGCGACGCTGGGCGTGACCGTGATTGACCCGATTGTCGCGCCGTTGATCGTCAGATGAACGTCGTCCGCGCCCGCTTCGAAGGGGGGGAGCTGTCCGAAATAAGCGCTTTGCATGGTCTTGCCGGCGGCGGCGCCTGCCCGTCCCACTGCCCGATACACGCTGTCGCCTCGAACCAGGAGGGGGTTGTTTCCGTAGACGGCGTAGTCACCGACATCAATGCCGGGCAGGTTGACAGGGGGCGCGAAATCCAAGGCCCGTGCAAGCCAGGAGTTCGATGGGACGCTGTTTCCATCTGGGTACTGTCCCGTCAATAAAGCCATGTTGTTCTGGTTGCTGTGCGTCGGCACGATGACCCGCGAATAAGCCAAAGTTCCCCGAGCAATCAGGCCCTTCACATTTGGCGCATGGGCCATCCACAAACCAGACAGGCCGTGGTCGTCGATATCGATTTCGATGACGTGGCGCTGGTGGTCCGGTAGTGATGGCTCGGACCCGCCGCACCCTGAGCCGAAATTCGCCTCCCAGGCTACTAGGAATATGAATGTTGAAAGCCGATGTAAGGGCCGTTGCGTCTCGGGAAAAGGGTTTGTCGCCAGTTTTGCGTTCAGCATTCGCGACATGGTACCGCGTCGCAGCGGTGCCCGGCGTCAGAGCACATCGCCCCTCCGCGCCCCTGGCAGGTTGTAGATCTTCTCGTCGACGCGACGAGCTAGGCGGCTCGATCTGCCGTCCCGCGCGACCGCCCAATAAAAAACATCAATTTTCTTTGAAAATCCGCTCAGTCGAAACCTCGCAGAAACATCTTTTGGTTTACACTCAGTGGGTCACGAAACTAATTACCTAAACGGAGGATTGGCACACATGGACGCGACCGAGGGACGTCGGGATGGGGGACAGTTTGATTATGGGGTTTACGGCCACGAAGGCGGTGAGTCAGTGGGTCGGAAGAGCGACCCGCAAGACCATCTGGTTAGTCTGTTGGCCTTGGCACGAAAGGATTCAGGGACGTGGGAGGACAGGGGAGGGGATGAGTTCGATGGGATTCGTTCGGAGGTGGACTTTCGTCGCGCCATGGCGATCGAGGAAGAGCGACTGCGCGGCACCTGGACGCAGCGAATCGTCCGCGCCTTGAATGCGGTAAGCGCCATATTCTGGAATTCACGGGCATTGCGCCTCCTGCGCTGACGTCGCCCGGCGCCAAGACTGCCCGGGTTCAAGCGGCGTGTCGTGCAGGGCAGTCCTAATCGACGTTGCCCTTTCGTGACTCCCCGTGATAGGGGTGTGCGGACGCGTTTCGTCGTCAGCGACGATGTCGTTCGCATTTATGAGGCATGTTCATCGCCACGTGTTTCTAGTTTTCGCGGCGGTGGCCATGTTGTTCGTGGACTGTCGCTGGATTCGGGGCCGGACGCACGCGGGCACGGAGGGTGGAAGTTTGGGCGCGGCCGGGCAGGCCACGCCGCCGCCCGTCGGGTTCGGGCTGGCGCGGCCAATCTTGCAGCGTGCCTGCGCCGCGACCTGCCACGATGGGCGCGCGAGCGCCGCGGATGATTTCTTGTTTAAGGACGATGGTGATCTTTACGGGCGCTTGCTTGATGCGGCTCCGCGCACGGTGCCGCCCGCTTGCCAGAATCGGCCGCTGGTTGTGCCGGGGTACCCAGACCGCAGTCTGCTTTTCGCCATGATCGGGGAGCCCGAGGGCCCGCGCGCCGGCTGCGCCGAGCGGATGCCGCACAGCTGTCCGGACAAGCGCCCCTGTTTGAGTGCCGCCGAGATCGAATCCATCCGGGCTTGGATCGAAGCGGGCGCGCCGCCGTGATTCGCGCGGACATTTCTCTCGCGGATCGCTTCAGCGCATGGGGCGGGAGGCCTTACCGCGGCCGGAACCAGGACGCCGGCGCGAGGGATCGCGCAGCGGCTTTGCACTCTTTTCCAGAGCCTGGCGCAAACGTTGGGCGACAGCAGATCCGTGTCCCAGAGCGGTTGACCGGAGCCGAAGGATGGCGTCGGAGAGAGCTTTCCTGACGTCGGTGTGGTGGGACGACGTGCATATGGCTTCGAACCACGCCGGACCCCGATCGTCGGACACCATCGTGGCCACAACAGTCGCGAGGGTGGGTGGCAGGGACATCAGCAGGCGGCGACGCCCGTCCAGACGTTCCGCGGAGCGGGGGGCGTCCGCGATCTCCTGGATGACCCGCGATAGATAGACGAGCAGGCTCGATCCCGCGGCCAACGTGCTCACGGCGCGGCGATCGCCCAACGCCTCGACCACCAGGGCCGTCGCCGAGAGCCGTTTTTCAAGGTCGTCCGCCCGTAGCCAGTCCATGGCGCTGTCGACCAGGATCTGCGCTCCGCCGGCGCGCAACGCCAGGGCCGAAAGGGCGTCGAGCGTCCCCGCGCGCACGGGGCGCCGTTCGTCGGCCGCTAGATCGGCAAGGGCGGACCAGGCTTCGGGATCGTGCTGATTCTGCCGCACGAGCGCGACCCATGCGTGAGCGGCAGCGATGGGCAGGAACACGCGGGCGTCATCCGGCGCCGCGTCCTCGGAGCCCAGCTTCGCGAGCAGGCGTCGAGGCGCGGTCGAGAGGGCGGCGATTTCCACGCCAAGCGCGGCGGCCAAACGCAGGTTGGGTCGCGGATCCGTGCCCCCCCCGTGGCGGCAAAGAAGATCCTCCAGCACTCGCGTGTTCCCTGTGACGGCCGACGCCAGTGCGGCGCGCAAGGTCTCGCTTTTCAGTCCTTCGTCCGCCCGTCGCATCGCCAAGGACGTTACAGGGTCGCGGGCAACCCCGCAGCTGGAATGCGGCCGCTCCCAGATTCTCGCGGCCGGCGGACCAGAGCCGCATTAGCATGTAGCCAATGAGCCTAGGTCGTCGAAAAGTTGGACTAGACGAGGCTTCGCGCTGGGTTTTCAACCGCATGGCCCATCTATACGACGCTCGTCCGCCGTATCCGTCGGCCCTACTTGATGCTCTCGCGGACATCGCGCATCGCGCACAGGGAACGGCCGGCGCCCACATTTGCGACCTCGGCGCCGGAACGGGCCATCTGGCCTTGCCGCTCGCGGAGCGCGGATTCGACGTTTCGGCGATCGAACCCGCCCGGCTGATGCTCGACCGGTTGCGGGACAACGCCGCGGCTCGCGGCGTCGCGCTTCGTTCGGTGCACGCCCAGGCCGAGGCCCTGCCGGTGGAAGATGCGTCGGTCGATCTTGCCGTCATCGCTGACGCCCTTCACTTCTTGGACGCGCAGTTGGCCGCGCACGAGATCGCGCGTGTCTTGACGCCGCGGGGCGCCCTGGCGGTGGTCACCTGCGAGTTCGGCGACACGCCATTCATGCGAGAGGTCCTGCGCGTGATCGAAGACGCGGTGCCACGCCGGCCACGTGAGCTGGCCCGACAGCTGGTGCACGTTTCATCAATCACGCGGGTGCCATTGACGCGCGAGGTGCGGTTCCACGATGAGACCCCCGTCGATCACCCGACGCTGGAACGGATCCTGCGCTCGATCTCCTTCATTGGTCCGGCGATGAATCCCGGGCGTTTCGCGGATTTTCGGGCGCGGGTGCGCGCGCTCGGCGATTCGCCGTTCTGGGCGCGCACGTTCGTGCTCAGATTCGGGTGGCGCCAACAAAAGGCGGCGCGCGGCTCGGCGTCGACGAACCTCAGCGCTGGTAGGCACGTGCTGTCCCTATGCAAGGAGAGATGATTCATGGACCATCAGAATCCGCCAGCCGACGACTTGAAAAAATTGTTGACCGAAGCGCGCACGATCGCGATCGTGGGGGCGTCATCCAGTCCCGACCGGCCGTCGCACGGCATTATGCGGAAGCTCCTTGCCGCGGGGTATCGCGTCGTTCCCGTCAATCCACGAGAGACGACCGTCCTGGGCGAAACGGCATACCCCTCACTGGCGGACGTGCCGGGCGAAATCGATATCGTCGATGTCTTCAGACGCGTTGAGGAAACCCCAACTATCGCCGACGAGGCCGTGGCGGTCGGAGCCAAAACGCTGTGGTTGCAGTCGGGCATCGCCAGCGAAGACGCCGCCGCGCGAGCTGCGGCGGGTGGACTGACCGTCGTCATGAACGCGTGCATCGGCGTGGTGCATTCGATGCTGCGAATCCCTCGGCGCGAATGACTGTCTGGTGAGGCCGCCGACCGAATGAGTCGGCGTCCAACCACGTGACGAGGCCTGTCTCCAAACGGTCGATGAAAATCCTGGCCAACGACTCGATCCGTTGGCGGGGTTCGTGCCATCATGCGGGCGCTGTGAAGCTGCAAGTTAATCACCCCGTCATTGAAAGCGTGGAAGGCGACATCTTCACGTTCACGTTTGCGCCGAACTGCATGACGCACCGATGCCGCTGCGTCACCGAGGACGATCGAGCTCGAAACGACGCCTGTTGCCAGCATGGCGCCGACGTCTTGGTCCCAGAAAAAATGGCGATCCTGCGGCGTGCGTCGGAGGTAGCGTCGGTCATGCGAGAAGGCCGAGGGACGGCGACGGGCTGGTTCGACGAACGCGATCCCGAACGAGATCCCGATGCACCGGAAGGCATAATCCTGCGAACGGCCACGTCCGACCTCGAGGATGACACTTCGGGTTGCGTCTTTCTCGAGCACACCGGCGAACGCGGGTGCGGTCTGCACCGCGCCGCGCTCGTCCATGGGTTCAATCCCGCCGAAATCAAACCACGCGTTTGTCGCCTGTATCCCCTGTCATGGGACAAAAATGCGTTGGGCCTCAGCCCAGATTTCGATCGGTACTCCTGTGCGAACGACGCGGGACCATCCCTTTACCGTTTGATGCGCCCCGCGATTATCGAGGTTTTTGACGTCGATTTGGTTCGGGAGCTCGATCGTCTGGAGGCGCGGGTCCTGCGCCAGCGGTTACCCGTCTTGTCGCCGCGGCCGGCAGGGCCCGAATCGGCTGCGGAGTAGCCAGCGTCGACAACGACCGCTTCTACCGCTTCCCGAGGACCTTTCGTTCGTGCAGATTCGATAGGGCTTCGAGCATAAGGTCCTCGAGGATCTCGGCGTTATCGCCTGTGACCTCGTCGAACTGCACCGCGAGCAGCGGCGTCATCGAACTGGCCCTGTTCCACAACACGGCCTTGCCGTCGACCCGCAGCGGTACCATGCCCCCCCGGCAGCGGATCTCCAGCGAAAGGCGCTCCCCAACTTGAATCGCGGAATCGGGCGTCGCTCCGCCGAAGTCGAGCAGAGCGCCTCCCATGCTCAGGTTGATGATACGCGTCACGTACTGACGAGCCCCGGCCACCAACAGCCCTGAAAAGCTGGTAAGGGCTCGTGGGTGGCGTCGTCGCTCCAGTGGGGATCGCGGGGAGGTCATGTGTGCCTTCAAATCGATCATCGGCGATTTGCGCACTCGGGTTTAGTGCGGGGGCTGCGGCTTTCCCTTTCCGAGCGACATCGTTCCAGATAGCGTCCGGCCATGGCGCGGTCGCGTTTCGCCAGAAGGACTCCCGGATTGGCCTTGGCGTCGCTTTTGGTCATAGGGACCTGCACGGACGGGCCTTCGCAAGCGTGTGCCGCCGATCGCGATCCCTGGTTCGGCCGCGACAAGCCATTACATTTCTCGTTCACCGCCGCGATTGCCCTGCAAGGTTACGCTGTGTCCTCGGTGCTCACCGACGACTGGCGCTGGCGGTGGCTGACGGGCGGCGCCGCAGGCTTGGCCGCGGGCGCGGGGAAAGAGGCACTGGATGCGATCGGATCCGGCGATGCGTCCTGGAAGGATTTCACCTGGGACGTGATCGGAACCGCGGCAGGATTGGGCTTGGCGTTCCTGATTGATTGGCTCGCGTCCCCCACACCCAAACAGGCCTTACCCGCCCTGGAAATGAACCCATGAGGCCCAATTCCCGGAAGGCGAGTGAGGTGCGTCTTCAAGCATTGGATGGCGCGACACCGAAGGACCGTGCGTGGCCACGTCGCTTCGGCACCGCCGGCTCGGTTTCCGTCCTTGGCACCGCCTGTGTTTCGGCATCCGTGCTGCTCTCCTTCGTCTTGGTGATCTGGGCATCGCCAATCGCGTGGGCCGACCCGCCGCCACGGGCCGAGGAGCATCCGGATTCTCCGGGGGACATGCCCCGCCCCCTCGGGAGGTTGGAGCAGGAATCCGTCGACCAAGAGCTGCAGGCGTTGGGTCTGATCATTGACCCCAAACCCGCCGGTAAGGTCGTTCGAAATGTCTACGTCGTCAATCAGGAAGTTTTCTCGCGGCGCGATTGGTGGTTCCAGTTTTTCAATATGTTCCACCGGACGACGCGGCCGGGCATCTTGCGACGCGAACTCCTGCTCCGTTCGGGCCAACCCTACGACGACGCCCTGGTCGAGGAGAGTCTTAGGAACCTCCAATCGCCGCCCACCCTGGTGTTGGCCAATGGAACCAAGTTCGTGCCTCCGGATCTGTCCAGCGTGGTGGTCCTGGTTCCGGTTGTATCGCCGCAGACCGGCACGGTCGATCTCCTGGCCGTCACGCGCGACATCTGGAGCCTGCGTTTCAACACGAACTTCGAATTCCAGGAAAAGACCCTATCCCTTCTGGAAACGTCGCTGTCCGAGAACAACCTTTTCGGCTGGCGGAAGTACTTGTCGGTGGGCTTCGAAATGGACCAAGGCCGGGCGGGAATCGGACCCGCCTACTTCGACCCGAACGTCGCGGGGACGCGGCTGACTCTGGTGGCTTCCGCAACCGCATGGTACGCGCGGGACACGCGTCGATACGAGGGCGATAGCGAGGACCTTTCGCTGCGCTATCCGTTGTATGCGCTGGCCAGGCGTTGGGGCGGTGGCGTCGACTTCACACACCAGGACGCCGTGATTCGCAGCTTTCGCGGCGACAGTTTGCGCTCGGAGGATCTGAAGGCAACGCCCGGCGTGACCGAACAGCTGCCGTACATCTTCAGGCGTACGATCGCGATCGTCGATGCCAGCGCCGTTCGTTCGTTCGGCGAGACGGTCATCCAGCGCCTCACGCTCGGACACCGATTCGACCGGCGTCGCTCGCAGGTGATGCCCGATTTTCCGACGGATCCCACCAACCCGGAGCTGGCGCAGGAATTCTTGACCGAGTTCGCGCCTCTGTCGGAAACGCGTTCGGAGTCCTACCTCCGCTACGAGATGTTCACGGCCCGATACGCCATCATCCGCAATTTGGACACATTCGATCTGCGTGAAAATCGTCGCTTGGGTCCATGGCTGTCGCTGGAGATCGCCGCCGGACTGCCGGAGTTGGGCGCGGATTTTCGAGCCTTTCCGATCAGCGGACAGGCTGGGTGGGCGTTCGGCCCGGGTGGGGGTTACGCGTACGCGCAACTCCTGGGATCGGCGCGGCTTCGCGCGGACCACGCCATCGATCAAAGGATGAACGCGGAGATCTACATCGCATCCCCGGTTCTTGGTCGGGCCTTGCGACTGGTCGCGCGGGGCGACGCGGATGCCGTTCGCGCCGACACCCACCGAGGTCTGTTCTTCCTGGGCGGCAACACGGGCCTGCGTGGGTACGTTATTGGTGACTTCGAGGGATCCAGCCAGTTGGTAGGACATGTCGAGGTCCGGTCGTTGCCACTGGAGGTGTTTTCGCAACGCTTCGGCGGTCTCATCTTCTATGACGTCGGGCACGCGGCGCCGTCGTTCCGCGAAATCGTTCCCCATCATGATTTTGGTATAGGCCTGAGGTGGCTGATTCCTCAGCTGAATTCTTCGGTCATGCGCGTGGATTGGGCCGTGGCCACCCAAGGCACCACACTCACGCGCGCGGGTCTTCCCGGGCGTTTCAGCGGCGGATTCTTACAAGCGTTCTAGACCTCCTCCCGACGGGGCAGAGATGACAGCACGACCAGGACGGCGTCCGCTCGCGAACCGCAGCCCCGCGGACGCGCGATCAGAGCGTTGTTTTTTGCCCCGGGCTTGGCCCGGCCTGGTCAACGTCGCGTCTTGCGGCGGCCCGCGGCGCTGCCCCGAGCCCGTAAAGTCCTGCGCCGGGGACCGGGACGACCGTCACGCTTGAGTCTGTGTTTCGTGACGAGACGTTCGACGGCCTTTCGATGAATTCCGAGTATCCGAGATGCCGCGGTGATATTGCCCTGTGCTGCTGTCATCGCGGAAGAGAGCAACGCAACTTCGATGGCCTCCATGGGCTTTGGGAGCTTCATCCCGAGGAGACGAGCCGCGACGTCACCGAGCGAGCCTCTGCTTATGGAGGCGGCAGGGCGGCGACCGCTTGGCTTGGTTGCCTGCTGCGCCGTTCGCACCAGCCCCCTCGGCAGTGCTCGTTTCAGTCGTTCGGCCAGATCCCGCGCGAAATCATTCAGCGGACTGTGGCGGCGCGCTTGCGCCCGGCCTTTCATCGGCGTTCCCCCTCGATGCCCAAGGTCATTGGGATCGTCGAGCGGCCGTTCCGTTCGAGCGGCTCGGCCGATGGAAGTCTTCTGGAGGCTCTCGGCGCGTTCACATGGACTCCTTCACCGCGTCAGCGTACCAGATAATACAACGCCAAAAAAAGGCGCGTGCATCAATCGCCATGCAGGGCGACGGCGACCGCGTCGAACTCGCATGGGCAACGCTTGATGGACGCGGGATCTAATATATTGCTCCTAACAGAATGTGGCATCTTCGGATATCGATCGGACGCGGTCAAGGCCCAATGCCCGTGGTTCATGCCGGCGGTCTACGGACGCCGCGGCCTCAGCGAAATGCGTACAAGGACATGATCTCCGCGCCGGTCAGAGCCCGCTTATAGACACGGAAATCGTCCATGAGTCCGTTGTAGTACGGGTTGCCCGCGAACTGAGAACGCCCGAGGCGATTGTCGATTGTTGCGCCCAGATCGGCCGCATGCAGGGTCATGGCTCCCTTTGTGGCGGCCACGGCTCCGTCGACGTAAAGAATGCCGGTGTATGGCATACCCCCGGGCAGAACCACGGCAATGTGGTGCCAGACGTTGGGCGTGAGGAGAGAGGGGCCGTCCAGCCGCTGCTCCTGCGTGACCATGTGCCCGGTCGTGGTGATCGCGAACCGCACGGGGTAGGGGGGGGTATCTCCAGCACGAGCCGTGAGGTACATGCCGATGGTCGTGTTGAATCCAAAATCGAAGATACGCTCCCAGTTTTGGGTAGCGGTGTTCGCCGCCAGGTTGACCCAGATGGCCAATGTGATCGCGCCGGGCGCTAGGTTTTGCAGACCCGGCAGCGTCACGTAACCACCGTTCGCGTTGGGTGCCGTGGCGGGCGGCGCCAGGGCGAGCGCGTGCGAACCGACCTGGCTCATCGTGGAAAAATTCGCGGTGCCGCCCATCCCAGCGGTTCCCAGACTCGCGTTCCGCGCCATGCCCCCGAACATGGCAGAGTCGACGGCGGACATCCCGTTGCTCTCGTCGAACTTGTACCAGAGCACGAGATCCAGATTCACGCCGTCGCCTGCGGCACCGCCCGCGCTACCGCTCGCGCCGCCGATACCGCCTGTACCGCCGCCGTTCCCGCCACCAGTTCCGATGCCTCCGGTCGCACTTCCTCCGGTGCCGTTCCCGGCCGTTCCCCGGCCGCCAGTGCCCGTGCCTGTGCCGTCGGAGCCACCCATGCCACCCCCGGCAAGCGTGCCGCCCGCGCCACCGCCCGTGCCACCGCCAGCAAGCGTGCTGCCCGCTGCGCCAGCGCTTCCACCACTTCCCGCGCCTTCGCTGCTGCCCCCATTGCCGGCCGAACCAGCGTTTCCAGCAGCCCCGGAGCCACCGGTCGCGATCACGGGCGAATCAAGGGTGGCGTCGCTCGTGTAAATCGCCCCCGCGTCCGCCAACCTCTCCAAGCAGCCGTGACAGTGTTCGGGCGCAGAAATGCATGCGGAAAGGACCACACAGGTTCCGGCAACCCACGATAAGCCAATCGGACTGGCCATGTTCATTTGAGTGCCGGGGACGGAGCGGCGGTTCAAAAAAAAGGCGCTCGGCCGCCACCGGGTTATTGGTGGCCGTGTTTGTTTCCGATCCGATATCGCCCATCGCCGTCGGCATCAAGAAATACGGGATTCGTCAGGGCGAACGGGTACGCCGTGAAGGTCTTGCGATCGCCGACCACCGGGGCCAGCGGTTTTGAACCGTCGACCCTCACGACCACGTAACCGTCGGTCGGTGTGGCAAGACTGAATGTCTCTTTGAAGCGGATGACCGTTTCGCTCGGCGGGACCTCCCATCGTTTCTTTTCGTGTCCGTTCAGGTAGAGCGTAACGCGATCGACCGATACCCAAGGTGCCGCCTGGACCGTGATTTGAGCCTCGGCCTTGCCAGCGGGGGCGGGAACCACGTCGCCGATGGTTCCGCCGTTCACCACCAGAGTGACGAACGGTCCAGTCGTGAAAAACGCGTGGTGAAATCGGACTGCCTTGGCGACCGCCTTGGCGTCGACCCATTGTGGGCGATCGTCTTTGACGCGGACGTAGTTTCGCGGGTACCCGCCTATGTTGAAGGTCAGGTGATGCGTGTCGGAGTTCCCGGTCGCCGTCACCAAGTGGTCATGATTCAGAAGCGAGAACCAGTCTTCCACCATCCGGTCGACGCTGCGCCTGACGGGATCCTGATATCCGTTCATGACCTCGACCGCGTCGAAGTCCCACGAAAAACCGGCGCGTTCCGCGCGATCCCCGGCCGCATCGAAATGCCCGAGCTCGAAGTACCCGATCTCCGCGTCGAGCCGCGGGTGGTGAACGTCGATGATGGCGTCCGGGGCGTGATCCCGGACGTCCTTGAAGAAATCATCAGGACGCCGTCCGTGGACCAGGACCGCACCCTGACCGGGCCTTTCGAGATCGGGCGGCAACGGGAAAGCACCGAAGTGTCCCCAACTCCCGGTCGTCAGCTCGTCTCCGACAGCGCTGGTGATGTACTTTCCCGCGCTGAGCCCACGGATGAAGGGCTCGTAGTCCGAGACGACATTGTGATCCGTGGAGACGATCATCTCGACGCCATCGGCTACGAATTCGTAGATCCGATCCTCCATGGGAACGTGAGAGTCAGGCGAGCGCGCCGCATGCACGTGAAAATCAGCGGAGAGCCATTCGCCCGTGTCAACGACATGGGCGAGGCGCGCGCGCAGTCCGATCGCATGACCCGCGGTCACCCGGATCTTGCGCTCGGTATGAATGTCCCATTCGGGTCCTCGGCTGATGGTCACGTCATACGTGCCCACGGGAACATGCGCCCCTCCGATTCCCGAAAGGGACATGATGCGGTTGTATGCTGTGATGGCGTCGCCTTCTTGTCGCCCAATGTCGTTGCGCGTGAATTCGGGATCCGGACTACCTGCAACCCCAACGAACGTCAGTTTGCACGGAATGGATTCGCCGTTCGCGGCGTCGCGCACGTCGAAGGTCAGGATTCCTTCCGGCTTTATGTCGTGAGGCGAGGGCGCCGCCGAGGCGAAAACAGGCGCGGCGAACGCGGACCGGCTTCGGAAGACCGGGGCGCGGTCCAGATTCACCGCCGCGACGGCGAAACAGGCGACCGCCACGACGGCGGAACGGCAAAGGACGGGAAGGTGTCGATTCATCATGGCGCGAGAGTATCGCAGAGCGAACCCGCGACCATCCTGCCCTTGGGATCGGAGTTGGGGCGCCGACCCTAGGGATCTTTCCAGGGACCGGGAGTGCAGCTCAGGGCCTGGCGCTTCACCCCGGGGGGCGACGCCCATGCGATGCAGGCAATGTAGTCCAACTTTGTTGGACCGGCCTCGCCGTCGAGGAACTCCGGGTCCCGCAGGGGCCTTCCCAGGCCCTTGCGGCAGCGAAGCCGCACTAGCTCATTGAAAACCGCGAGCCAAGCGGGCGTCGAGATCCGCTTGGGCCAGAATTTCCTCGGCGAGCCGAGACACACTCGGGTGGTAGGTGCCGGAACGGACCTGCTGAGTCAGAGATTCGATACGCAAAGCACGCTCCGCGGCGGCCATGTTGATGCCGTTGCTCGTCGAATCCTTTAGCTGGCTCGCCTCTGCGGTTGTCACCCGGTCGGGCGCTGCAATGTCGCGCACGGCGACATCCGACTCGGGAGCAACTCCCGGGGACTGCCCAGGCGGCGTGGCTTTGGTTTCGCTGACTTTCATGAGCGTGCCCGATCTTGTCCGATGCGTTGGGTCTCGACCTTTTGAATCCGAATGGTCTTCGGCACGGCCCAATCCCCTGATAAGGACGACGGTCAAGTTCTCGAAATATTCGGCGGACAGAGGGTCCGAACCGGAATTGGCACAGGTACATGGCGCGCCATTCAACAGCGTCGGTCGGGGCCGCGACCGATTGTTCGGATGTAACTGTCCCTCGTACTTGACGTTCAACCTTGGGTGAGACTATATGCACCGCCAATTCGGATGAGTCCTCTCATCTTTCGTCCAAAGCACAACACACTAGCCCGGCTGACGCTGGTTATTCTCGCTGCCGGTGGGGCTGGAACAGTCGGCGGGTTGTTTCTG
This sequence comes from Pseudomonadota bacterium, assembly GCA_017881245.1. Taxonomy (GTDB): domain Bacteria; phylum Myxococcota_A; class Polyangia; order Fen-1088; family Fen-1088; genus FEN-1088. The sequence continues at coordinate 57,409 of JADGRC010000193.1, forward strand.
TGGGTCCGCATGCCTTATGCGCGGAACATGCAGGCGCCCATCGAGCAGCCGTTGCAGTTCGACCACCGCCATCACACGCGGGACGAGGGGATCGACTGTCGTTACTGCCACAACACCGTGGACAAGAGCGCCTTCGCCGGCATTCCCCCGACCCAGTTGTGCATGAACTGCCATTCGCAAATCTGGAACAAGAGTCCAATACTCGATCCGGTTCGCCGGAGCTTCATCGACGACAAGCCCATGGTCTGGAATCGCGTCTACAAGGTTCCCGAGTTCGTTTATTTCAATCATTCCATCCACGTCAACAAAGGCGTCGGCTGCGTGACCTGTCACGGTCGCGTCGATACGATGGCCGCCGTCGAGAAGGCAACGACCCTGATGATGAGCTGGTGTCTCGACTGCCATCGGAATCCAGAAATGAACCTGCGGCCGGTCGAAGAGATCACCAACATGACCTGGCAGCCGGACGGCGACCCCGTCGAAGTCGCGCGGGTCCTCGCCGTGAAGAACAATGTCCACACACGCGTTAGCTGCACCACGTGCCACCGATGAAAAATGCCGAGGACAACAGCCCAGGCACGGAGGCCCACGGGAATTCGAACGAGGCGACCGAGCGGACCCTCGGTGGGCGTCCACGCGTGTCGCTTCCCATCGTCGAAGAGGCGCGCGCGGAGACGGAGACCCAGAGCCGCGAGCTACGGAAGTACTGGCGCAGCATCGCGGACAAGCAGGGCTCGCGCTCTATCGCGACCGCCGCCGCGCGGGAGTTTCCGCCAGGCGCCGGCGAGTTGTCCGACCCGAACCGTCGAACGTTCATGCAGCTCCTCGGTTCCAGCGCCGCGCTGGCCGGTGTCGCGGCCTGCCATCAGCCGCAGGAGCAGACCGTTCCCTTCGTGCGTCGGCCCGAAGAGGTGACGCCGGGTCTGCCTTTGCATTTCGCAACGGGCTACAGCCTCGAGGGATTCTCCAACGGCCTGCTGGCGGAAAGCCATGAAGGTCGTCCGACCAAGATTGAGGGCAACCCCGATCACCACGATAGTCTGGGAGCCGCGCGCGCGTTCGAGCAGGCGTTGTTGCTGGGACTTTACGACGACGACCGCGCGAAACAGATTCGACGGAAGGACGAGCCGATCGCTTGGCGGCAGTTCTTGGCCGATGTTGCCTTGTTGTCAGGCCGGCACGTCGCTGATGGCGGCGCCCGCCTGCGATTCTTGACCGACCCCACGGCTTCGCCCTTGTTGGGCGAGCTGCGCCAGCGTTTGCTGCTGAAGTTCCCGAACGCCAAGTTCACCAGCTACAGCCCTGTCGCGGGCGACGGTGCCGTGGACGGATTGGCTGCGGCCTATGGTCGCCCGGTCGAGGCGCGGCACGATCTGACGCGCGCGTCGGTGATCCTGGCGCTCGATTCGGACTTCCTGGGGGATGGCCCGGAGCAGCTTCGGCTCACGCGTCAGTTCTCTGCCCACCGGGTTCCGGGTCCCGGAATGAATCGTCTCTACGTCGTCGAGCCAGGTTTGTCGGTTACGGGGATGTCTGCGGATCACCGCTTGCGGTCACGTGCCGGCGATGTTTCCACTTTCGCGCAGGCCGTGGCGGCTGATCTCGCGGGCCGCCCGGGATTTTCGCAGTTGGCGGGTCTCGCGGGCAACGTGGCGGGGCACCCGGCCGGCACGCTGGACGCCAAGTGGGTGCGAGCGATCGCCTCGGATCTCGCCCGCAGTCGCGGCCGTTCGCTAGTCATCGCGGGACGGCGTCAACCCGCGGCAGTTCATGCGCTGGCCGCCGCTTTGAATGCGGCGCTCGACAATGTCGGTGTTACCGTCAGTTACGCGGAGCCGTTGCTGGCGGATGGGCGCGCGGGCTCAGCGCCCATCGCCGCGCTGGCGCAGGAGATGGCGGCTGGCCGGGTGGACACCCTGGTGATCACCGCCCGCAACCCGGGCTACTCCGCGCCGGCGGATCTGAAGTTCGACAGATTGCTCAGCCGGGTGCCGAACACCGTGTATCACTCTCTTTACGAAGACGAGACCGCCCAGTCCTGCACGTTCTTCGTCCCGGCAGCGCATCCCCTCGAATCTTGGGGAGATGGTCGCGCCACCGACGGTACCATCACAATCACCCAACCCTTAATCGCTCCATTGTGGGGCGGCATTAGCGATATTGAGGTTCTGGGCGCGTTTCTCGGACAAGGGGATCGGGGGGCTCACAACGTCTTGCGCCAGTCGTGGCAGGACAAGTTGAGCTCAATTCCAGGCGCCACGGGCGGTGACTTCGATCAAATCTGGGAGAAGTGGCTCGCCGACGGCTTCATCGTGGGTACGGAGACTTCACCCTTGGGCGATCTAACCCTCGACTTCGCCGCGGTGGCGCGCGAAATTCAGACGGCGAACAAGGCAGCGCCAAGTGGGGCCGGGATCGAGATTGCCTTTGCCCCCGACTACAAGGTTTTCGACGGCCGCTTCGCCAACGCCTCCTGGCTGCAGGAGTTGCCGGACCCCGTCACCAAACTGACTTGGGACAACGCCGCCCTCCTTTCGCCGACGACCGCGAAGGCCTTGGGCGTGGAGGTCGAACGAGACAGCGACCGGTTCTCGATTCTGGCTATCGAATATCGGGATCGGCACATCCGGGCCCCGGCGTTGATTGTCCCTGGACACGCCGATGACTGCATTACCCTGCCACTCGGGTACGGACGTGAGGGCTCGGAGAAGGTGGGACGCGGAGTTGGCTTCAACGCGGGTGCTTTGCGTACCAGCGAAGCGCCTTGGTTTGACCGCGGCGCTCAGGTCATGCGCGCGACCGGAATGCACCAGTTCGGGATCACGCAGAACCACTGGTCCGACGAGGGCCGTGAACCCGCCATGGAAGTGGCGTTGGAAGACTACAAAAACGAGCATTCGCCATTTCACGAGCGCGTCGAGGAGCGTCGAGGCGTTCCGACGACCATTCACACCCCCGTTGACTACAGCAAGCAGCAGTACAAGTGGGCGATGGCCGTGGATCTGAGCAAGTGCACGGGGTGCAGCGCGTGCGTCGTCGCCTGTCAGGCCGAAAACAATATTCCGGTGGTGGGTCAGGAACAGGTGGTCAAGGGCCGCGAGATGCAGTGGTTGCGGATCGATCGCTACTTTTCGGGCGAGATCGAGGACCCCGAAGTCGTTGTCCAGCCCGTCGCGTGTGTCCACTGCGAAACCGCCCCGTGCGAGTACGTGTGCCCCACCAACGCGACCGTGCATAGCGACGAAGGGCTGAACGAGATGGTCTACAACCGCTTCATAGGTACTCGTTACTGCAGCAACAACTGTCCCTACAAAGTGCAGCGCTTCAATTTTCTCGATTACACGAGCGAGACCCCGGCCGTCCGGCGGATGGGGATGAATCCCGAAGTGACGGTGCGAAGCCGCGGAATCATGGAGAAGTGCACCTATTGCGTGCAGCGCATCGAGAAGAAGCGAATTGAAACCCGTATTGAAGGGCGGTCCATCGCGGATGGAGAGCTCCAGACGGCCTGCCAGCAGGGTTGCCCGTCGGACGCGATCGTCTTCGGCAACCTGAATGATCCTCAGTCGCGGGTCGCCAAGCTGCACGCGGATCCGCGGCGATACGATCTTCTGCACGAGCTTGGCACCCGACCGCGTACCGCCTACCTGGCGCGCGTGAGGAACCCCAACCCCGAGCTTGCCAAGGGCTAATCGAACATGGCCAGCACTTCCACCGCCGCCGTTCCCTCGAAAGATCCGTTAGAGCCCGCTCTTCTCATCGAGGGGGTGCAGACCGACGCGTCGCTCAACGACTCTCTGTTTGGCCACGTCTGGGCGTTGCCTGGCAAAGGCTGGTGGGGCCTGTTCGGCATCGCCTTGATGGGGCTGACCCTCCTGATCGTCGCTCTGACATACACTCTGGCCAAAGGCATCGGTGCTTGGGGAAACAATATTCCGGTCGGCTGGGCCTTCGATATCATCAACTTCGTTTGGTGGATCGGCATTGGTCACGCCGGTACGTTGATCTCGGCAATCCTGCTGCTGTTGCAGCAAAAATGGCGCACGTCGATCAACCGATTCGCCGAGGCGATGACGCTCTTCGCTGTCATCTGTGCGCTCCTTTTCCCGTTGTTTCACACCGGACGGCCGTGGTTCGCGGCGTATTGGCTTCTGCCGTATCCGAGCGTCAACGGAATTTGGCCGCAGTTCAAGAGCCCTCTCGTGTGGGACGTCTTCGCGGTGTCGACCTACTTCACCGTCTCGTTGCTGTTTTGGTTTCTGGGGCTGATCCCCGACCTTGCCTCGCTACGCGATTCTTCCAAGAGCCCCACGAAGCGCTTCATCTACGGGATCTTCGCCATGGGTTGGCGGGGATCGGGACGCCATTGGGCCGAATACAAGTGGTCTTATCTCTTGCTTGCAGGGCTGTCGACACCGCTGGTTTTGTCCGTTCATACGATCGTGTCCTTCGATTTCGCCACCTCGGTCTTGCCAGGCTGGCACACGACGGTGTTCCCGCCGTATTTCGTGGCCGGCGCGGTCTTCTCGGGCTTCGCGATGGTGCTGACTTGGATGGTGCCCGCCCGCCATTTCTTGGGGCTCAAGCACGTCATCACGATGAAGCACCTCGAGAACATGAACAAAGTCATCCTGGCCACCGGGTTGATGGTGTCCTACGGCTACGTCATGGAGCATTTCATCGCGTGGTACAGCGGAAACCCCTATGAGATGGCGATGTTCTTCAATGTCCGGCAGCGTGGACCGTTCGCCCCCGTGTACTGGTTGATGATCTTCTGCAACGTTGTCGTCCCCCAGATCTTCTGGTTCAAGAAGGCGCGTACCAGCCTTCCGATCATGTGGCTAGCCGCAATTCTCGTGAATGTGGGAATGTGGTGCGAACGGTTCAACATCATCGTCACTTCGTTGCATCGCGACTTCCTGCCGTCCAAGTGGGAGCTCTACGCGCCCACCTGGGTGGATTGGAGCATTTATCTTGGAACCATCGGGTTGTTCTCGACGCTCTTCCTCTTGTTCCTGAAGTTCGTCCCCGCCGTGGCGGCGACCGAGGTCAAGGAACTGCGGCATGAGATGGCACATCAAGCTCACGGCGTGTCGGTGGCCGGGGAGGCGCACCGATGAGTCACAACGGCGGCTTTCGTCCGCGCCGTTTCGTGCTCGGTCAGTTCGCTGACTCCGATACGCTTTTGTCAGCGACGCGGCTGATGCGCGAAAAAGGGCATCGGAACCTGGACACACACACGCCCTATCCGGTGCACGGCATAGAGGCGGCGCTGGGTCTCGGGCGCGCCAAGATCCCGACCTTGGTGCTCCTGGGTGCAATCGCGGGCGCATGCGTCGCGTACGGGATGATTTACTACATGAACGCGTTCGATTTTCCGATCAACGTGGCGAACCGCCCCCCCCACAGCCCGCCAACCCAAATTCCCATAACGTTCGAATTAGCCGTCCTGCTAGGCAGCTCGGCCGCGTTTTTCGGGCTCTTCGGACTGCTGAAACTGCCCGAGCCCTATCACCCGGTTTTCGAAGCCGAGTCTTTCCGCCGCGCGAGCATCGACGCGTTCTTCGTTTCTGTCGAGGTGCCCGAGGGTACGAACCCCGCGGACGTCGCGGTGGACCTGCGTGGGTTCGGTAGCACCGACGTTCAGATCATCGAGGAATCGGAACGATGATCCGGCGACTGGTGCTGTGGATTTCGCTCGTCGCGCCGTTGTGCGTGGCCGCTTGCAGCGAGCAATTGTTGAACCCAATGGCGGATCATCGCCAACCGCGCGAGCGCGCCTACCGCCCCAGCGACTTCTATGCCGATGGGCTTGCCATGCGCGCGCCGCCCGCCGGGACCGTCCCGCACGAACGTCGGACCATGGCACCGATCTTGACGACGGGCATCGCGAGCTACACGGGCCAGATCGCCCCCAACGGCGAGCGCATCGCCCGTTACGCCAGCAAGATTCCCATGCCGGTCACGCCTGAGTTGCTGTCTGTGGGGCGTAAGCGGTACGACATCACGTGCGGGACCTGCCACGGGCCACTCGGCGACGGGAACAGCATCGTCGCAAGGCAGATGTCGCTTCGGCCGCCGCCGTCGCTGCATCTGTACGCCTCCCGAGCGCCCGGGTACATCTTTCAGGTGATAAACCACGGGTTCGGGCTGATGGCCTCTTACGCGGCCGAGTTGTCCGTCGAGGAGCGGTGGGCCGTCGTGGCCTACGTTCGAGCGCTGCAGGTCAGTCAAAACGTTCCGGTCGGCGCGCTTCCGCCCGACGCGCGGCGCCAGCTCGAACAGGAGAAGCCGTGAAAGTGGACCTGCAGAAGTTCGACGGAGCCCGCTCGCTGATGACCGGCGCTGGGGCGGTTGGCGTCCTGGGCATCGCCGCCACATTGGCTGGCGTCGCCTCGGATCCGCGGCCTGCGCTGTTCTCTTACCTGTGGGCCTTCGCGTATTGGGGCGGCATCGCCCTGGCTTCGGTCGTTCTGTTGCAGATCTTCCACGCCGTCCGCGCCAAGTGGATGGTGGTGTTGCGCCGTGCCCTCGAGATCATGGCGGTCACGGTCATCCTGTTTCTGATTCTTTTCATCCCGATCGCAACTGGGATGAAGCATCTGTATTCCTGGGTCGAGCCGCGCGCCGACTTGTCGCGGGAGGCGTTGGCCCTTCTGCGTCACAAGGAGCCCTATCTGAACACGACCTTCTTCATCGTCCGGAGCGTCTTTTATGTTCTTCTAGCGGGTGTCGTTTCGCAGCGCTTGTTCGGCTGGTCGATCAAGCAGGATACCACCGGCGACGTGCAGCTCACCGCCCGCCAACGGCGCTTCGGGACGGGTGCACTGCCATTTATTGCGCTCTCGTTCAGTTTCGCGGCCTTCGATTGGTTGATGAGCCTCGAGCCGCTTTGGTTTTCAACGATCTATGGAATCTACTTTTTCGCGGGTAGCTTTCTGAGCACGATCTCGTTTCTGGTCATCCTGACGGATCGCGCCCGGGGGAAGAATCTCTACGGCGATCTGGTCACGGACGAACACGTCCACAACCTCGGCAAGCTGATGCTGGCCTTCACGGCGTTCTGGGGATACATCGGGTTCTCGCAGTTCATGTTGATCTGGATCGCGGGCCTCCCGGAAGAAGTCCCGTTTTACATCGTTCGCCTGAAGGGGGATTGGGCCGCCATCGGCGTCTTCCTGATACTGGGAAACTTTTTCATTCCGTTCGGGGCGCTCTTGTCCCGATCGCTGAAACGAAATCGATCCCGATTGGCCCTGGTGGCCTTCTGGATCCTGCTGGTCCACGCGGTGGATCTTTACTGGTTGATCATGCCCACGCTCAGCCCCGATGGTCTGACGTTTCACTGGACGATGGTCACCGCGTTTTTCGGCATCGGGGGGCTGACGATCGCGTTCGGGCTGTGGCGAATCCGTGGTCAGTTCACGGTCCCCGTGCGCGATCCTTATCTGGCCGATTCCCTAGCCTACAGGCAGCCCTAGATCATGAGCGACGCGCATTCTCACGGCAGTTCGCACGGACCGCACCAGGGCGGCCACGCGTCTGGTAACGACGACATGAATCTGGGTAAGATCGTGATTATCGGGGTGGTGTCACTCACGATCTTCGCGGCCGGGATCGTCTGGTCGTATCGGCTGATGGTGGGGCGCCAAGCCGAGATCAACGCCCATGGAATGGCCCGGGTCCCATCGGAGATCGGCAAGCCCGAGATCGGAATCGTCGATCAGGTGCCGTTTTCGATCGACCACCGTCTGGAGATATGGAAGGCGGAGTCCGCGAAGCGTTTGTCCACCTACGGCTGGATCGATCGCGCCAAGGGCGTGGCGCGCATTCCGATCGAAAAGGCCATGGAACAGGTCGTCGCCTCGCCGCCAGATATTCCAGGTGAGGGTGTTCCACCGGCCGGGCAAATGCGCGTCGTTCCCGTGGCGCCGCCGTCCGCCGGTGTGTCCGATCCAGGTAGGTCGCCATGAGTCGAATCAAGCTCGGGCAAGCCGGCGCCGGCCGGGCCGTCCTGTGGATGGGACGCACCTCTTCCTGGATGGTGGCGTCGCATTTCGCGGTGCTGGTCATCCTGTCGGTGCATCCGGTCGATGCCCAAGCCTCGGATCGTCGTTTGCCGCCGGCGTTTCCCCAGGGCGGCGAGCAGCCGCTGGCCGCCCTTCAGGATGTCGACGTCATCGAGCACTTGGGCGACCGGATCCCCGCCGGTTTGATGTTTCGAGACCCCGATGGTCGCAAGGTCGAGCTCGACGCCTTGCTGGGCGGGCGACCCTTGCTGGTTACGCTTGGGTACTACCGTTGCCCCATGTTGTGCAATCTTGTCCTGGACGGCCTCGCCAAGGCGATGAAGGGCTCGGGCCTTGTGCCAGGCAAGGACTTTCAGGCGGTCTCGATCAGTATTGACCCCAACGAGGACGCCAAGCTGGCGCGCGAGACAGGCGACCGAATGTTGCGCGTGATCGGCGGTGAACCGGATCCCGGGCGTTGGCCGTTCTTGCTCGGGGACGCCGTTGGCAGTCGTGCCCTGGCCGACGCTGTCGGCTTCAAGTACGCCTACGACTCGCTCAGTCAGCAGTTCGCCCATGCCGCGGTCGCGTTCGTGTTGACGCCCGATGGACGCGTGTCCAGGTACCTCTACGGCGTAGAGGTTTTGGCGAGGGACTTTCGCTTGGCCCTGGTCGAGGCGGGTGGGGGACGGGTGGGCACATCCTTCGATCGCGTCTTGCTTTCCTGTTTCAAGTACGACCCCATCAACCGCAGATACGCACCATACGTCATGGGCTTCATGCGCATTGGCGCCGGGCTGGTCTTTGTCGCTTTGGCGACGCTGATGACCGTGCTCTGGCGAAAGGAGCTGGTCATGAGGAGAAGGAGGGTCGCATGAACGAGATCATGCGGACCATTCTTTGGCTGCCGGAGCAGGCATCCACGTTCGCCAAGCAGGTGGACGAATTGCACTATTTCGTCATCACCGTGACGATGGTCAGTTCGGTCGCCGTCGGACTGTTGGCGTTCGGCTTCTTCTTCAAGTATCGGCAGCTTCGTCCCCGCCAGTCGACCCCCGCCGTGATTCCCAGCGTCAGGTTCGAATTGGCGGTGGTCGTCGTACCGCTGGTGTTCTTTCTCGCCTGGTTCGTGCAGGGTTACCGAGACTACGTTTGGTACACCACGCCGCCCAAGGACACGATGGATGTCTACGTGATGGCGAAAAAATGGATGTGGAAGTTCGCCTATCCGGATGGGCCGAACGCCGTCGGCACCCTGCATGTTCCAGCGAATCGTCCCGTTCGCCTGCTGCTCACGAGCCGGGACGTCATTCATTCCTTCTTCGTACCCGACTTTCGTATCAAGATGGACGCCCTTCCGGGTCGCTACACCGAGACCTGGTTCGAGGCGACAAAGCCGGGCCGATACCAGGTTCTGTGCGCCGAGTATTGCGGGACGTGGCATTCGCAAATGTGGGGCGAGATTGTGGTCATGCCACCCGCTGAGTACGACGCCTGGATGTTGCACCAGCGGGCGGGCTTGGTGGAACGCGTGGACACCGGCGGCGACGATGGTCCTGGTTTTCACGGTACCCTGGTCGAATACGGCAAGAAGGTCGCGATGGCCCAAGGGTGTCTGAAGTGCCATTCGTTGGACGGCGATCCGCACATCGGTCCAACCTGGCTCGATCTCTATCGTCGGCTCGAAACCCTGGAGACCGGCGAGACCGTCATCGCCGACGAGGCCTACCTGACGGATTCGATGATTGATCCACGGGCCAAGATCGTGAAGGGGTATAAGCCGGTGATGCCGACGTACAGAGGAAAGTTGGCGGCTCCGGACGCGGCGGCCCTGGTGGAGTTCATCAAGTCATTGCGCAGCCAGAACCTGGACAACGTACCGTCCAAGGAAGCGATCTATGAGCCAGTACACCGATAGTTCTGCCTTGGCCCCCGAGGAGCCACGGGTCTATCAGGAGATCAACTACCTGAACGTCGACCGAGGCGTGATGTCTTGGCTAAAGACGCTCGATCACAAACGCATCGGGATCATGTACTTCGGATCGGTGCTTTTGGCGTTCCTGCTCGGCGGCATCTTCGCGATGCTGGTGCGGATGGAGCTGACCACGCCCGAACCGACTTTCATGAGCGCCAACACGTACAACCGGATGTTCACGCTGCACGGGATGGTCATGATCTTCTTGTTCATGATTCCCGCTATTCCAGGCGTGTTCGGGAACTTCTGCCTGCCGCTCATGTTGGGGGCCAAGGACGTGGCCTTCCCCCGTCTGAACCTGCTGTCCCTGTACGTGTACTGGACGGGATCCGCATTGGTGTTGTGGGGCGTGATCACGGGCGGGGCGGACACCGGCTGGACGTTCTACGCGCCCTACAGCACCACCACGCCCATGACGTTGTTTCCGGTGTTGTTGGGCGTCTTCATCATCGGGTTCTCTTCGATCCTGACCGGTCTGAACTTCATCGTCACGATCCACACGCTCCGGGCGCCCGGGATCGGTTGGATGAAGATGCCGCTGTTCGTTTGGGCGATATACGCCACCAGCATCATCCAGGTGTTGGCGACGCCGGTCATCGGGCTCACCACCCTGCTGGTCGGCATCGAGAAGGTCGGTGGCTTTGGGCTGTTCGATCCGGGCCGCGGTGGCGATCCCGTTCTAATGCAGCACCTGTTCTGGTTCTATTCGCATCCCGCCGTCTACATCATGGTGCTGCCGGCCATGGGCGTGATGAGCGAGGTCATCGCCGCCTACGCTCGCAAGAACATCTTCGGCTACAAAATGATCGCTTACTCGTCGCTGGGAATTGCCTTCGTCGGATTCTTCGCCTGGGGCCACCACATGTTCGTCTCTGGACAGTCGCCGTTCGACGATGGGGCGTTCGCCGTCATCTCGATGTTGGTGGGTGTCTTCACGGCGATCAAGGTCTTCAACTGGGTCGGCACGCTGTACCGCGGCGCGATCTACGTTTCGGGTCCGTTCATCTATGCCTGCGGTTTCCTGTTCTTCATCGTGTTCGGGGGCATGACCGGCATCGCGGTCGCGACAGTTTCGCTCGACGTTCACTGGCATGACACGTACTTCGTCGTGGCCCACTTTCATTTCATCATGGTCGGCGCGGTCATCATGGCCTTCCTGGCGGCGATTCATTACTGGTTCCCGAAGATGTTCGGCCGAACGTACAACGAGGGTTGGAGCATGGTCGCCGCCGTGTTCATCGTTTTGGGATTCAACGCGACTTTCATTCCCCAGTTCCTCTTGGGCAACGCCGGCATGCCGCGTCGTTACTATATGTATCCAGAACGCTTCACGGCCTTGAACGTCGCCTCGACGGCGGGCTCCACGTTGCTGGCGTTCGGTTTCATCATCATCGCCGTCTATCTCATCTGGGCGCTGAAGCACGGCGACATCGCAGGGCCCAACCCTTGGAACTCGAAGGGGTACGAGTGGTTGACAAGCTCGCCGCCGATCAAGGAGAACTTCGAGCACACTCTCGATTATCCTGAGGAGCCCCACACCTATCACGAGCCGGGCGAGGAGGTGGAGCATGTCGTCATCTAACGCTCTGCCTCACGGAGGGGATCCGCATTCCGACCCGCACGCCAATCCCCACCTGGCCCATCACTTTGACAGCATGGAGACGCAGAACCATGCGTCCCGGCTGGGTATGTGGTTGTTCCTCGGTACCGAGGTCTTGCTCTTCGCGGGGTTGTTTCTGGGGTACTCCGTCTATCGACACTTCTATCCGCATACATTCAAAGAGGCATCGCACCACCTGAACCTGGTGATGGGGACCATCAATACGGTGGTCCTGATCAGCAGCAGCTTCACCGTCGCGATGGCCTACTACTCGGTCAAGAAGGGCCGCAACAAGGCGGCAGCCGGCCTGCTGATCTTCACCATCCTGTGCGCGTTGACGTTCTTGTGCATCAAGGCTTTCGAGTATCACCACAAGTTCGAGGAAGGCGCCTTACCCGGCAAATGGTTCCACTTCGAAGAAATGAAGGACATGCCGGGCGCCAACATGTTCTTCACGGTCTATTTCCTTTCGACGGGCCTGCACGCTTTCCACGTCATCGTCGGAATGGCGATATTGATCTGGGTCTTGCGCCGTTTGATTCGTGGCGACTTCGATCAGAGCTACTACATACCCGTTGAGCTTGGCGGCCTCTACTGGCACCTGGTCGACCTCGTGTGGATATTCTTGTTCCCCTTGTTGTACTTGATTTGATGACTTAGCGACCCCGGAGATTTCGCGTGGCTCACGACAACAATCCCAAACACGAAAAAGAGCAGGCTCACGAGCACGGCCCTGGCCGCTACGTCGTGATTTGGCTGCTGTTGCTGGTGTTCACCGTTACGACCGTCGTGACCGGCCGCATGGATCTGCACGGGGCCAATCTGCCTGTGGCACTGGTGATCGCGACCATCAAGGCGACGTTGGTCGTCCTGTTCTTCATGCACCTGTGGGACTCGGAGGGCATCAACCGACTGGTGTTCAGCGTTTCGCTGCTCTTCGTGATCGTCCTGTTGCTGGGCGTTTTCGGTGATCTGCTGACCCGAAGTCCGACGGCGCTTCCAGTGGGTGCGCCCGAGCCCACGCTGGAGCCAGGCCCAGGAACGCCGCCCGAGCGCGCTCCGACACAGGCTCCATAGCGCCCCTCCAAAGGCGCGAGCGCGACCCCGGAGGGCGTCGATCGGACTTTTGTAGGAGACTATTCGTTACACGTCAGTCGCAGCGTCAGTTTCGTGCAACTCTGGGCGTTCGAAAACACGACGGTTCCGTTGGCGAAGTTCGTGGCGGTGAGCGGCGGAAAAACCTCGCAGATTCCATCGCTGGTCATGCCGTCCTGATCGGCGACCAAAATGGACCAAAACCCCGCTTGGCTCATCACCCAGTTGGGGGTGAATTTGACGTTCGGGGGCGTTATGTCCTCGTTCCATGCCGGGCTAAACGTGTCGTTGAGCGGCGCGGTGTCCCGTTGACCGATCTCGTGAATCTGGAACTCACAGAACGGATCGGGGGCCCCCCCGCCATTCGGAACGTTTCCGGGATCCCACGCGGCGCCGTCCAGGTTCGTGGCCGCGATCGATGCGGATACACAGCTTATCTTCCATGTGGAAGTCGGATCGAGGTCACAGATGCCCGCCTTACCGCACTTGAAACACGGTGCGCACGACGCGCACGCATTCTCGCCGCCGGTTCCCGCATGGTTTCCGTTGTCACCACCGCTTCCGAGCACACCGCCGCTGCCGGGGGTGTCGCCGCCGGTTCCTGAGCTCCCGCCACCCGAGCTCCCCACAGAACCATCGCCTCCAGCAGCGAGCTCGCCCCCGCTGCCCAAAATCCCGCCACTTCCGACAACACTGCCGCTTCCACTTGCTCCACCAGTGGGATCCGCCCCACCTGAACCTGTCCCGCCACCACTGGCATTGCCCGCGTCGAACGCAGTGGTTCCGCCGCTGCCGGAAGGGCCTGCTCCAGGCACGTGCAGGCCCCTGTTATCAAGGGCGCAGGCCGTGAAAAGAACCAGCGTTCCTATCCATATTCTTGCCCCAATTCCCCAAATTCTTCGAACCCATGCTCCGAACTTCATAAGTTTTCCCCCCGACGATACCCGGAACCGTGTTTTGTCCAGTCAAAGTAGGCGTATTGGACTCAGAGGATGAGATTGTACAGCAATAGTCCCCGAACGGCTCTGGCCCGAAATAGTCCGCCTGGCACCTGCTTCCTGGATCGCTGACGACTTGGAAAACAGCCTTTGGCTCCCTTCAAATCGGCGGTCTTTCCCGCTACAGTCTGGCGCCCGCGCTGGCGACATGGTTCGGGCTCGACGAGACCCCAGAAGAGCATGCCCAAGTTCAACGCCAACCTCACCATGATGTTCAACGAAGTGGATTTCCTCGCCCGCTTCGCGGCAGCGGCCAGGGCGGGGTTCCATGGGGTCGAGTTCCTTTTTCCGTATGCCCACGACAAGGAACAGGTGGCCGAGATCGCGGCTCGGAACAAGCTGCAGGTCATCCTGTTCAACCTGCCTCCTGGCGACTGGAACGCGGGCGACCGGGGGATGGCCTGCGATCCGTCTCGGACGCTCGAGTTTCAAGACAGCGTCGGGAAGGCCATCGACTACGCGCGGGCGCTCGGGTGCGACCGTCTTCACTGCATGGCTGGGTTGATGCCCCGCGGCGTGAACGCGGAGATGATGCGAGAGACATATCTCGAGAATCTGCGCTTCGCCGGGCAGGAACTCGCCAAGCACGACTTGACGTTGTTGATCGAGGGCATCAACACGCGCGACATTCCCGGTTATTACTTGAATACGTCGCGTCAGGCGTTCGATCTGATGCACTACGCGTCGGTCCCGAATCTCGCTTATCTCTATGACTGCTACCATATGCAGATTATGGAGGGCGATCTGGCGCCCACGATCGAGAAGAACCTGCCGCGCATCGCGCACATGCAGGTGGCCGATACCCCCGGCCGCCACGAGCCGGGCACGGGCGAGATCAACTATGCATTCTTGTTTCAACACCTCGACCGAATCGGATATCAAGGCTGGGTTGGTTGCGAGTACCGGCCGACAGCCACGACAGAGGCAGGGCTTGGATGGCTCAAGCCATACTTGAAATTCTAGATCACAACCCATGAAAATAGATACGCAATTGCAGTCATTGGGATTCGTTGGCCTGGGCATCATGGGTCGCCCCATGGCCGCCAATCTGATCAAGGGCGGCCGCACGCTGCACCTGCACAGCAGAAGCGGCGTGACGGCGGAGTTGACCTCCGCGGGCGGCATCGCCTGTGGCACCCCGGCCGAAGTCGCGCGGAAGGCCGACGCGATCGTCATCATGGTTCCTGACACGCCGGACGTGGATAAGGTCCTGTTCGGGCCGGACGGAATCGCCGCTGGTTTGGCGGCCGGGAAGATCGTCATCGACATGAGCTCAATCTCGCCGGTGGCGACGAAGGATTTCGCCAAGCGCGTCAATGCCCTTGGTTGCGAATACGTCGATGCGCCGGTTTCGGGAGGCGAGATCGGC
Source organism: Pseudomonadota bacterium (assembly GCA_017881245.1). Classification (GTDB taxonomy): domain Bacteria; phylum Myxococcota_A; class Polyangia; order Fen-1088; family Fen-1088; genus FEN-1088. Next base: position 72,455 of record JADGRC010000193.1, read on the forward strand.
GCCAAGAACGCGGCGCTGACGATCATGGTCGGCGCAAGCGAGAAGACGTTCGAGAGAGTGAAGCCCCTCTTCGAGTTGATGGGCAAGAACATCACCTTGGTTGGGGAAAACGGCGCCGGCCAGATATGCAAGGTCGCCAATCAGATTGTCGTCGCGTTGAACATCGAGGCCGTTGCGGAGGCGCTGGTGTTTGCTGCCAAGGCCGGAGCCGATCCCGCCAGGGTGCGCCAGGCCTTGCTCGGGGGCTTCGCCTCGTCGCGCGTCCTGGAGGTTCACGGCGAGCGCATGATCAAGAGAACCTTCGAGCCGGGTTTTCGAATCGAGCTGCACCAGAAAGACTTGAACATCGCACTTGGTACCGCGCGTCAACTGGGGGTCAGTCTGCCAAACACCGCGACCGTGCAGGAGCTGCTCAATGCCTGCCAGGCTCAGGGTGGCGCCAAGTGGGATCACTCCGCCATGGTTCGCGCGCTGGAAGTCCTGGCCAACCACCAGGTGGGCACGTAGCTCGTCCGGGGCTTCCCCCCCCGGGGCCCCGTGCTGCGGACATGTCGCGATGACTGACCCCGCCCCGCTGCTGCGCCGGATGTTCGACGCGGCCGTCGCGCGGGCCATGCCCGAGCGATGCTTACCGAGATTTCTGCCGTCCCCGCCCAAGGGGAGAACCGTCGTCGTCGGTGCGGGAAAGGCCGCCGCCGCCATGGCACAAGCCGTCGAGGCTCATTGGCCACATGAGAGTCGACTCGAGGGACTTGTCGTCACGCGCTATGGGCATCGGCTGCCAACGAATCGGATCGAAGTGGTCGAGGCGGCGCATCCCGTCCCGGACGCCGCGGGGCAGGCGGCGGCCGCGCGAATTCTTCAGACGGTGGCTGGCCTGACCGGTGATGATCTCGTGCTTTGCTTGATATCGGGTGGGGGATCGGCGCTGCTCAGCCTACCGGCGCCAAGTCTCGCGCTGGAGGACAAGCAGGAGGTCAATCGCGCGTTGCTAAAATGCGGTGCCACCATCGCTGAAATCAACTGCGTTCGGAAACACCTGTCGGCCATCAAGGGCGGACGCCTGGCCGCCGCCTGCTATCCCGCCAGGGTCGTCACGTTGGCGATCTCCGATGTCCCGGGTGACGATCCTTCTGTGATCGCGTCCGGGCCCACAGTCCCGGATCCGACGACGTTCGCGGACGCGCTCGGTACCTTGGCCCGGTATCGCATCGCGGCGCCGAGCGCGGTCATGGAACATCTGCGCGCCGGCCGGCAGGAAACCGAGACCCCGAAGACCGATGATCCGCGCCTGCGGGGAATAGAGACGTACGTGGTGGCGGCAGCTCAGGAATCGCTGGAGGCGGCGGCGGAGATCGCGCGCGAGGCCGGCATCACGCCCCTGATCCTCGGCGACAGCTTGGAGGGCGAGGCGCGCGACGTCGCGTTGGTACACGCGGGCATCGCGAGGCAGGTGCTGCGCCACCGCCAGCCGGTTGCCCCGCCGTGCGTGCTGTTGTCTGGGGGCGAGACCACGGTGACCGTGGTGGGAAACGGAAGGGGAGGGCGCAACGTCGAATTCCTGTTGGCCTTCGCGCTCGGCATGCAAGGGGCCCCTTTTGTCCATGCCATCGCGGGCGACACCGACGGGATCGATGGGACCGAGGACAACGCGGGCGCCATCGTCTCGCCCGAGACCTTGGGGCGAGCGTCCTGCCTCGGCATTGATGCCCGCGCTTTCCTGGCCAATAACGACGGCTACGGGATCTTCTCGCGATTGGGCGATCTCGTGATCACGGGTCCGACGCATACGAACGTCAACGATTTTCGCGCGGTGTTGATTCAAGCGTCGTGACCGATCGCCATGGCGTGATCGATCGTCGCCCAGGGTAACTTTCGACTTGCATACGACAGCTTCTCCTGCGACAAGCAGGGGCTCCATGTCCGATTCGTCACGCCCGCAATACGCCTTGCACCCGATCGATTCGGTGGTCTTCGACCTCGACGGTACGCTCTGGGATACGTGCGAACCCTGCGCCCAGGGTTGGAACAACGTGATTGCGAAACATCAAATTGACTTCCGAAAGATCACGGCCGACGACGTGCGCGGGGTCGCGGGCAAGCCCCACGAGCTGTGCGTGCGCGAGGTCTGCGTGGGACTGCCCGAGCATCAAATCAAGCTCCTGTCCGACGAGTCGGAAAAGGAGGACAACCGCTTGATCGCCGAGCGAGGCGGCGTGCTTTATCCAGGTGTCCCCGAAGGGTTGGCGGCGCTGGCGACGCGGTATCCCCTCTTCATCGTCAGCAACTGTCAGGCGGGATACATCGAAATTTTCATGGCCTCGACCGGTTTCGCTCCGTTGTTTCGTGATCACGAATGTTGGGGCAATACCGGTCGATCCAAGGCGGAGAATCTGCGCGCGGTCATCGACCGAAACGATTTGCGAGCGCCCGTGTTCGTGGGCGACACGCCCGGTGATCAAGCGGCGGCGCTGGCCAACGATGTCCCTTTTGTCTTTGCCCGCTATGGTTTCGGAAGGTGTCAGGAACCCCGCGCCACAGTCGATTCGTTTCAACAATTGCGCGACCTATTGTTGGTCCGATGATGGCCTGGAACGACGCCGAGGGCGGTCCCTCCTTCTCGGGGCCTCGAAGACTGCTCCTCAACGACGAGGGCAACTCCGCGTTGCACTACCTCGACCTGGATGCTCCCGAACGGAACTGGAGGTATGACGGCGCGGGCCGTGATCTCCAGCTGATTGGTAAAGAACGTGTCTTGCGGAGCACCCCGTCTGGTTACGTCGAGCTGGATCTATCGGCCCGCGGCGCCGTAGTGCGGCAGATCAGCATCGTCGGCCTTCCAGGGGGCATCGAGTCCGCGCGCCGATTGTCGAACGGGCACACGGTGGTGGCGGGGAATGGCGGCGGAGGGATCTTCGTCTGGGAGGTGGATTCCGCAGCCACCCCGGTATCCGGACGCACCCAGTTCTTCGGCGGCATCGACAAGGTTCGCCTGATTCGTCTCACCGGGGAGGGGACGTTCCTGTTTTGCTCAGAGACGAATGACCGCAGTGTCATTCACGAACTCGCCTGGAACGGGGGCATGAGAACCTTGTTCGAGGTGCCCGACGACATGCCGACGGACAGCATGGTCAAGGCCGTGCGGATCGCGCCGCACGTCGTTACGGTTTCAACCGGGTACGCCGCCAGCCTGCTCGTGATCGACACCGAGGGGCGACGCGCATTGCGAACCGTTGGTGGCAAGGGGCACCCCGAGCCGAGAGGCGCGGACCGACCACTCTCGATGTTCTTCTTTTCCGGTTACCAGATGCTGCCAAACGGCGATTTTCTGATCAGCAACTGGCAGGGTCACAGCGCCGAGCGAAACGGGCAGGGCTACCAACTGCTGAGGTTCAACCCCGCGGGGCAACTGATCGCGCGATTCGACCAAACCCTGTTCCCGACAATCGCGTCCCTGAACAACGTGATCGCACTTGACGGCCTGGACACAACCAAGCTGCACGATGAGCCCAACGGTGTTCTCGTACCGCTCCTACCCATGCCGTGAGCGGTGCGGTCAAGACTAGGACGACTGGTCCCGGCGATCCCGCTGCCTTCCGCGCCGCCGCATCACGCCCAACGCCACCGCGCCCAACGACAACAATGCGAGCCAAAGGCCCGTCTTGCGTAGTCCCTGCGAGGCTGGCCCGACGGAACAGAATCCATGCGTATTGGAGGCTGGTTTGGGATTGGACATCGGCATGGCGGTCGAAGTCGTTTGTGGCTCTGGCTCGTCGTCCAGCTCCATCAGGTATTCGACCAATTGTCCAAGCTCCGCTTGGCTCAAGGTGCTGGTGACCCCCATTTGGTCTTTGCTGTTGTACGTCGTGAAGAGCTCCGTCAGGGTCGCGGCCCGGCCGTCGTGATAGTAGGGGGCGCTCTGCCAGATGCCCTTCAGCGATGGGGTGTCGATTCCGGTCAGCTTTCCGAACAGGCGCGAGCCGGAGGCGGGCAAGATGGATTGAATGTCATGCACGACGCCCAAGGCGCTGTCGGTGAAATCAGGTCCCGAATGGCAAGGAATGCAGCCAGCGCGCTCGAATATCTTCTTTCCCTCCAGGGCGGCCGCCGTGAAGGTGCCATCGGGGTTGCGATACGGGCTGCGGGGCACCTTGTCCAAGGACGTGATGTACGCGGCTAGCGCGTCCAATTCCACGCTGACACCGGCCGACGCCTTCATGAACGGATCGTAACGGCGCTCCGTCGTCGGGGCGCTGCCGGTGGTGGGCGCAGCACCACCGTTCGGGTAGACGACGGGGACCGTCACGCAGCGGGAATCGAATTCGGCGTCCGACATGAATCCAGAACCACCGAAGTCGTGGCGGATGTCGCGTTCGAAATCCTGAATCTCGTCGAAATTGGCGCTCCAGTGAACGCGCCCTTCAGCTATTCCCCGAACGCCCAGGAGCGATTTCGTGTTGCGTAGGCCTTCGCCGCGGTCGGTAAAATCCCACACACGCCCGTCGCTGAATCCGCCGAAATGGCACGATACGCAGCTCATGTAGCCCGCGTGCCCCATGCGGGTGTCGGCGGCATTGAAGAAAATTTTCTTGCCCATCAGCAGCTGGGGGGACAGTGGCTCGACGTCGACGGTCGGGATTCGGGTCGTCGGTGCGGGGGCCGTGTGATCCGCCGAGGACAGCGACGATGTCACGTCGTAGACGATCACCTCCCGTGACAGGAAGGCGTTGACGAACAACTTTCCGTCGGGCGTCATCACCAGACCGTCCGGCGCGTTCCCAACGTCCCTGATGCCGCTGACCTCCTGGGCTGCGTAGGCGTCCATGATCCCGATCCAATTGCTCGGCTGAATCAGAACGAACGCGTAGTCGCCATGTGGCGCGAACGCCACCGACACGGGCGTGGATCGATTGTCGACGTCCTGCCGTTTTTCGATCATCTCTTTTTCGGTCTTGAGGTCGATCGCGCAAACGACCGGACGAACGAAGTTGTCCGCTGTCAAGGACTGTCCGTCGCGTTGAATCCCGCGCGCGGTGTCGTCCTTTTTTGCCGTCACCCAGGCCTGGGTTCCGTCGGGGGAAATCAGGAAAGACGACACGTAATTCGGAACGCCGCGCCCCGATGACTGGGTGTCGGGTCCCTTGTCGAACGCCAACTGGATCGTGTTTTTCAACGTGAAGGTGTCGGGCGACACCACCCAGACCTCTCCATGGTCGACCGGTGAAATGAACCGGGTGACGAAAATACGCCCGTCCTCCGCGACCGACACGCCGGCGGGGGTTGGCCCCAACATCAAGTTGCGCTTGATTTGGCGGGACGCGGGATCGATCTCGACCAGCTTGCCAGTCGCGTACAGTGACACGTAAGCCATGCCGCTCGGACCAAACACGACGGAGCGCGGCTGCGACGCGTAGGGCAGGGCGATACGCGTCTTGATAGCGCCCGAATCGCCGTCCAGGACGACGATTTCATCGGACATTCGGTTGGCGACCCAGATCGTTCCGTCGGGAGCCTGGGCCAGGAAATGCGGATCCTTGCCGACCTGAATCTCGGCCTTCCGTTTCAACTGAACGGTGTCGATGATGCTGACGCTGTTGCTGTCGGGGTTGACGTTCCACACCTGATGGCGCGCGGCATCCAAAATGATGCTGGACGAATTGCTGGGCGGCTTGGCGGTTGCCGGGGTGTACACGGTCTGAATCGCCGTGTCGCTGGTGTTGGCCGCGTCGTCGCTGGCCGACACGATCACCGTGTAATGACCAACGGCCGTGTAGCTGTGCGCGGACTGCATGTCGGGTGCGAACGGCGCGCTGCTTCCATCGCCGAAGTTCCAGCGGAAAGTCACGGCGCCGACCGCATCGGTGACGCTGGCTACCCGGAAGGTTTGGGCTTGTCCAACCACCACCGGGTCAGTCGGTCCCAGGGTGATTGTGAGAGCTGCGGCCGAGCGTGAACCGAGCAGAGCAGCCAGCGCGGTCCCCACCGCGAGGATGGGGAACCTCTTCATTGCGTGACCGACTTGCTACGCCGCGTGCGAGTTCTACGCGCGCCCAACGCAAGCGCGACGGCGATGAGCGACAGCACGCCCGTCGAGCCAGTACCTCCGGGTACGTTGCAGGCGCAACCAGCGCTTCCACCGGCGGCCATGGGGGCCGAGCCCCCGTTGCTGGAAACGGAGGCGCCACCCGTGCCTGTCACCGGACTGGAACCGCCGGAGGCGGAGGCGACGCCTCCGCTCGTACCACCCGTGCTGATGACGGCGGCGCCGCCGGTGCTGCTTCCAACCGTTCCACCGGTCGCCGCGCTGCCGCCAGATGCGGTGCCACCTGTCGAACCCATCATGCCCCCGGTCGGGGTACCCCCACCCGAGCCGGTCGCGGACACTCCACCCGCGCCCCGACCGCCCGCGCCGACGCCAGCTCCGCCCGAGCCGACGACGGTGTTACCGCCGGCCCCCCCACCCGCGGTGACGGTCGCGCCGGTGGAAAAACGCGCCATGGCCGCCGTCGTGATGGTGTTGCCCACGAGATCCTTCAAACCACCGGCCGGAATCACGACCTCGTAGGTCGCGTTCGCTTCCAGGGCTGCCTTGGGGCCGAACGAGATTGCGTTGAAGGATGACTTGCTGAAAGAGCCGTCCAATGCCGTTCCGCCCATCTTACGGACAAAGATGTTCGTGCTGTTGACGGTCCCGAGATCGATGTCCTCCGAGAAGAAGACGGTAACCCGGCTGGTGGTCGGCTGTTTCGTGTCGCCGTCGTTCGGAAACACCTTGACGACCTCGGGGGCCGTCGTGTCGGGCGCCATCGTGTGCGGGATCAGCGCGGCGCCGGTTCCGTGATCGTTACCAAGGTAGACCAGGTTTCCGATGATGGTCGCGAAATCGAAGTCGCCGCCCACGCCCTGGGGATCCGTCCCGTGGCCCACCTGCGTGATGGCCGCCATGTTGTGGAGATCCCATTTCTTATAGCCCTCGCTCGACTGTCCACAGATCGCGAACTGGCTTTGATACGTGCAGTAGCCTCCGCGATCACTGCCGGACTTCGTCTGAGCCATCATGGTGACCGCGGTTGGACTCCACTTCATGAATGCGTAGTCACCATTGGTGCCCGGGCCGTAAATCATGTCGCCGATGACGACCGATGAATACAGGCTGACGGAGGTTTTGCCGGTGGCCAACAAGAAGGGTTTGGCCGGATTTCCAACGTCCAGAACGGATATGCTCGAGGTGGCCTGGTCCATTTGGGCCACGACCAGGTAGTTGCCGGCGCCGTAGGTCGGTCCGATACGAAAATTGCCGAGTGATCCGGTGGCTACCTTCGTGACCAACGTCGCGTGCGCGGGATCGGTCGCATCGACGATGTAGACACCGTTGCCCGTCCCGCCCGCGTAAAGGTAAGGATAGACCCAGGACAACATCCAGGCGGCGTTGTCGTAGTCACCACCGTTTACTCCGGCCAGCGTCAGCGTGCCCACCGCCATGGGATTCATCGGGTCCGTGAAATCCCAGAACATGACCCCGGTCTGGGTGGGGAATGCGACGTAATCCTTGCCGTTGACCATCGCGACGGGGATCGCGTGCAATTCACGGCCGCTGGCCAATTCAGGCCCCGTTGTCATCGACTTCAACAACTTCGGATTCCGCGGATCCTTTACGTCGAAGATATTGAAAGAAAGCGGTGGCTTTCCACTGTCGTTGGAACCCGGGACGAGCAGCACGTCCCGCAGCATGAGAACCGTGTTGCTGCCCGGAGGGCCGGCAGGAAATTTCCCGGTGCCGGTGGCTCCGAAATTGGCGATCGGCTTTTCCAATTCCGCCGCCGTGTACGTGAGGTTCCCTAGGCCCGTGGCCCCGGCGAGCGATGGGACGAGGACGAGGAGCAAGCCCATCATCGCGCGAGCGACACCCATGTGACGTCTTATGGGGATCCCCGCGAAACAGCGTTTCCGTGCTTGCCCTGTCCCCCGGCCGTTACTCGACTCTATCGCGTTCATGGGATGCCTCGTTTTTTTTGGTTTCAGGATCGCGGGATTCGGCTGTGTTGTTGAGCGAAAGTGCGCTTACTGGACGATGAAGACATTGGTGATCTGGCGGGCCAGGGTTTGATTGCCCCACCGCCAGACCGGCGTACTGTCTGGGGCGAATTCGACGATGTGCGGCGTGGAGGCCGCGGGCGCTGAAAGGTGACCCAGCCAGTTCGCCACGACGTAGTTGCCATTTTGCAACCGCACGAACCCGGAGAAGAAGTCGAGGCCGATGGATGCCAACTTGGGCATCGTCTTGCCGCCCACCGTGCTGATAATACTCTTGTCAGCCCCCAGTTCCACGACGGTTGATGGATCGCCCGTGGTCGCGTAGGCCCCGCCAGCGTCGCGCCACCAAACGGCATACCCCTTGGTTCCGGCACCCATGTCGGCCATCCAGACCACGGCGCCGGTATCGGTGACCTCGTAGACGATCTGTGTCTTCGAAAACCAGTAGTGCCCGGTCACCGGATTGCGGTTGATCGCCCGTAGATTGTCACCCACGGGGATGGCGAAACGCCGGATCTCGGTTCCGGTCGAATTCACGATGAGGATAGTGTTGTCGTTCCCCAGGGCCGTTGTGCCGTCAGGCAACCGGCACGCGCCGCTGATGCTGGACTTGTTCGAAACCTTGACCAGGGATGTCCCGTCCGTGACGTCAAATTCGCCAAATCCCTTTTCAAGACTGACCAAGATCGCCTTGCCGGTCTTGGCCATCGGGTTGTCGACGATTTCGATTGTCCTCGGAGAATTGGCGCCCGTGTCGCCGACCGCCTTCGTCCAGTTCTTGCTGGGGTCGAATTCGTTGACGTAGGTGATCTGGTTCCGTGCGTTGTCGTTGGCGAAGAATTCGTGGCAGGTGGTATTGGGAGGTGTCGGCTTGCAGGCAGGCTGGGCGCCTCCCCCCATTCCGGTCGCCCCTCCCATGGGTGCGCCACCCGAACCGACGCGGCCGCCGGACGCTGGTCCCACGGTCCCGCCTGTGCTGCCGATTCTTCCTCCGTTCGCGCCCCCGGTACCCCCGCCCACCATGCCGCCCGTGGCAGGGGCACCGCCACCCGTTCCGGGCGTACCGGTGTTTCCGCCCGACCCAGGCCCCTCGGCGCCACCGCTCCCGATCACAACTGTGTTGCCGCCCGATCCGGAACCAACAAGTCCACCAGATCCGGGACCTACCGTCCCGCCCGTGGAAGTGGAGCCTCCGCCGGTACCAATCCCTGGCGCGGACGAGCCGCCAGATCCGAACTGGCTTCCCGCACTGCTACAGGAGGAACCAAGCACGATCAGAGTCATCGCACCGAGGGTCCGGAAGAGCGATTGCGGGGGGACGACCGACGGCTTGGATTGGTCGGGAATGCCGCCGCCGCCGGGGGAGAAACGTGGGGAGATTCTCTCGCTCATGACATCCGCCTTTCGGAATTCGATTCAAGGGCCAACCGGAAAATAGATCGTACAACATGTGCCCAGCGTGCGACTCCATTTATGAAGAATCCTGCCGGGATGCGCCTGACCCCGTGAGCGCATATCCCCGTCAGAGCCCACGACGGGTGATCTCCCCACATTCGCCAGTAGCCCGAATCAAACACACGAGGTCATCAATTCAGAATTTCTATTCCGAAATCAGGTCTATGTCAATCCGAATCCCGAGGGGAAGCCGAGGGAAATAAGGGCTGTCGTCGACCCGTCCAGGCGCGTCCCCGGCCAGCAGGCCGACTATTTTGCGATTGGGATCGATTGGGATTTGGAATGGGACGCCGCGCATTGCCCCCTTGGATCTGGTGTGCTCAAATGCGCCGCCGTCGTCCGCCGGGGATTCACGAATGATCGCCAGGCCCCGACGGATGACGGCTGGTGACGCCACGAGGACGGGATGAAACGATTCACAGGCATGTCGACGTTGGTCACTGGGGGGACATCGGGCATCGGCTGGGCTATCGCCGAGGCGTTCGCCGCCGAAGGGGCGGATGTGCGCGTGACGGGGTTAACACTGGCGGAGGCCGAAAACGCCACCGCGAGGGCGGTCGGCCGATCCATTGAGGCGGCGGCCCTTGACGTCACCGATTCGGCGGCGGTTGGGAACTACGTGCGGGGCCTGCCGCGTCTGGATGCGTTGGTGAATTGCGCGGGAACCATCCGCCGCCGGGATGAATATGACCTCGCCGTCTTCGAGCAGGTCGTCGGCGTGAATCTGATCGGCACCATGCGGATGTGCGAGGCGGCGCGCGGTTATCTGGCCAAGACCGGTGGGGCCATCGTGAACCTCGGCTCGATGTACAGCTTCTTCGGAGCGGCCCATGCGCCGGCTTACGCCGCCTCGAAGGGGGCCGTGGTGCAGTTGACGAAGTCGCTGGCGCGCGAGTACGCGTCGCAAAACATCCGCGTCAATGCGGTCACGCCTGGCTGGATCAGGACGCGGATCACCGAGCCCGTGTACTCCGATCCCGTGAGGAGCGCGCCCATCGTCGATCGCACACCGCTTGGTCGTTGGGGCGAGCCCCAAGACGTCGCCGGCCCGGTGCTATTTCTCTGCTCGTCGGCCGCGGCCTTCGTCACCGGTGTCGCGTTGCCGGTCGACGGCGGCTATCTCCTGACCGGCTGACTGACCGGTTGACGCAATGACGACCGTCATCGCCTGACGGGTCGACGCAGTGACGGCCGGCGAGAAGAAGGTCCACCGTCGCACCCTAACCGCGTGTGCGAACATATATTCCACTTGACCACCGGGATGGAACATATGTTCTAATGCGAAACATATGGCGTCGCTCGTTCCGCTGGGATGCTTCCTGCAACGCGTGTTTGCGTTCACGAAGGGGCGACGCGAGCGCATGCGAATCGGCGGCACGATCGCCGTTCTTCTGGCGCTGCTGGGCGCTTCATCATGCGGCTCGGGCGGATCTGTCGGTCCTCCCGTGCTCGACGGAATGGACGCACCTCAAGTCGAGGGGATGAAAGACAGCGCGTCCTTCGATGCGGGCGGCATCGATTCGCAGGCCGGTGACGACAGCTCTGTCAGCTCCAGGGCGGATTCGACAACGACTGATTCGCCGCTGGAACATTCGGCTTCCGGAGACGCGGCGGGGACGGATTCTCCCATGGCGGATATCGCCCCTGTCGATTCGCCACTGATCGACGCCGTCAGGAATGATGCGGCCGGTCCCGACTCTGCGTCACCGGTCGACGCGACGACCGACGTGACAGCCGGGGACAACCCGCCGGACGATCTGCGCGTCGGTGACCGGACCCGACCTCTCAACGTTGAGGGGACCCCCTTGTTCTCTTGGTACCCGCACGCGTCCGGCGGGAATCAAGTGCAGACCGCTTACCAGATATTAGTGCGGCTCGAGAGCTCGGGCGCCATGATTTGGGACAGCGGCAAGGTGGCATCGTCGGAGCAAGCCTATGTCGCGTATGGCGGACCAGCCCTGATGGCCGGGGAGAGCTACACGTGGACTGTCCGGACCTGGGATCGCGGCGACGTCGCGTCGGGCTGGTCCGCGAGCGCGGGATTCGACGTCGCTTTGTCGAACAACGCGCAAGGATGGGGAGCGAGTTGGATCCGGCGAACAACCACGGGCACGGACGCGGTGGATGACTACACCCTGGCCCGGGTAGAGAAAACGCTCGGCGCCAAGCCGATTCGTCGGGCACGGGCCTATGTATCGGCGAATCACCAATTCGAGCTGCACGTCAACGGCGCGATCGTCGACCGCGGGCCCGCGTTCTCGTATCCAGGTGAGGGGTACTATCAGACGACCGATTTGACGGGAATGATTCAGCCCGGCAGTCCCGTCGCGGTGGGGGTGCTCTATCACTGGTATGGGGCGGGCCAGGGGCGGCCAGCGGGGGAGCCCGGACTGCTGGTCCGCATCGTCGTCGATCACGACGACGGTACCCGCGAACTGATCGTGAGCGATGGAACCTGGCGCGTGAGCCGAGCATCCGAATGGCAGACGGGGGCGCCGCAACGGAACAGCGATTCGTGTGACTACGTCGAATGGATCGACATGCGCCAGCATCCCGACGGCTGGGACACGCCGGGGTTCGCCGCTTCCGGTTGGGTGGCGCCCCAGGTGATCGGCCCGCATCCGAGCGGCGTATTTAAATCGCTGACGGGACAAGAGCCGCGCCTACGGACGACGGTCGTCACGCCTGTCGTGGTGAAGACGCTGACCGATGGCACGGTGGTCGCCGATTTCGGAAATGTCATACCCGCCCGGCCGACGGTTCGTTTCGCGTCCGGAGTTGCCGGGCGGACGTTGAATATCGTAGCGGGCTTCCATCTGACGGCTGATGGACATGTGTCGGCCGTGCCCATCACGGCCACGACGCCCGTCTCGACCAGCCAGGCTACGGACCTGTCGTTCAAGTTCATCGAGCGGGCGGGGGCGCAGGAGTTTCGTCCCATGACCTTCCTCGGCTGGCGCTATCTGCAAATTTCGGCTCCGGGCGAGGTGCTGGCACCCGCGGCGATCTCGGCGATCGTGGAGCATACGGATGTCGCCGCTGATCGCGCGGCTACCTTCGAGGGCTCGGACGCGACGTTGAACGCGGTCTTTGCCTTGGTTTCGCGCTCGGCGCTCTATGCGGCTCAGCAACAGTTCCTCGACACGCCGACGCGGGAAAAGGGCCAGTTTCTGATCGACGCCGTCAACGAGTCATTCGCGACCATGATGGCTTGGCAGGAGCGCGACCTCACGCAAAAGGCGATCTCCGAGTTCCTGGCTTCGCAAGCGCGCCATTGGTCAGCGGAGGGACGATTGAACGCGGTCTATCCGAACGGCGACCTGGTGCTGAAGCGCGACATTCCTGATTTCACCGAGACGTTTGCCACCTGGGTCTGGCGTTACTACACGCAGACGGGTGACAAGACGCTCCTCGGTCGCGCCTACCCGGCCATGCAAAAGATCGGCGACTACATCTGGTCGTATCGGGACGCCACGACGGGCTTGATCACGAACTTGGCTGGAGGCAGCGACAAGTATCTGTACGGCATCATCGATTGGCCCGAGGTGGAGCGACGTGGGTACGACATGGCCACGACGGCACACACCACCATCAACATGCTGGCCGTGGAGGCCATTCGGGCGACGGCCGCGGCCGCGGGCGCGCTGTCTCGGCCCGCCGCCGAGATCGCCGCGCAGACGGCGCGTGGGGATCAATTGACGACGTCGATTAACGCGTTGTTGCGGCGTACGGATGGCATCTACATCGACGGTTCGACCGGTAGCACCTTGAGCACGCACGCCTCTCAGCTCGCGAACTCGTATGCGGTGGCTTTCGGCGTCGTTCCGGCGGCGAGCAAGGTGGCCGTTGTCGACTACATCGCGGCGATGGGCATGAATCAAGGGCCCATGACCGCCCACTGGTTGACCAAGGCTCTCGGCGACAACGAACGATACGACTCCTTGTTGACGTTGTTGACGGACAAGGGGCACCCCGGCTGGGCCAACATTCTTTCGCAGGGTGCGACGTTCACGTGGGAGTCCTGGGACGCGCCAGTGCGGGGCGAGAGCGAGTCGCATGGCTGGGGAGCGCAGGTCGTGGTCGACATTTTGGAGACGATCCTCGGGGTGCGGGTGATAACGCCAGGTGCCGACACGGTTGGAATTCGACCACCCAAGGTCGGGCTGACGTTTGCGCGAGGGACGGTGCATACACAGCGAGGACCCGTAGCTGCGGACTGGTCGAGGGGGCCCACGGGTCTGACGTTGAAGATCGACGTTCCGATGAACGTCCGCGCCGAAGTCGCGCTGCCGGCCGCCGACGTGTCAACGACGACGGCGGCGGGGGCAGGGGCACCGCACTATCGTGATACCGGGGGCGGCTGGGTCATCTACGACGTGGGTTCGGGAGCGTCCACCTTCACGGCACGTTGATCGGGGCCGCCCCACGCGGGCCCGATCAACCAGGGATCGACAAAGGATTCTCGAGATCGGCGAGGACGCAATCAACAGTTGGAACGAATATTCTAAACTTGCACTATATAGAATATATGTTCTACTAATATCATGTCGAGCACGCTTTCCATGCCGGTCGAGGACGTCCCGGCCAGTAACGGCCGTGACCGTAGAAATAGCACGTTCCGTAGCCCGTTACATAAAATGGTGTCAACCACGCCGACGGAGCTTTGGAACGATTCCTGCGCGGTCGGGGAGCTCCGTTATGCCATCGAACATGGGGCGGTGGGCGCGACAACCAATCCGACCATCGTTTTTGGCGTGGTTCAGCAGGAGTTCGCCGATTGGAAGGATCGCATCGCCGAGCTGTTCGCGACCAAGTCCACCTGGACCGAAGCCCAAATCACCTGGCAGCTGATCGAGGAGATGGCGCTTCGGGGTGCCGAATTGTTGCGACCCATTTTCGACCGAACCGAAGGTCGAAAGGGTTTCCTGTCAATTCAGACCAGTCCGGAGTTTTACAAGTCGACCGACGCCCTTGTGACGCAGGCCCTGCATTTCGCCAAGCTGGCCCCGAACATTCAGGTGAAGATCCCGGCCACCGAGGCGGGGATCGCCGCGATCGAAGAGGTGACGGCGCGCGGGGTCAGCATCAACGCGACCGTCTGTTTCACCGTGCCGCAAGCCATAGCCGTGGCAGAGGCGGTCGAGCGCGGATTGAAGCGGCGCGAGGCGATCGGTCAGTCGACCGCGAAGGTGTTCTCGGTCTGCACCATCATGGTCGGCCGGCTGGACGATTGGTTGAAGGTCATCGCGGAAAGGGAAAAACTGGTGCCAACGCCGGGCACGCTGGACTGGGCCGGAGTGGCGTGTATGAAGCATGCGTACCAGATTTTCAAGAAGGCCGGGTACCGGACGCGCTTGCTCTCCGCCGCGTACCGCAATCACCTTCATTGGTCGGAGTTTATTGGCGGCGATATCGTCCTGACGATTCCGGGACCCTGGCAACGCCGATTCAACGCGTCGTCGGTCGAGGTGAAACCCCGCATGGACAATCCCGTCCCCGCGGCGGTGATGGCCGAGCTGACGGAGCAGTTTGAGGATTTTCGACGGGCGTACGAACCGAACGGTCTGAAGCCGAACGAGTTCGACACCTACGGTGCGACCGCGCGCACGCTGCGTACGTTCTTGGGTTCGTACAACGATCTCGTTGGATTCATCCGGGATCTGCGGCTTCCGAATCCGGATCTGTGACGCGCAATCGACATTTCGCGGGAAAGCATCGGGGCGGGATAACGACGGACTACCCGCCGTTCAACGCAATGCCGATTCCCGGGGGTCAGGCTCGGTCGGGCCCCTTTCCAGCGGGTCAGGGTTTGTGTGCGGCTTTCTTCTGGGTCGCGGCGCGTTTGGTCTCGAGAACCCGTCCCAATCCGACTATCAGCGTGATCGCCAGCGTCATCGGCACAGCCAGCGATCGGAACATCTGCACCGACGCCTGTTGAACCTCCAGGCTGATGGTCGCGTGTTCGGCCAGTGGACTGAGCGGACTGTCGGTGATGGAGATGACCCGCAAGCCGCGTTGCGATGATTCCCGCACGACCTGAACCACGTCGGGCGAATACGTTTTCGTGCTGACGGCCAGGACGACGTCCTTGGGCGTGGCGTGGCTTATTTGTTGGAAAAACATGCCGCCAACGCCGTCCACCAAGACATTGCGCACGTGCAGTTGGCTAAGCGCGTAGGACAAATAGCACGTGATCGGGAACGATCGCCGGTGCGCCACCAGATAGACGGTTTCCGCCGACGTGATCATGTCGATCGCGTTATTGAGGAGATCGCCTATTCGTTCCTGCTGCAAAAGGCATTGCAACCCGACGATGTCGGCCTGAACGAACTGTTCCAGCAGGGCCGTGACGTCCTTGCCCTTGTCGCCGGGTCGATTGTCGCCAAGCAGCCGAAGACGTTCCTTGTAGTCGGGCATCGCGTCCGTGAGCCGCAGGCGGAAGACCCGCTGCATCTCGCTGTACCCCGAAAATCCAAAGACCTTGGCGAATCGAATGAGGCTCGACGGCTGAACTCCCGCGCGCGGCGCGACGGCGGCAATCGTCTCAAGCGCCATCTCGCTCGGATTGTCGAGCGCGTAGCTGGCTATCTGCTGCAGACACTTGCTGAGGACGGAGAAGCGATCGACGATCGCCTTTCGCAAGTCATCGTAGGTCTCGGCTCTACTTGCGGTGGTCTTGGACATTGGATACTCGATTTCACCCTATTTCATCGTCGGCATGATGAAGTTGGCCCCAGCGCTTACACCCCGAGGCCAGCGCGACGTGACGGTTTTGAGACGCGTGAAGAAACGAACCCCTTCGGGACCGTGCATGAAATGGTCGCCGAAAAGGGAGCCCTTCCATCCGCCAAAACTGTGAAACGCCATGGGGACGGGAATTGGCACGTTAATGCCGACCATGCCGATCTGGATGCGCTTGAAAAACTCGTCGGCCGCCTCGCCGCTGGACGTGAAGATGGCAGCGCCGTTGCCGTAACGATGGCCGTTGATGAGGTTGATGGCGGAATCGAGATCGGGGCATCGCACGACACACAGGACCGGCCCAAAGATTTCTTCCTGATAGATACTCATCTCTGGGGTCAC